>CAZQUW010000132.1:1947-6320 GCA_964596215.1 uncultured Planctomicrobium sp. | reverse complement strand
CTGGCGGTCTGCGATCGTTTACTTGCTGATGCTGGCCGGAACGATCGCCGGGTTTCTGCTGGTGCGTCAATTCGGTGAAACGCTGCAAACTGCTGTCGCACTCCCTGCAGTGGCAGGGGCCAAGTTCGGTGTCGCGCACCGCAATGAAGCCTTGCTGCATGTGCTGCTGGCGCTGGTCGCGGTGATTGTGACTGGTCGCTTGCTGGGCACAGTGTTCCGCTACCTGGGCCAGCCCCCCGTAATCGGTGAAGTGATTGCCGGCATCATGCTGGGCCCTTCGCTTCTGGGCTATATTTCCCCAGAATTCGCGGGCTACTTGTTGCCGCAAACGGTAGCGCCCACGCTCGGGGTCATCGCTCAGCTGGGAGTCATCCTGTACATGTTTGTCGTGGGACTCGAACTTGATCCCGAGTCGTTACGCGAACGTGGGCATTCGACCGTCGCAATCTCACATGCGAGTATCGTCGCGCCCTTTTTGCTCGGTTCGATCCTGGCACTGTTTTTGTACCCGCGGCTGGCCGAACCGCATGTTCCGTTCACTGTCTTCGCGCTGTTCTTAGGGGCGGCGATGTCTGTGACGGCATTTCCTGTGCTCGCACGCATTCTGACTGATCGCGGCATCAGCCGCACTCCGCTGGGGGTCGTGGCCCTGACTTGTGCCGCCACTGATGATGCAACAGCCTGGTGCCTGCTGGCGTTTGTGGTTGGTGTGGCTCAGGCCAAGGTTCAGGCTTCGTTCCTCGTGCTGGTGTGGACGGCGATCTATATTGCGGTCATGTTCCTGGTCTGTCGCCCCCTGCTCCGCCGCTGGGTGAGTTCACTGGGGCCTGCCCCCACCACGCCCGGAGTCATGGCTGTCGTGTTTGTCGGATTACTGGCATCAGCCTTGATCACAGAGGCCATCGGGATTCACGCAATTTTTGGCGCATTTGTGCTGGGCGCCATTTTCCCGCACGACAGCCCGCTGGCGAAGGATTTGATCCGCAAGCTGGAAGACACTGTTACGGTCCTGCTCCTTCCCGCGTTCTTTGCCTTCACGGGAATGCGAACGCAGATCGGACTCGTTTCTGGAATGGAGAACTGGATGTGGTGCGGGCTGATCATTGCCGTGGCCACGATCGGAAAGTTTGGGGGGACGCTGATCGCGGCACGCTTCACGGGGCTCAATTGGAGGGAAGCCTCCAGCCTGGGAATTCTGATGAATACGCGCGGACTAATGGAGTTAATTGTCCTCAACATCGGTCTCGATCTGCAGATTATTTCCCCCACAGTGTTTGCCATGATGGTCATTATGGCCGTCGTGACGACGATCGCCACCACGCCCATTTTTCAACTCATCAACAGCGGAGCCGATTCCGCTGCTACCTAGATTTTTTGCGCCTGGGCAGTTGCTCCCGCGATAATATATGCAGGCAGCTGGAACAAGCCGTGCCGCGTCCGAGGACATTCTCAATTGGCCGATGTGAGCCAAGCTTGGGGTTTCACACAGTCTCGGCCGATTTTCGAAACCTCGGCCCATTTCCCGACGTGTCGCGCGCGATCAGTCGCTCAGCGGACGCGGCGGATTGGCCCAGTGCCCGGATGGGTCCGAGCCTGAGACGATGACACCTTTCTGATTCCATCCCAGGCCTGCGCGGACATCCGCGGCGCAATAACGCAACGTGATTCCGCAGCGCCGGCGTTCCGACAAGTTGGCTTCTGATCCGTGCAGCAGCAGATCCGAGTGCAGGGAAACCTCACCGGCCTGCAGTTCGTCCCAGACGACTTCCCCGTATTGTTCGGCGTTGTCAATGGTCTGATTCAAGACATTGTGTTCTGCAGGATCGCTGGGGCGGAAGGTCAGGTGACCCACATGTTGCGAACCGGCAATGAATTTCATACAGGCATTTTCGCGATCGGCATCGTCGATCGCCAGCCAGACAGTCACTGCCTTGGAGGGAGATAGCGGCCAGTAGCTGGCATCCTGGTGCCAGGCCACCGGCTTGCCGTCACGCGGCATCTTACAGAAGTAATGTGACCCCCAGGCAATCAGATTCGGCCCCAGCAGATCCTGCACCACAGCAATCAATCTGGGGTGCGTTAACAGGTCATAGACCTTGCCGTACTTCAAGTGCGCCGTGCTGATCGAATAACTGTCGCCACCCGCAGCCAGTACTTTTGCCAGCAACTCATCGAAGTACTCGCGATTTGCCTGTGCTTCTTCCGGTGTAAAGATCCGGATCCCTTTGATGAACCCATCACGATTGAATTGCGCGATCTGTTCCGGGGTCAGGACCTGCGGATTGGTGGTCTCGCTGGGGTGAAACTTTAAATCGCGGGCGACCTGGGCCAGTGAGTCCTGATCGAGAACTGCCTTGAATTCGGTTTGCATGGCGAATGTGTCAGTCTTGTCTATGAATGCGCAATCAACAGTTAAACTTTCGTGGGGGCTCAGTCCTTATAATCGTCAACTCTTCACGGCGACAAGAGCAAGCTTGTATTTTCCCGTCCACTCATGTGACAATCCTCTGCAACGGTCCGTCGGCGGTCAATAATCGATTCTGGCAGGCGGCGAATCTCCTTCGGATAACTCTCTGTTTAGAAGGTTCAAGTGTCACGATGAAGCCCATCTTGTTCTGTTTCAGCCTGGCGGCGGTCGCGTGGGGCGTCTCCGCGGTGATCGCTGACCCGGGAACCGAAAAGCCCGCTAGCAATCCCAGACAGAATGCTCCGGCGAAGTCCGGCAAAGTTAAGTCAAATGGGCCCGCAGCAGATAAGAAGCCCAACGCAGAAACTGTCGTATTTCCCGCTGCTGATGCGATTGTTGGTGAGCGTTCTGCTGAGGACTTGCTCGCCATTCAGAAATTGGTGCAGGCGTTTGCTCAAGGCTTTAATAGCCATCAATCATCAGCGATCGCCGAGTTATTCACGGAAGATGCGGAGATCACCGATGAGTCCGGACGTACCCTGCGGGGGCGGCCGGCCATCGAGAAGCTATATGGCGGATTGTTCGAGTTGCAACCCGAGGCGCGAATGCAAGTTCAAGTGAGTTCGATTCGCTTCCTGGGTAAAGTCCTGGCGACTGAGGAGGGGACGACGACCATCGTTGTGGACGCGAACCCGGAATCTTCGGTCGAGCAGAGTCGTTATAGCGCCACCTATGTTAAACAGGATGCCAACTGGAAAATCGCCAGTGCCCGCGACCTTCCCAGCTTGCCCTTGACCCCCGCCGAGCACCTGCAGGGTTTGGATTGGTTAATCGGGACCTGGGTCGATGAGAACAGCGACTCCATTGTGCAGACGACATTTCGCTGGTCTGACGATAAGCATTTTCTGTTGAGCGACTTCACTGTCAGAATTGGAAACGGCCCCCCGTTGAAAGGGACACAGCGCATCGGCTGGGATCCGCGGACAAGCGAACTGCGATCCTGGACCTTCGATTCCGCAGGGGGGTTTGGTGAAGCGGTCTGGACCCGTAACGGAAATCGCTGGATCTCGAAAACGTCTGGGGTCTCGCGCCAGGGGCAGATCGCCTCGGCCACAAATATTCTGACTCAGATCAGCAAAGATCAGGCGACGTTCCAGGCTCGTGATCGAGTTGTGGGAGGCGTAATCGCCCCTGATATCGCAGAGATTCCGATCGTCCGCAAGCCGCCCCTTCCCTCTGCCCCGTGAAATGTCTGGTTGACGGGAATCGTGTCGCGCTGTGAATTCCATTGTGCTGTTATTTCCCTGAGGGAGATTTGATACATGAAGAAATTGTATCAGACCGTGGTGACGGGAACCTTGGCGGTCTCATTGTTGTCTGGCGTGAGTCAGGCGGGACGCTTCGGTGGTGGATTTGGAGGCGGTGGAGGCGGGTTCGGCGGTGGCGGGATGCATATGGGGGGCGGAAATTTGGGGGGCGCCCATTTCGGCGGGGGTAATTTTGGCGGAGCCCACTTTGGTGGCGGTGGCTTCGGAGGTGGCATGGGGCATATCGGCGGCGATATGGGCCACTTTGGAGGTGGTGGGGTGGGAGGAGGCGTTGGACGTCCCGGTGGCTTTGGAGACTTTCATCCGAGTAACGCCGGTTTCCATCCAACTTCCGCGTTCGGAGGAGCAAACGGCATTCGGCCGGGGGGCGTCAACGGAAGTTTCGGGCATCCCAATGCGGGTGTTGGCGCGGCAACGCGCCCCTTCGGAGGCAATCGCACAGATATTAATGTTAATCGGACGGTCAACAACACGGCTATCAACCGTGTCGGCGTGGGTGCGCGGCCGGGTTTGGGTTATGGCGGGGCTGGGATTTACCGCGGTGGCGTTGGGTACGATCGGATTGGTGTGGCGGGCCGGCCGGCACTAGGTCATCCCTACTATCGACCGAATTACTATGGCGGATGGTATCACGGTAA
>CAZQUW010000132.1:0-1847 GCA_964596215.1 uncultured Planctomicrobium sp. | reverse complement strand
CGACTACGACGGTGCCTTGAAGCAAGTCGAGCAGGCCCTGGAAAAGATGCCGCGTGATTCGGTGCTGCAGGAATTTCGGGCGCTGGTTCTGTTCGCGCAACAGGACTACAAGGGGGCCGCCGCTCCATTGTACGCCGTGTTGTCCGCAGGCCCCGGCTGGGACTGGACAACGCTGATCCATTTGTATGCGAATATCGATGTTTACACCGATCAGATTCGCACGCTGGAAGAGTACCGCAAGGTGCATCCCGATTCTGCAGAAGCCCGTTTCGTGCTGGCATATCATTATTTGACTCAGGGGCACGGCGAAGCGGCAGCCAAGGAGTTGACGAAGGTCGTTGCGCTCAATCCTCGCGACACTCTTTCCGCACAGATTTTAAAGTCTCTGACGCCGCCAGCAGCGAGTGACGATACGCCGCCGACACCAGATAGCGACCTCAACACCACCGACACGGATGTTAAGGCGGCAGATACCAAGACTGCGAAGCCTCTGGATCTCGCAAAGCTGGTTGGGAATTGGACTGCCAGTCGCGACGACGGATCGGCCTTTTCGCTGAGCCTTTCCAAGGACAATAAGTTTACGTGGAAGTTCACGCTTAATAAGAAGACGCAGGAATACAGCGGTCCTTACGAGGTCGCTGACAATCTGCTGATTCTGAAACAGAACAACAGCCCCGCGATGGTCTTTGAATTGACTCCCATGGGGGCCAACAGTTACAGCTTCAAACTGGCAGGCGGCTCGCCGGCTGATCCCGGGCTGTTATTCAGCAAATAGATCGCCGTTCCTGGCGTGTGAGCGAATTCTTCGGCCACACGCCAGACGCATCACGCGAACGATGAGTGTCATTTGAGCCCAGAATATGGATGGGGCTGTCGCAAACGGCGACTGATGGTTGCAGGCCCCCGAGATGTGGCACAGGATCCGATCCTGTGTTGTGGCCGATCTTGATCAGCGGTCCCGATCACGACTTTTACGTGCTTGAATATTTTGAGCACATGCACGATTGCATTCGATTGATGGTGGAGAAGTTTGCCATGTTCCTACGTCACTGTTGGCCTATTGCATTGTCACTGGCTGTGGTCGGGGCGTGTCATTGGGGATCGGGATTGCAGGCGGTTAATGGAGCCTCGGCAGTAGAATCCGCGGTCACGCTCGACCAGCTTTGCAGCGGGCAGACGCACATTGTCGACTTGACCTACGCGTTAAATGAGCAGAATGCTTACTGGCCGGCTCCCAATTATGAACCGTTTCGCTTAAAGACCATTGCCACCCTGGAACAGAATGGTGTGCTGTCGAAGGCACTGTCTTGCCCGGAGCATCTGGGGACCCATCTGGATGCCCCCAACCATTTCGAGAAGAACCAGCCCTCAGTCGATCAGATACAGCCGGAAAATCTATTCGCTGCTGGAGTCGTGATCGACATTGCGATGCAGGTGAGTGCCGATGCCGACTACCAGGCGACAGTGAAAGATCTGACTGACTGGGAACAGCAGCACGGCCGGATTCCTGATGGATCCGTCGTGTTGCTCCACACTGGTTGGGGCGAGTTCTGGAAGAACTTTATGCGGTATAAGAACCAGGACGTCATGGGCAAGCTGCATTTCCCGGGTTACTCGCCAGATGCGGCTCGCTGGCTGGTCAAAGAGCGGCAGGTGAAGGGAATCGGTATTGATACCTTGAGCATGGACCCCGGGCTGTCGAAGGATTTTCAAGTTCATCACATCGTCAACAGCGCGGGACGATTCGGACTCGAGAACGTCGCCCAACTCGACAAGCTACCGCCGCGTGGTTTTCATCTGGTGATCGCACCGATCAAGATCGAATCGGGGAGTGGCGGGCCGACTCG
>CAZQUW010000131.1:2981-17581 GCA_964596215.1 uncultured Planctomicrobium sp. | reverse complement strand
CGGGCGTCAACGCCTGCTGGTCAAAGCGGAGCAAATCGGACCACAACATGGTCCAGTAGTCGGCATAGTCCGGCGATTGGAGCAACTGATCGATCAGCCTGGCGCGGCGATCAGGAGCCTTGCTCGAGAGGAATTCACGGGCTTCCGCGACTGTGGGCAGACGGCCAATCGTGTCCAGAAAGACCCGCCGCAGAAACACCGCGTCGGTGGCCTCACCGCTCGGTTCAATTCCCAGCCGCTCGAGCTTGTTCCACACGAACCCGTCGATGAAGTTGTTTTCCGGCGGCCGCTGGAACTTCACACCACTGCGCGGAATCGTGATCCGGCAGATCGCAACATGCCCAGCATAGCGAGCCAGAATGGCTGCTTCACCCAGAACGTCAGTTCCCTGTACCAGGCCTCGTGAATCCACGGCACCAATGCTGGGGGTGTTCGAGACAAACTCGGACTCCGCCGTCACATCGTATCGTCGGCCTGATGCATCAATCGCGGTGACGCGCAGTTGTTGAAAATCATTCGGCACGAGTACGCGCTCAGCAGGTTCAACCTCGATACTGACGACGGCGGACTCACCCGGAACCGTATAATTCGCCCCTTCACGAATCCAGCGCAGCAAGCGATGGTAGCGTGCATCCCCCCGCTCAAGCTTGCGGCCTCCACCGTGCGGAACGATCGCCGCCCCCTTCAGCAGCAGCAAACTTTTCTCGGGAGCCGTCAGGTTGAGTCGCCGTCCGCGACTTTCCTGGAGCAATGACAGATGATCGGCTGCCGCATCAAATCCGAAGACACTCAGCTTAAATCCGTTCTGGCCTTCCGCTTTCCCATGGCAACCACCCATGTTGCAGCCAGCCTTGGTCAGAATCGGCAGTACTTCGTGCTGAAAGGAAACCGGAACCGGGCTGTTGAGTCCCGTGATTTCCAGAGGAATGTGAATCTCGTCCTGGTCGAGTCGGACGATGATTTCGCCCACCCCTTCTGCTCGCGGCCGAACCAGCCCCCGGACGTCTACATCGGCCAGCAGGGGGGGCACAACCTCAAACTTGACCTTGCGAGATACGTCCACCTGTCGGCCCTCAGCGACTGTCGTGCTGATGAGCAATTGCTGCGATCGTTCCGGCCGATCGATCTGCACACGAGGCGGGCTGCTACGCAATTCAGCTTGTACAGCCGACGAGGCAATTCCTACGATCAGCAGGCAGAACATCAAAACCTGCAGGAAAAGCCCGGTAGGACGCCGCACGTACATCGGTTTCGTCTCCCAGAGAAACAAATCAACTCTTCTTTATTTAACCCGATTTAACCGGCACTCGCAAGAGATTTAACCACATTCCGCGAAACCACTTGCGGTGTTCACCTCAGGAGCGATCTGCATTGTCTGTGTGAATCGCGCGTTCACTCGCTGCGCGGAACGTAGGTTTCCGTTAATCTATTGACCTGAAATCGCGATTGGTTCCGTGGTGGAATCCGGAAACTTCCACGAAATTCAGCCCCTGTTCCCACGGCACCTGCAATCGCGTTTCCGATGTCCGTGTAACGTGTTAGGATAGAGCTCCTTCGCCGTACACGTCCCTGAATTGCAATTGCGGAAAGCGCTTTGGATGGCCCTCCCTGACTTGAATGATGCGGAAAGCAATCGACTGGCAGCCGATGCGGCCCGTGATCCGGCTGGAAACTGGAAACGCTGGGGACCGTATCTGTCAGAACGACAATGGGGCACGGTCCGCGAAGACTATTCCGACAATGGCGATTCCTGGGGCTATTTTCCACACGACCACGCGCGCAGCCGGGCCTATCGCTGGGGCGAAGACGGCCTGTTCGGAATTACCGACCGCGAATGCCGGCTCTGTTTCGGCGTGGCGCTCTGGAACGCCCGCGATCCCATTCTGAAAGAACGCCTGTTCGGGCTGACCGGTCCGGAGGGCAATCACGGGGAAGACGTCAAAGAGGAATATTACTACCTCGACTCGACACCCACGCACTCGTACATGCGGGCCTTATATAAATATCCCCAGGAAACATTTCCGTACGATCTGCTGGTCGCTGAAAACCGCAAACGCGGCAAGCATGAACCGGAATTTGAACTGCGTGACACGGGCATCTTCGCCGAAGACAAGTACTTTGATGTGCAGATCGAGTATGCGAAGCGTTCTCCCAATGACATCCTGATTCGATTGAAAATTTCGAATCGGGGCCCTTTTGAGGCCCCCCTGCATGTCTTGCCGACGATCTGGTTTCGAAACACCTGGTCCTGGGGCTGCACCCACGAAGGCTGCTGGACCAAGCCCCGTATCGTGGGTGATCGCGGGCCGGCACTTCTGTGTTACCACGCCACATTGAACGAGTTTTGCTACGCGGCAGATCTCGGGCCGTCGGGAGAGACACCCGACTGGCTCTTCACGGAGAATGAGACCAACTACGAGCGCATCTTCGGTGCGGCCAGCGTCGGGCTTTACCGCAAGGATGCATTCCATGAATATCTGGTCGATGGCAATCTCGAAGCACTCAGCCCCGATCCCGTGGGGACCAAGGCGGCGGCACATTATGCATTGAACATTCCGGCCGGCGGCGAAGTCGTCTTGCGCATGCGGCTCTGGGCGTCGAACGAAGGACAAACGCTCACATTTGGCCCGGCATTTGACTCCGTGTTCGACAAACGGGCCAAAGAAGCCGAAGCGTATCTCGTGGCCCGGCAGCCCGGCTGTGTTACCCCCGACGAAGCGCAAGTCATTCGCCAGGCTGAAGCGGGATTGCTGTGGAGCAAGCAGTTCTACCACTACGTCGTGGAAGACTGGCTGCAGGGGGACCCCGGGCAACCACCCGTGTCGCCCGCGCGGCTGATGGGAAGGAACCACGATTGGGAGCATCTCTTCAATCGTGACATCATCTCCATGCCCGACAAGTGGGAATACCCCTGGTATGCGGCCTGGGATCTGGCATTTCACATGATCCCGTTCGCGACCGTTGATCCGCACTTTGCCAAGGAGCAATTGCTGCTGCTCTTACGCGAATGGTATATGCACCCGAACGGACAGATCCCGGCTTATGAATTTGCACTGGGGGACGTCAATCCCCCGGTCCATGCCTGGGCTTGCTGGCGCGTGTATAAGATCACGCGCCGCGGCGGCCGGCGCGACCGCCAGTTCCTGGCCCGGGCCTTCCACAAGCTGTTGTTGAACTTCACGTGGTGGGTGAATCGTAAAGATCCCAACGGGCAGAACATCTTCTCCGGCGGCTTCCTGGGGTTGGATAACATTGGAGTGTTCGACCGCTCGAAACCGTTGCCTACCGGCGGCCATCTGGAACAGGCGGATGGCACCGCCTGGATGGCGTTTTACTGCATGATCATGCTGGCCATAGCCCTGGAACTGGCCGTCGACGGTCCCGAATACGAGGACGTCGCGTCCAAATTCTTCGAACATTTCGTGGCCATTGTGCATGCGATCAACACACAGGGGGGAACCGGGCTGTGGGATGAAACAGAGGGGTTTTACTATGACCACCTGAATATCGACGGCCAGAGCCAGCCGATTCGGATTCGGTCGATGGTTGGCATCATTCCCCTCTTTGCAGTGGGCGTCATCGACGAAGGGGCACTGGCGGGACTGCCCGGCTTCCGGAAGCGGATGGATTGGTTCCTGAAGAACCGCCCCGAACTCGCCCGGCACCTGTTAAGTTCAGAGAATGAAGGCTGTACGCGGCACGTGAAACGCTACTTGCTCGGCATTCCCACTCGCGATCGGCTGACACGGATTCTGCAGCGAGTCCTCGACGAGAACGAGTTTCTGTCCCCGTTTGGGGTCCGATCGATGTCGCGCGTGCATGCCGACAAACCTTTTACAGTCCAGTTTGGCGGCGAAGATCTCCGCGTGGCCTACCTGCCTGGAGAATCGGACAGCTGGCTGTTTGGAGGGAACTCCAACTGGCGCGGCCCGGTCTGGTTCCCGGTAAATTTCCTGCTGATTGAAGCCCTCGAACGGTACCATCATTTTTATGGAGATTCGTTCAAGATCGAGTGTCCCATCGGTTCCGGCAACCTGATGAACCTGGCGCAGGTCTCGGCCGAGCTGACCGCGAGATTGACACGATTATTCCTCAAAGATGAGGAGGGCCGTCGCCCGTGTCATGGCGATGACGAACGCTATGCGACGAATCCGCACTGGCGGGACAATGTCTTGTTTTACGAATACTTTCATGGCGACAATGGCCGCGGCCTGGGGGCCAGTCATCAAACGGGCTGGACAGCGCTGGCAGCCAGCCTGATTCGCGACGCGGCACGCGACAGAGAGCGGCCCGATTCGCGAGATTGACGAGCGTCGTCGTTCGCGACTGCGAACGAAATACACGCGTTGCCAGTGGCCATACGATTCGATACTCGAAGCCAATTTCCCCCTCGCGGCTGCGAAGGCGTTCTGATCGCGAAGTGATCAATGCCCCTCATTGCCGCGAGACAACTTTCAAATCGCTGAGACTGATATTAATGACCGATAACACCATTCAACCGACATCTTCCGGAGATCCCCAGGCGGAATCTCTGGCGGCCATTTCGACCGCTGTTCTGTTTGATCTCGGAGCGCGGACCCAGCTTGAACTGACTGGTGCTGACCGCCAGAAATACTTGCACAACTTCTGCACAAATGAGATCCGCAATCTCCGCCCCGGTCAAAGTTGCGAGGCATTTGTCACGACCATTCAGGGGAAGATTAAAGCCCACATCTTTGTCTTCGCGGAAGAGAATTCTCTGTGGGTCGATGCCCTGCCCGGCTTTGAAGATCTGTTGTTTGCCCACTTCGACAAATATCTGATCACCGAGGATGTGCAATTCCACCGGCGGTCGAATGAGTTCGTCGAGTTCTATGTGAGCGGCCCGGAATGCTTGTCCCGACTGGCGGGGCTCGGTCTGCCGGTCAGCAACCTGGTTCCATTCCAGCATGTGCGAGTTTCATTGGAATCGCACCCGATTGCCGTGCGACGCGTCGACTGGCTGGGTGGCCCCGGTGGTTTGATTCAGGTTTCAGTGTCCGATGCGGCCGCTGTGTGGAAGAGTTTGTCGGCGGGTGGAATACTGCCTGCCGGGCCGGCAGTCTACGATGCGCTCCGCATCGCGGCCGGCTTCCCCAACTATGGTGTCGACCTCACCGACGACAACCTGGCTCAGGAAGCGGCGCGGACGAATCTGGCCATCAGTTTCACCAAAGGCTGCTACCTGGGGCAGGAACCGATCGCACGGATTGACTCGATGGGCCACGTCAACCAGGAGCTGCGCGTCCTGCGTCTGGAATCGAGTCCAGTCCCCGCCGTCGGGGCCAAAGTCCTGATGCCCGGCGAGGTCCGTGAAGCGGGTATGGTAACCTCAGCCGCCTGGGATTACACCGCCAAGGCCCCCATTGCCCTGGCGATCATCAAGCGTAACTACCTGTCACCGGGAACGAAGCTGAACGTCGTCTGCGGCGATCAGGAAATTGCAGCGACAGTGTTTTCTCGCACGTAGATTCTGGCACGTCGTGGGACGGGTCTCCCGGCCCGTCAGTGCCTGTCACAGTCGACTTCTAACAGGGTTCCCGACTCGTGAACCTCGCACAGCACGCGACTGGCGCGCACCATGATATCCGAATTGATCAGTGGCTCCATCGCGTTTTTGCAGCCGCGATTCGCAACTTTCGCTATGCAATCGGCGTCGAAGGGCACTGACGGGCCGGGAGACCCGTCCCACAGAATCATTTGCTGGCCACATCATTTGCTGGCCAGGGCCAGCTTGGCGCCGATAAACGCCGTCAACTGTGCCTGGTTGGTTTTGACGCACTCTTCAAAGAATTTGCGAGCCTCGTCAGCCTTCTGGGTAGCTTCGCTTTTCTGCCCCTGGAAGTAATACGCCTCACACAGCCACTGGGCTTTAGCCACCGGATCGGCCGTCGCGCTGGCGGCTTTGATCAATCCGTCATCATCAATCTTCCCGACCATGTATTGTGACAATGTCACATGCCAGTTGGGGGTGGCTGGCTGACTTTGCAGAAATGCTTCCAATTCCGTTTTTGCAGCAGCCTGATTCGTTCTGGATTGTGCTGCGTACTTCCACAATGCAAACAATGCCGCGGCCGGCCGCAACTCCCGGGCTTTGGCAAAATCGGCGGTCGCCCCCGCGTAGTCCTTAGCGAAGTAGCGGGCAAATCCGCGTCCGGCATAATTGTCCGGATCTTCAGGTGCCAGCGACACCGCAGTCGTGAAGGCCTCAATGGCAGGATTCAACTTACCCTGCGCGACCCGTGCGGTACCCAGCAGCCGGTATGCCAGCACATTCTTGGGATTGCTCGCTAACGACTGCAGATAGTCGTTTTCCGCTTCGAACCATTCCAGCTTTTGCGTCCGCGCGAACCCGCGGTTGAGCGCCGCCATGTAGAAGTTGGGATTCAGTTCGAGGGCCCGGGTGAAATCGGCAATCGCCGGATCGATTCGCCCCTGCTGAACGTTGAAGGTGCCACGATTGTTGAAGACCAGCGCATCGTCGGGCATCAAGCTGACGGCTGCATCAAAGCTCGCTCGGGCCTTGCCCGGGTCGCCCGCCTTCAGGAACGCATCTGCGCGACCAAAGTGCGCCGTCTGAAACTGGGGATCGAGTTTCACGGCCTCACCATAGTCAGCAGCTGCACCGAGATAGTTCTTCAGGAACATCTTGGCCAGTGCTCGTTGATAGTAGACCAGCGGTCGAACATTCGGCGGCAGGTCGACTTTCCCTAACAGCGGTGTGGCAATACTGATCGCCAGTTCGGCGTGGGCCGGCTTGTCTTCCATCTCGGCCAGGGAAGTTAATCCGTAGAAATATGGGATGTGGAAAATCAAGTATTGCTTGCCGGCGATCCCCAACGCTTCCCGCGCATCCGCAATCCCACCACGGACCTTCTGACCGGATCCCTCACGACGCCCCAAATCGATCAATGCGCTGGCCCGGTAGTACCGCGCCACTGCATGTCGCGGATTGGCGTTCAGAACCTGGGTCGTCAGATCGATGGCCTGGTCGTACTGTTGTTGCTGGTACGCGGTCTGGGCCTGGCGAACGATGTTCTCCAGCGGTGAAGCGGGATTTTCCGGACGTGGAAAAAGCGGATCGTTTCCGAAAGGTCCCGCCTCGGGATTTCCCGTTCCCTTGTCGGGTGTCGAACTACGCCTCTGACGTTGGGCGAATGCAGGCTGGTCCCCCATTGCGCTCCAGGCCACCACGCACATCAGCACCCAGGTCAATTGATTCCAAGACATCTCACATCCTCGCGGGAAAATTTTACATCGCATTTCAACGGGCCGGTCATCATCGCCCAGCGGAAATCAGGCTCGATCCCTGACCTGTTGCTGGCGGCGGGCTTCGTAACAGATAATCGCCAATGCAGCGGCGGCATTCAAGGAGTTCAACGTTCCCTGCTGCGGAATACGGACCGCTGCCCGGCAATGCCGTGCCACTTCGTCGCTGATGCCTCGGCCTTCATTACCGATGACCAGCAGTGTGGGCTGGCAAAAATCAAAATCGCTGATGATCGTACTGGCCTTCTCGCTGGCCGAGACAATCGTCAACGTCGCCGGCAGCGATTCCAGGAAGAGCGCTAAATCGGGCACACGGGCGATCGGTAATCGATTTACGGCCCCGACCGAACTGCGCGCCACCTGGCTTGTCACGCCAACTTGCTCGCGGCTTCCAATCACGACGCCGGTCGCATCAAAAATCTCTGCAGAACGGAGCATCGCACCAAAATTGAACGGGTCCTGAATCCGATCCAGGGCCACTGTCAGCGGCCAGCGAGACGATTTCGCCAGCACATTTTCCGCAGACTGATACGGAAACTCGGCCATGCGCGCCGCGAAACCCTGGTGATCTTCACCCCGGCACCGCGAAACCAGCGTGTGACGCGCGGCACGGTGTACCGGAACCTCGGCGGCCTCGGCCAACTGCCGGGTGGCGACGACGTCGACTTCGGGCAGGTCGTCGGCCAGCCACAACTCGAGAATCGGCCAGGTCCCCGACCGCAGGGTTTCCAGCACGAGATGCCGGCCCCAGATCCAGGAGGCCTGGTGAGTTCCCAGCGGTTTCGACGCTGTTCTGGACTCGGACGGTTTTTTGTAAGGGGAACTGGCCATGACGCAA
The DNA here is from genome assembly GCA_964596215.1 of uncultured Planctomicrobium sp. GTDB lineage: Bacteria > Planctomycetota > Planctomycetia > Planctomycetales > Planctomycetaceae > JAKFVC01. The sequence goes on along the minus strand of CAZQUW010000131.1, from coordinate 9,456 downwards.
TTTCAAATTCTTAAAAGCAAAACATTCGCAGGCGAGCCAAGTCGGTTGTTCCGGAAACTTCGAATGGACCGCGTTTCGTACTCGGCCCTGTTCGATATCAATTTGTCACCAAAACCCGCACACGAAACGACGAAATATTGCCATCGCCGGGCACGCGACAGAATTCATCTCAGTTCACTTCGATTCGTCATAAACTGGAACACATCCGTTTTGGTTGCGGACAACGACCACCTGCAGGATGATAACCTCTCAGCGTTAAACCGAGTATCGTCTCTACCGCGAAAGGTCTGTTTCATGCCGTGCCGTATTTGGGTGACTGTGTTGGGATTCGTGCTCTGCGCGCCTTCGCTGAGTGCTGCCGACAAGATTGTGCTGGTGGCGGGGGGAACCGAACCGGCAGGGGGAATTGCAGCGGAACGGACCAAGTTGAAGTATCCGTTTGGCATCGATTTCGACCGCCAGGGGGTGGCATACATCATTGAGCTCACCGGGCAGCGGGTTTTCAAACTGGACAAGGGATTGCTGCATCAAGTTGCAGGAACGGGGAAACTCGGCAAAGGGGGTGATGGGGGCCCCGGCCTGCAGGCCGAATTCAATGGCATGCACAATCTGGCGATCGGTCCCGATGGTGCGGTCTATCTGGCCGACACCTGGAACCAGCGAATTCGGAAATATGATCCCCAGACCGGCCATGTCACCAATTTTGCTGGAACAGGCGAGAAGGGCTTTTCAGGCGATGGCGGGCCCGCGGAAAAGGCAGTCTTCGGCGGCATCTATTGTGTAACACTGACACCGGACCACAAGCGCCTATTACTGGCCGATCTGGACAATCGTCGGATCCGGTCCATTGATCTGGCCACGCGGCAAGTGACGACGGTCGCCGGCAACGGTCAGAAGGGTGTCCCGGAAGATGGTTCGATAGCGACAGATTCCCCCCTGGTCGACCCCCGGGCGGTGACCGCTGATCTCGACGGACGGATTTATATCCTGGATCGCATCGGACACGCACTTCGAATCGTCGATCCGGACGGGAAGATCCGGACGGTCGTGGGAACCGGAAAGGCGGGACACACGGGCGATAATGGGCCTGGAAGATTGGCAACCCTGAACGGTCCCAAGCATTTGTGTCTCGATCGCGACGGCAGTGTGATTATTGCTGACACCGAAAATCACGCAGTGCGGCGGTACCTGCCCCAGGCAGACCGGATCGTCAAGATTGCCGGAACTGGCAAGAAGGGGACGGCCGGAGTCGGTGGCCCGCCGGAGCAAGTGGAGCTCTTCCAACCGCACGGTGTCACGATCGGTCCTGGCGGAGAATTGTATATCGTCGATAGCGGCAACGATCGTATCTTGAAGATCGTCAAGGAATAGGCTGTCCACGCAGCGGGACTTGCTCTGTCCCGCTAATCAGTGCTAGGCTGTTCAAGAATACAACACGTCAACAATATAACTCGCTTTTGATACTGATTCGCTGCTCAAAATCAGGATTCTCCATGAATTTTCGCTACTGTCACCGGCTAGGTGCCCTGCTCCTCGTGCTCGCCGGGCTGTGGAGCTGGGGGGCTGCGGCCAGTGCTGCCGAGCCCCCTGCTCGCAAAATTGTCCTGATTGCCGGCCCGATCACCGGGCACTCCAAGCACGCGCACGAGTACGAAAAAAATGTCATTCTCTTGAAGCAGCTCCTGGATACTTGCCCGAATGTCAAAGGGATCAAGACCGAGGCCCATTTCAAGGGCTGGCCCGAAGACGAACGGACTCTGGACGATGCCGACACGATTGTCATGATTTCCGACGGCGGCGATCATCGCGAGACCGATCACCCGCTGTATGTCGGCGACCGCTTCAAGACGCTGGCGAAGCAGATGGCGCGCGGTTGCGGCTATGTGCAATTCCATTGGACGACATTCAATCCCAGCCGTGTCCATGATCAGATCACCGAATGGGTCGGGGGTTATTTCGACTATGAAAAAGGTCCCGCCGCCAATAAGTGGTTTTCCGCGATTCAGACGTGGGAGGGGACGGCAGTCCTGAGTTCACCCGAACATCCCATTTCACGCGGGGTGCAGCCCTTCAAGATCCGTGAAGAATTCTACTACAACCTGCGTTTCCGCGACGCTGATCCACGCGTCACCCCGATTATCAAGACTCGGCCACCGGGGGACGACAAGTTTCAAACGGTCGGCTGGGCAGTCGAACGCAAGGATGGCGGGCGCGGCTTCGGATTTACCGGTGGTCATTTTTACTCCAACTGGTGGCTCCCCGATTATCGCCGCACGATTCTGAACGCGATCGTGTGGACGGCCAAAGCGGAAGTCCCCGCCGGGGGAGTCGATTCGACCCTGGCAGAGCCCATTGGTGCGCTCATTGTCACCGGCCATAACCACCCGGCGCATGACTGGCGGAAAGTCACCGCGGCGCTTCTGCCCGTGATCGAACAGGACCCGCGCATTGCAGTCGATGTCATCGAGGACCCGAACGAACTCGGATCGAAGCGGCTCAGTCAGTATGGTTTGATCGTCTGGAATTACAGCAGTTGGGATCGCGAGGGACTTACCGACGCTGCCAAAGCCAATTTTGTCAGATACCTGGAGGACGGTGGCGGTTTGATGATCGTCCACTTTGCCAATGGCTCGTACACGAATACCCTGCCCAACAAACAATCAGACTGGCCCGAGTTCCGCACGAAGATCGTGCGTCGAATCTGGGATCACACTCCCGGTTTAAGTGGCCATGACGCGTACGGCAAGTTCCAGGTCGAAACGACCGCTGCCGGCGATCTACATGAAATCACCCGGGGATTGCCCCCATTTGAGACCGAGGACGAACTCTATTTCCGGCAGCAGGGGACTCAACCGATCATTCCGTTACTGACAGCGACCTCGAAAGTCACCCGGCAGGCAGAACCCATGGCGTGGGTTTACGAGTATGGCAAGGGACGCGTTTTTCAGACGGTGCTCGGCCACTCGGATGTGTCAATTCGCAAGGCCGGTCTGGTGCTGCGTCGCGGAGCGGCCTGGGCGGCCAACCTGCCCCCCTTGACGTTCGATCCTCCCGTGTCGTTGACGGAGAATTATTTGTTTCGCGCCGGCAGCCAGTGGTCTCCAGAAATATCGCTGAAAGCTGCGGGCCTGACCGCGACGGCTCCGGGTACAGCTCCGGTTGCGGCTAAGAATCCGGCGCCGCTCGCAGAAGGCAAGTTCGGTAAAGGCTTGAATGCTACGGGTGGCGGTGCGGTGGTTTCAGGCCGCGCCGAATTCCGGCAGTTTCCGATCACTGTGGAATGCTGGGCACGCCTGAAAAATGCGGCCTCGTACAACATCCTGGTCGCCCATGAGCTCAAATCTTCGGCAACGCATTGGGAAGTCTTTACGATGCCCGGTTCGGGCGAACTGACTGCATATTTGCCGGGCATGACTCCGGATCATGTGCGCTCCAAGAGCAACCTGTGTGACGACAAATGGCACCACGTCGCCTTAATTATTGAACGAACCCGCGTCCGGTTGTTCGCGGACGGGGTCCAGGTCGCCGATCAAGTGGTGAAGTTCAATGACGGCAACTCGGTCGCGGGCGATCTGGCCATCGGCAGCCTGGTAGCACGCGAGATTGGCTGTCATGGGGTGGTGGATGAAGTGCGGATTTCGAACGCGATTCGTGAGATCAAGTCGGTGCCGGCTGCACCCTATGAGGCGGACGAACAAACGGTCGGATTATGGCATTTTGACGAGCTGGATGCCGACAAGAAGTTTCCAGACAGCTCAAAATCCAAGTCGCCCGCCGTGGCGAACATCGACGCGGTAAAAAAAAAGGGCCGGCAGCTCAGCAGAGCGGGGATCACTTTGGAGAGGACGCGGTCGGGTTCAAATGGACCGAGGACGATTCGCGCGACGATCGCTGGCGGTTGATGGAGACGGGGGCGTTTTTCAGCGGGAATTTGTCTCATCCCGGCGGCCCGACCTTGAAGTCTATCGCCATTAAGCTGGGCGACCGTCAGCAGGCGAGCATATGCTACGATACCGAATTGCTGCGTCCCAGTTGCGGATGGACCGGCGGTTTTTTGCAGTTTAACCCCTCACGCTTCGGGTTGATCTCGCCGCCAGCAGTCCAGGGCACCGTTCAATTTTCAACTCCGCGGCAGCCGGGTTGCACAAGTACCGGCAGCTTTGCCGACACGCGGTCCAGGCCCCCCTACGGTCCCCTGCCGCGTGACGTCGCACACTACGAAGGCCTGTATGTGCACGGCCAGCGCGTCGTGCTGCAGTACACGATTGGCTCGACCCGTGTGCTGGAATCGCCCTGGATTGAAACCTCCGGTGCGGCGACGGTCTTTACGCGCGAATGGCAGATTGCCCCCGGCGCGGATGAGCTGCGAGTCATCATTTCTGACGAAAAAGCCCAATCCCGGCTGATCGGATCCGCGTACGGTGCCACAATCGACGTCGCGGCCGGAAAGCCAACAATCCTGGTCATTCCGCCGCGGACCAATCCGGTGCGCATCAAACTGGCCGTCGCCCATGCGGACCTGCCCGCCACCGAGTTTGCATCTCTGGCAAGTCTCTCACCAGAGTGTCAGGACCTGGCAAAGCTGACTCAGCCGGGAACGCCGCAGTGGGGAGAACCATTGATTACTCGCGGCGAAGTCTCCACGAAAACAGACCCCTACGTGGTCGACACCCTGAAAATTCCTTTCGAAAACCGGTTCCACGCGCTGTTTTTTACCAGCGGCATCGACTTCTTCGCCAATGGCGACGCTGCAGTCTGCACTGCACATGGCGACGTGTGGCTGGTCAGCGGCATCGACGATAACCTGGAGCGGATAACATGGCGTCGCTATGCGACAGGCCTGTTTCAGCCCCTCGGCTTGAAAATTGTCAAACGCGGCACGGAAGAACTGATCTACGTTCTGGGACGCGATCAGATCACGGCGCTTCACGATCGCAATCACGATGGTGAGGCCGACTTCTATGAGAACTTCAATAATGAAGGCCATGTCACAGCAAATTCCCATGAATTTGCCACGTGCCTGGAAACCGATTCGCACGGCAATTTTTACTACCTGAAGGGGGACAGCGGCAGCCAGACCGATCACGACGGCTGCCTGCTGCAGGTGAGCGCCGACGGAAAGCGACTGAGCGTATTTGCCACCGGCTTCCGCAATGCGAATGGGATGTCGATCGGACCACACGATACGATCACGGTGGCGCCTCAAGAAGGCAACTGGACGCCGGGCTCGGCGATTTTCCAGGTGAGACAAGGTGGATTTTACGGGGCGATGCAGTCACATCATCGTACGGTCCCGCCGACTACATACGAGCCCCCGATTTGTTGGATTCCGCGACTGCAGGACAATTCAAGCGGCGGGCAGACCTGGGTGACCAGCGACCGCTGGGGCCTGCTACAGGGACAACTGCTGCACTTCTCGTTTGGGACTTGTCGCATGTTTCTGACGGTTCGCGAAGAGCTTGGTCACGGAGTCCAGGGGGGAACGGTCCAGTTTCCGGTGCAGTTTGATTCCGGGGTGATGCGTGGTCGCTTTCGACCGCAGGACGGTCAGTTGTATGTCGTCGGCATGAAGGGCTGGGTGTCGAGCGCCGTCCAGGATGGCTGTCTGCAACGCGTCCGCTACACCGGTCGTCCCGTCGACTTTCCCGTCCGACTGCAGACCTATTCCAATGGAGTGACGTTCACATTCACTGAACCACTGGATCCCGACGAGGCCGCAGATCCCGACAACTTTGGAGTCGAAGAGTGGAACTATCTCTGGAGTGGAAACTACGGGTCGCCAGAAATGAAGGTGTCTGCACCCGGCCAGGTGGGGCATGACGAAGTGGAAGTCGTATCATCCACATTGCTGCCTGACGGTAAGTCGGTCTTTCTTGAAATTCCCGATCTGAAACCGGCCATGCAGGTCAGTTTCAACTACACACTGGCAACCAAAACCGGCCGCCCCATCCAGCAGACCTTTAATGCCACATTGCATCAGCTCGGCACGGATCCGCAACCGGTACCACTTACCAGGAAAAACCGGCCGGGGCAGTTACCCCCTGCCGTCGAGCAGTCCCTGCGGCCGGGTCTGGTCATGAAAATCGAGAGCGGGGCCGGACTTGAGGCTTCCCGGAAATTCTCTGAGCAAGGAGTGACGCGACTGGCCGCGTACTACCTGCCCCGTGCCACGATCGAGTCGGTGCTGGGGCCCCATGCGCTGGTGACTGCCACCTGGACGGGCTACCTGAAGGTACCGCAAAAGGGCGAGTATCGCTTTCGGATGGAGACTCGCGGGAAGGTGAATCTCAAACTTGGCGAACAGGAGGTGCCGTTCAATGGAGCGGTCAATCTGCGACGCGGCTATCAACCGGTGACTCTGACATTCACCAGCCAGCACCCCGAAATTGACGTCCGCTTGATGTGGAAATCGCCGAACAATCCGTGGGAGGCCGTGCCACCTCAGTTGCTGTTTCATCGCCATGACGATGCCGCA
>CAZQUW010000131.1:0-2881 GCA_964596215.1 uncultured Planctomicrobium sp. | reverse complement strand
GCAATCCGGCTCCTGAAGAAAGTGCGACATCCAGTGACGCCGAGGTCGTAGATGCCGGATTGCAGTTGTACGAATCACAAGGCTGCCTGGGCTGCCACCGCTTCACGGCACCGGAAACCGTCGATCCCTTCCACCGCGTTTCGCTGCACTATGTGGGGGCGAAGTTCCGACCGGGCCAGCTGGCAGAATTCCTGCGAAATCCGCGGCAACATTCCCCGCAGAGTCGCATGCCGGACTTTCGTTTCACAGCCCCGCAACTGACGGCTCTGGAGGCCTACCTGCGTTCAATGTCAACCGGCAAGATCTCGCCACGAGACCCTCTGGTGCTGGGCGACGCGAAGCGGGGGCAAGAGGTATTTGAGTCGCGAGGGTGTCACAATTGCCACATCCTGCACGGTGCTGATAAGCAGACAGCGCCCCACGTTGCAGGCATTGGGGGAAAGTCCTCCGCGAAGGGCTGCCTGGCCCCGGCCAAGCCTGCAGCAGCCCGCCAGCCTTGGTTTCCAGTGACGAACACCGAGCGCGTCGCGCTGCTTCGATTCTTGTCTCAGGCGCAGCCCGGGCGCCGTGAATTCGATGTCGAGCAAACACAGCGAATGATCAAACATTTGAACTGCCGCGGTTGCCACAGTCGCGATGGTGAAAACAGTCCGCTGGCGGAAGTGTTGTCCGAGGAAGGCCAGGGGCTGCCCCCAGAAGCACTGCCGCAGCTGACCTGGGCGGGCGAGAAGCTGCGAACCGAATGGCTCGACCGGTTGCTCCATGGACGACTTTCATACCAGTCGCGCCCTTGGCTGAAAGCCCGCATGCCTTCATTTCCGGAGAACCACTTGGCCGTCGGACTCGCGCAGGAGCATGGGATCAGGTTTGATATCCCAGAAAAGGCCGAGGAACCTGTGCCGGCACTCGTCGACCTGGGCCGCCAGCTGACATTGAAGGGCCAGGGACTGGATTGTCGGCAATGCCACGGCGTCGGCCAGGAACGTCCAGCAGGCGACCATGCGACGTTAATCTCAGTGGGCATCAATTTCTCGATGATCCCCGACCGCTTGAATCCGGAGTTCTTCCCGCGATTGTTGCTGAATCCGCCACGCTACGATCCCAATTCAAGAATGCCCGTATTCGCAGTCGATGGCCGGACAACGGCCGCCAAAGGCATTCTGGAAGGGGACGCGGAACAGCAATATGCAGCCATCTGGGCCTATCTGCGATCGCTTCACCATTGAATCAAGGATGCTGCCGATTCCAGAGAAGCCCCCCTAAGAAATTGGCCTGGTATCCGATCGCAGCATGCGTCTGCAACCTTCGCCCTGGATGGTATTCGGGTATGCAGATGTGGTGAATTCAGATTCATTGTCTGAAATCGGTTTCGCCTTGCCGGGTCAGTGCGGGTGTGCTCTTCAGGTGCACTGGTGCCAAATTGACAGCGTCGAAAAAAAAGACTGCGACCCGAATGGTTGCCAAACTGGCAGTATTTTTGCCTGTCGGTCACTGTCGCCACTGCACCATGTCGCACTAACCATTTATAAAATCAATAGATACGGCGAATCATCCAAGTTCACAGTTGTTGGCACACTCTTTGCCTTATTGCGGTAATGTCCCAACTGGCGAGAGCTTAAGTCAAAACCGCTCGCCTGCGGGGAAACCCGACAACCGCAGCGTTCGATGGAACGCTGACGACGGAATTGAGCTGCCGGCTGTAACCGGACATCTCGATTCATATAGACAGACTTCAAGCAATTTCAGGAGACAGGAACATGGCATCGCGTGGTGAGAAGATCATCGGGATTGACCTCGGAACAACCAACTCGGTGGTCGCCATCATGGAAGGCGGCGAGGCCAAGGTCATCGCAAATCAAGACGGTAATCGCCTGACGGCCAGCGTCGTGGCGTTCACGGATAAGGGGGACATCCTGGTGGGCGACCCTGCCAAGCGGCAGGCCGTCACCAACCCCAAGAAGACGGTGTATTCAATCAAGCGCTTCATGGGACGTCGGCATAACGAAGTTGCCTCGGAAGAGAAGCTGGTCCCCTATCCCGTAGTTGGTGGAGCTGCTGACTACGTGAAGGTGCAGATCGCCGACAAGCAAATGACGCCGCCGGAAATTTCGGCGTACGTTCTGCGCAAGTTGAAGGAAGCGGCTGAAGCCTACCTGGGACACAAGGTGAACCAGGCCGTGATCACGGTCCCGGCCTATTTCAATGACGCCCAGCGTCAGGCCACCAAGGACGCCGGTCAGATCGCCGGTCTGGAAGTCGCTCGTATCATCAACGAGCCGACCGCGGCCGCTTTGGCTTATGGTCTCGACAAGAAAAAAGACGAGAAGATCGTCGTCTTCGACCTGGGGGGCGGTACGTTCGACGTATCGGTGCTCGATGTGTCTTCAGACGGCGTGTTTGAAGTGGTCAGCACCAATGGTGACACGCACCTGGGTGGTGACGACTTCGACGAAGAACTGATCAAAGTCATCGCCGGGAAGTTCCAGCAAGAGCACGGCATCGATCTCCGCAAGGACGCGATGGCCCTGCAGCGTTTGCGTGAAGCCGCCGAAAAGGCCAAGAAGGAATTGTCGGGACAACAGCAGACCGACATCAACCTGCCGTTTATCACGGCCGACGCCAGCGGTGCGAAGCACTTGCAGATGTCGATCACGCGGGCGGAATTCGAACGGATTTGCGACCATTTGTTCGACCGCTGTCGACAGCCTGTGTTGAACGCGTTGAAAGACGCCAAGTTGTCCCCCAAGGACATCGATGAAGTGGTGCTGGTGGGTGGTTCGACCCGTATTCCGAAGGTCCAGGAAATCGTCAAGCAGATGTTCGGCAAAGAGCCGCACAAGGGTGTGAATCCCGACGAAGTCGTGGCCATCGGTGCGGCGAT
>CAZQUW010000130.1:13556-17641 GCA_964596215.1 uncultured Planctomicrobium sp. | reverse complement strand
GAACACGGATCAGATCAGCGTCTGCGAAGTCTCTTTCCGAAGATCTACTCAATAGCTGCTTGATATCGGTTGCTTGCTGATTTCAGTAGCCCACAGCCTGTCTCAATCCGTGTTTCATCCGTGTCGATCTGTGGCTAAAAACAACTTTTTCTCCTTGTTCTCTGTGGTGCATTCATCTGCAGGGGGATGGATTGCACAAGACACGGAGAGCGCGGAGAAATCTCGAATTAGATCTACGTGCTCTCCGTGTTCTCCATGGTGAAATCTTATTTCGAATCATTCAGCAGACACCGACGCGATCAGCATCGGCCACAAACCCGACTTAGAGACCCGACTTAGAGAATCGGGCTACGGCTCGTCTTCCGAATACTCACTCACCCCATCGCTGGTGACGAACAGCATCGTCGAGGTCAGCGGGTGATCCATCTGCAGGTAGTCTTCGGCAACCTTCTGCCGGACATGTTCGACCGCTTCCGGAGTCTGCGTGCTGACCGCCACGAAGAAGTCGCGATTGGGCATCCCCACGGCGAACTCGCGCCCCAGCACATCCTGCAGCTTGCCGCGGAATTCGGAGCTCAGGAACCGCGACGAATTGTAAGCATCGGGCCGGGACGGCAGCAGAATCTGCGGGCCATCCGGATCGCCCGCCCCTGTCAGTTCCATCGGTGAATCATGGAAGTAGCGATCCAGGTTCTGCATCGCCGTATCGTGCAGTTCATCCGTCGAACGGCCCCACAGATCGAGTAATTCCTGGCGGATGTACCAGTAGGCGTGGCTTTCATCCACGACATACAGGATCACCAGGCCCGCGACCCAGTCGGAACCGATGAAGTTCGAGAACCGCTCTTTCCAGGCATCGACCGGATACAGCATGGGCATGATGCGGTCACGCACCTGATCCCAGTTCGGCTCCAGACGTTCCTTACCCCAGCCCTGCACCTGCACGACAGTCGTCAGCGCGGGCAGCACGATCGCTTCGAATTGCTCGGGCGAGGCAATATAAGAGCGATAGAAGTTGAACAGATTGATACGCGATGCGCCGATTTTCAGCTGAAAATCAGGAGCCGGCTCGCACGGCATGGAGGGGAATTCACGCCGCGCGAGGTCCACGACGCGCTCCGTAAAACGTTCCGGAGGGTCAGCGGGCGACTCCGCGATTTGTAAGGTCTGCAGGATCATCCCGACCAGCGTCAGAACTTCGGGATCGCTTTCATCAGCATGCAAATAGAGCGCGTAGAGGCAAATCTTGCCGCGGCGAATCACCCAGATCCGCCAGCGCCGCCAGTTCGCCGGGGCCAGCCAGCGTTTCCACCAGGGCCCTTCCGTCGGGGGACGAACTTCACCCTCGAACACCAGCGACTCGGCATCAATCGGCAATGGTGACAGCTGCCGGACCTTGCGACGACGGGGAAAGAGCTGCTTCAGATTCAGCAAATCTTCCAGCCGGGCATCGGTCGGCTGCTCGCCCCAGGTAGCCTTGATGGTCAGCAACCCAACCTCGTCGGAAGGGGACAGGCTGAAAATCCCGTCGGTCTCCTTGGCGTTCCAGCTGGGCGGATAATCCACCGTGAACCAGCCGGCGGGGCCGGAATGTGACAACCAGTGATCGGGAGGCTGAAATGGCACTGGACAACTCAACTTCGCGTCTGGGCAGAGGCGCGGTTCAACAGGCAGTCGAACAACTCTCCACTGCTTGCATTCTAACGCGGGCAGCCATGTGGACTAGCATAAAATCCCACGAACTGCGGTTTGTTGACCGTTTCTCAATCCGCGCAGCGGTCTCACGTAGAACGTCACCCACGATGTCTGATGACGCTCATGCCCCGCGTCCCGAGCGACCTGCAAAGCAGTGCCGCCGTCCGGACTGCCCGACGGAAAACACGTCGAGCAAATAACTTAGCAACGAACAGAATCTCAACCACACTTCAGGACCGCAGACAGTGTCGCGGACCTGAAGCGGGCACAGGTGTCATTACGACTTCTTCTCGACCTCCAGATAGGCCACCCGCAATTGGTGCAAACTGCGCTCCAGGAACGTGTTCTCTTCACTGCTCAAATTACCGCGTGTCTTATCCTCCAGGACGGTCAGCATCCCGATGAAATGCTTGGCAATCGGCAGCTCCACCGATTGCTGCTTAGTCACGGGATGGGGAATCATTCCCAGGGCCACCGCGGCCTGGGTCGAAAACATCGACACCAGTACCGGAAAGCTGGGGGGAGGGATCTCGGATTCGGGGATACTCGTCGGGGCAGCTGCCACGCTGTTGCCTTTCAAAAAAGTCGCGGAATTCGTCAGTCGCGCGCCAAAAGTCCAGCGGCTTTGTCTACGTTTAAATTTTGGGAACGTGTGCCACTGGGTCGGCCCATGCCGGGTGTCAGTTGACGGACTCGCCAAAAGCACCGACACCTCACTGGTCGGGGATGACAGCCCACCGGCGACTTCCACGACATCACCCGGCACGGAGTCGGAGCCTGTGGACTACACCAGCTTCCAGCCGTCGCGATACTTGCGACGCAAGAACTGATCGGCTTCCGGGGCGTTGGGACACTTCATTTCGACAGGATCCCACTCCAGTCGCTTGCCGACGCGATAAGCGACGTTGCCCAGATGGTTGGCCTCGGTCAGCCAGCCGGCATATTCGAAGTTACACGTCGTGGGCCCGCTGGTCTCGCACGCCTTCAACCATTCGGCGTGATGACCAATCGATGCCGGAATGAACGGTGCCGGTCGCTTGAAATCGGCGAACTGCTTTTCCGGCAGCAGCACATGCTTGCCGTAGTCCGACAGCAGCATTCCCTGTGAGCCCACAAACAACACACCCGAATCCCACTGCGGAATCTTGCCTTCGGTCCAGGGAGCCGGCTTGTTGACACCCTGGTACCATGTCAGCTTCAAGCCGGGTTGATCTCCGCGCGGACCGTATTCATAGGTGGCCTGCATCGATGCCGGGGCCAGATCGGGGTGCGGCGGAGGCCCGGCCGCTTCAATCGCCAGCGGGGCCTGCAGCTTCAGCGCCCAGAACGGCAGATCGTTCCAGTGACTGCCCAGGTCCGACATCGTCCCGCTGCCGAATTCCCACCAGCGGTACCACTTCGGACCGGGGAAATAGACATCATGGAAGGGACGGTCCGCGACCGGCCCCAGCCACAAGTCCCAATGCAGCCCCTTCGGCACTGGCTTGGAATCCTTTGGCCGCTCCTGGACTGAAACAATATCTCCATGCTTGGCCGCCGATTCGGGGCTCTGCAGCCCCCACGCACGCGACACCCACACATGAACCTCGGTCACCGGGCCAATCGCATTCGACTGGATCAGTTCGACTACGCGGCGATAGTTATCGCCCGCATGAATCTGGATACCCATCTGCGTTGCCACCTTGGCCTTGGCAGCAGCCTCGCGGATGACGCGGGCCTCCCACACATTATGCGTCAGCGGCTTCTCGCAATAGACGTGCTTCCCCGCCTGCAATGCGGCCAGCGTGGCAAACGCATGGGTATGCTCGCACGTGCTGACGACAACGGCGTCGAATTCCTTCTCATGCTCGAACAGCTTGCGGAAATCGACTTCCTTCCGAGCCTTGGGAAAGGTCATTGCGGCCCGTTCGATGGCCGGTTCGTAGACGTCGCACAACGCCACAATGTTGTGATTGGAAACGGCCGACAGATTCCCCGCTCCCCGCCCGCCGACACCGATGCAGGCGATGTTCAATTTGCTGTTGAGATTCTGCCCGCGCAGAATTGCCGGAGCAGCCAGGACAGAGGCGCCGGTGGCCACGGCCGCCTGCTTCAAAAACTGACGCCGACTCAGCCGCGTTCGGGCGGCAGGGGATAACAGTTCAGCCATGTTGACGTCTCCTGGTCTCGGACAAACGGGGAACCCTGCGCAGGGAACTCGCAGGGTCCATTTTATACCCGGTTCGTCTCGCCAAAACAGGGAGACAGACGACTTTTATGGGAAGGCATTCTTCCCAGGCGAGCGTCCGGCGTAAGCCGGATGAATGTTAGCAGGTCGCGATCAACGACAAACGCCGATCCTCCCACGATCAAGAATCCGGGGCTAACGCCGCCCGACGCACCTGGATTGA
>CAZQUW010000130.1:2084-13456 GCA_964596215.1 uncultured Planctomicrobium sp. | reverse complement strand
GGCTCGCGCCCAACTAGTTGCGGCTGCGCGGAGCCTTCGGCACCTTCTTCACAACATTGATGGTCTGCGACACCTTCTCGGTCGAACCGCTGGGAACCGACAGGGTGACATCCAGCTTGCGGGTCGCTCCCTTGAATCCCGCCCCCTTCGTGGAGAACTTAATCCCACGCAGCACCGCTTGAATTCCGGCCTGGGTCGCATTCTCGTTCAACGTGATCACCTGCGTCAGCCGGCCATCGGCATAAACCAGAGCCGTAGTCGAACCCAGGCTGCCCGTCGAGGGAATGCTCAGCATGTCCGCCGGCTTCTTCTTACTGCCGCGCGCATCCATGGAAATGGTCAATGTCGTTCCCGCCAGGTTACCGCTGGTCGTAACGACAATTGCGGGCAACACCGTGACCGGATCCTGCTTATTGATCCAGGTAATCGTCTGCTGGCCGCCGAGGTCGAGGTCCACCTGGGCCACGTCGTCAACATCGGTCACCGTGACGGTCAAGTTCTGCACCGCAGTTTTCCCGAACCCGTCATCGGCGGTCACCTGGACCTCGTAGACGTTGTTCGCACCGGCATCCGTGGGGACTTCAAAATCCGGAGCGGCCTTAAACGTCAGGACGCCGCCTGACGTAATCGTAAACCGGTCCTGGTCCGCGCCACCCGTCAACAAGTAAGTCACGGTCTGCGCGGGGACGTCGGTGTCCTCCGCCACGACCGTCAGCACAGCGGTCGTGTTTTCGGGAATGCTGGTGGTCGCGGACGTCGTGAAGACCGGGGCATGATTGTCGTCGTCCAGAATCTGCGTCGTCACCGCCCCGGCACCAAACCCCAGGTCATTGGTGACACCGGTAATGCTCACACTGATCGACTCATTCGCTTCAACGCTGCTGTCCGAAACGGCAGTCACCGTGACCGAACCCGTGGTATTGCCCGCGGTGATCACGATCTGAGCCGCACTGCGCGTATAGTCACCCGGGAATGTCGCTGTCCCGGTGAAACTCAGGGTCACAGTCACATCGACACTTGCGGGATCCAGCAGTGTCGCCGTAATCGTCGCCGTCCCCGCAGCCTCGGCAATCGTCGACTGATCAATGCTGAGTGAGACATCCAGCGGCGCCTGGCCGGGAACTTCCAGCAGCAGACGAGCGGCCCCCTGCGTGTAAACCTGGTAGGTCAATCCACCTACCGATTCGTTCGCCCCCTGGGTCCATCCGGTCCCCATCGTGACCGTATCGTTGGCATCGCGCCGGACACGCAGCGTGTTGCCGGTGTGATTCGCATTCGATCCCTGTGTGAGATTCAGCACTTCCAGGGGATTCAGCACCAGCGTATTCGCGCCGCTGCCACGAATATCGATGAGCTCGATGTTTTGCAGTTTGTTCCCCGCCAGCGTCGTCAGGTCCAGGCTCAACCCGCTGCCGCTCAGCTTCAGGGTGTCGTTGCCATGGCCACCATTCACCCGCGCGAAGTCGGTACTCGTCACCGTAATGACATCGTCGCCCGCTCCGCCATACAACACATCCGCGCCGCCACCGCCATTCAGCTGATCGTTACCGCCGCCACCGACAATCTTATCCGCCCCCGATGATCCCGTCAGCGTTTCACCCGCGGCGGTCCCGTCATGGGTGACACTCGAGGTAAAGTCACCCCCGAAGACGACGTACGCCTCACCGGTGGATGAGTTGACTTCAGCAGGACCGGCCCCATTTGGAGCGCCGATCAGCAGGTCGCTGAAACCGTCTCCATTGAAGTCGCCCGCCCCGCTGGACGAATAACCGCTCTGGTCATTCGAATCGGCACCGTAGATCGTGAAGCCATTGGTCCCATCGAGATCCGTCGTCAGCATGGTCGCAGTTGCCGACCAATCTGCCTTGCCATAAATCACATAATTCTGGCCGTGGTTCGCGCTCCCCGGGATGAGCCCCTGGGCGAACACGGCGCTGATCAGGACGTCGTCGTAGCCGTCACCATTCACATCACCCAGGCCAGCGACCGCATTGCCACTGTTACTGAACATCGTGATAAAGTTCTCGTCACCGAGATCAACAACAGGCGACACGCCATAGACCTTGAAGCCGGTCGTGCCATTCAAGCTGCTGAGCAGGACGCTGGGGGTGGCAGTCCAACTGGCCTTGCCGAAGACGACGTAACTTTCACCCGCATCGGAGTCCAGCACGTTACCGATTCCGTCCGCAACCGGTGCCCCGATGATGATGTCCGCGAAACCGTCGCCATTCACATCGCCCGCACCACTGACCGCCGTTCCGCTGGAGTCTTCGCGATCCACCCCGAACAGAGTAAATCCGGTCGTACCATTCAACGAACTCAAGTTGACAGTCGGCGTTCCCGACCAGTTCGCCTTGCCGAAGACCACATAGCTTTCACCGGCAATTGACGTCAAGTTCCCCTGACCGTCGCTGACGGGAGCACCAATAATAATGTCGGCGTAGCCGTCGCCGTTCACATCGCCGGCACTGCCCACCGCCCGGCCGCTTTCATCTTCCACGTCGATGCCGTAGAAGGTGACGCCCGTCGTGCCGTTCAATGACCCCAGGTTGACGGTCGGCGTACCCGACCAGTCGGCCTTACCGAAGACGACATAGCTCTCCCCCACGGCCGACTTGCTGTTGCTCGCCCCGTCCGCTCCCGGTGCCCCGATCAGGATGTCGCCATAGCCATCGCCGTTCACGTCGCCAGCGGCGCTGACCGCCTTACCGCTTTGATCACCAGCATCAGCTCCCCATAATGTCACGCCGTTCGTCCCGTTCAGCGCCCCCAGGTTGACCGTGGGGGTGCCCGACCAGTCCGACTTGCCAAACACGAGATAGGTATCTCCCGACGACGACTTGGAATTCCCGGTGCCGTCCGCCAGATAGGCCCCAATCAGCAGATCCGCGTAGCCATCGGCATTCACATCTCCCGCCGTACTGACGGCTCGTCCGGCGAAATCGACACTATCCACGCCGTACAGGGTGAAGCCACTGGTCCCGTTCAAGGTCGACAGTTCCAGCGTGGGAGTCCCCGACCAATCTGCCTTGCCGAATACGACAAAGGCTTCGCCAGTCGCGCCCGCCGCATTGCCGGCCCCGCTCGCGTTCAAAGCACCAATCAAGACATCGTCGTACCCGTCGCCGTTGAGATCACCGATGCCCGACACCGCGCGGCCAGCGAAGTCGCCTGTGTCGACGCCGAACAGCGTCACTCCGGCCGGAGCCAGACTGGCCAGGTCGATCGTTGTGGTGGTCAGCAGGCAGCGCGATTCCAGCACTTCCGGCCGGACTGGGACAGGAGTCACTCGGCGAGCAGGACGACGGCTGCGAAAACGGGCCACCAAACCACTGGCATTGCGACGCCAGGCTGCCAACCAGGACTGAAGTAACATAGTGCGCGGACCTCAAGTGTGGCCGCGAAGTGTTGCTTCACGGCGGACCAGTAATGACAACGAGTGAGCGGGAACCAGTCCCCGAGCCAATCCGGCTCGTAACTCGATGCATGTGCATGTCCTTTCCGTGGACATTGCGCTCTGCAAAACATTCAGGCCAGTGAGGCCTGTCGCCCGGCTCTCCAGATTCGGGCACCTTGGTTGGCCCCGGCTCGGACGAGCCAGGCTGCACACCGCCGACATGCACGACGTCTGGTCGTGAGAAATCTGCGGATCTCATCTGTCTGGTAATCGACGACCGCCGGACGTCTCCCCCCGGCAGCACCATCCCATCCTAGAAAGCGCGGATAACCGCGTGCAATCACAACCAGTGGACTAAATTCCCAAATCCCCAATCCTGCCCGAAGGTCCCAGACTCGAAGCGGCCGAGGCGTGATTTCAGAATCGCCTCCCGTTCCAATCCCTGGAAAAACTCGCCTATTTGCAGAATTTTTCAGCTCAACGGCCGCGTGGCAAGGGTCGATTTTCCGCGTGTCAAGAGTCGCGGAACAGAAGGACATGGGCGTGATCTGAAGAAATTGGAGGTAAATACCTGCAGCCTGCCCCGAGTTGTTGGAGCTTCCTGGGAAGACATCCTGCTCAAAGAGTCAGGCTGCAGTCGGATGGAATTTCCTTCCATCCAGCCATAACGACGTTCCGCGTGGAGAACGTCCGCGCGACATTCAAACCTTACGGCAATTCACGAATTCGCAGGTTCTTGAACTCGATCGGGGCCCCTTCGGATTCGAGGCACAGGTAGCCGGTCGCGGGCTGACAGTTGGTCCCACCCGAGACCTCCTCACCGTTGACCCACAGCCGCACTTCACCGTTAATTGCTCGAACGTAGTAATGGTTCCATTCACCGACACCCTTGCTCAGATTCTTTCGCGGGAAACTGCGCCCCCCCTTCGGTGAGGCAGGTTCAAACGGCTTCATCGTCGACTTGCCAACCGGGAACACGTCGCCGTTGGTCGTGAACCAGTCGGGCTTTTTCCCCTGTGATTTCTCATATTGTTCGGCATAGCCATGGTCCAGGATCTGGACCTCAATGCCCCCCGGGGGAAGTTGATTCGGCTTCAAACCTGTCAGGGCCTCGTCGGTCGCCCAGACGAAGATGCCGGAATTTCCGCCCGACTTCAGGTGCCGCCATTCAGCAACGAGTTCAAAATTGGTGATCTTCTTTTTCGACTTGGTCACCCCGACCGGAGTTCCCGTGCATTGGATGCCGCCATCCCTAAAAGTCCAGGTTTCCGGACTGGTATTCACATTCTCAAAATCGGCTTCACCCAGCGCTACCCAGCCGGGACCGGTACCGTCGATGAAGGCCTTTCGGGCTTCAGCCGAACCGGCATTGGTCGTTTTTTCCGGGGCCGGCTTGGCCGCATCGTCGGCAGTGCCACGGACGACAGCCAGCGTCGACACAATACCGAGGACGACCAGGACTTGAATTCGTGCTGCAGGTTTCATGCAATTCGCCTTGCAAAACAGGGGCCAGAAGAGCCTCGCCGCCAGGGAACGCCGTGGTCAGGAAAGCTCAGAAGTGACTCATCAGTCGCCGCGATTGTAACGCAGAATCGCAGCACCGACGAGGACGCCGGTCTAATCGCGCACAGCGATCGTGGGACGGGTCTCCCGGCCCTGTCAGTGCCCGTCACCTGCGATTCCACCAACTCGCAGGCCTCGCGAACTTCGCACAACGCCGGCTTGGTTTTCCACGGAAATGCGAATGAAATGACTGCTTCGTCACAGTTTACTGCTGGGGTTGGGTGCCACTGGCCCTGCCAGTGCCGCGTGTTATTTGACTCGCAAAAGCACTGACGGGCCGGGAGACCCGTCCCACTCACGTTCTGCCCCCAGCAACGAAAAAACCCGACTCGAAGAGCCGGGCGGACGACAGAACGGAATCGGGAGAACGGAATCGGGCAGTGGCTACACCATGCGTGTTTCCGCATTGGCGGCGGGATCCTGCAACGTCCGCACGAAATTCACAAATTCCTGGGTCAATCGCAGCGAAGCCAGATCGGGGTCAATCACCAGCTGACGGTAATCGCGGAACCCCAGGTCGACTGACCGCCGCAACTCACGCATGGCATCTTCCACTTGATGCAACAAGGCATAACTGCAGGCGAGATTGTAAATGGCACAGGGATCCTGAGGACGCAACTGAGCCAGCCGCTGGTCAATCTGCAAAGTCCGACGGTGCCAACCTTTGTCTGCAAACAACTCACCCAGCCGAGACAACACCTCCACGTAATAAGGATCGCGATTCAGAATCCGCTCGTAGAAGTCGATTTCGAAATCGCTTTGCGAGCGTCGGACTAAATCCGACACGCGACATTGATTACAGCGATAGGAGAAATTCGAGCCACCGTCTGAAGGTGATGGAGTGAACATCTGCGAGCGTCTCCGACGGGACTCAGGAAGGATATACTTTGTCCTAGGATGGATCTGAGACACTTTGTGAGTCGAGAAAAACTGGCGGAAACGTCGAGCCCGCTTCCGAATCGATTCGACAACTTCGATTATAGCGCCCACACACGACCTGACAACCACAACTACTGTAGACAATTCGGCGATTCAATCAAGTCGGTGTAAAGTCATGGGGAACGAGTCTCCCGGCCCGTCAGCCCAGCCACGCGCGCAAATCACCTCCCCCGCGCTCGAACGGGGCCACAAACTCAGCCCATGCCCCATGGTCGGCCACGGCCACGGGACGGACGGGCCGGGAGACCCGTCCCGCGCTGAGGCCAATAAAAAAAGCCTGCTTCCCAAGGGAAACAGGCTTCAAAACCATTTGTCGAAATCGGACGGCCGTCTGATCCACAGGCACGCCATGGATTACAGACGCCAATCTGCTGGTGATCTCAAGGAACGGCTCACCCCGTCAGTCTGGCGACCGAATCTGATATCCAGCCGCATAACTGACCCGGCGGTCAGCCGGATGCGGAGTTAGTAATCTTCGTCGTCTTCGGCGTCGTCCAGATCTTCATCGTCGTCGAAATCATCGTCGTCTTCGAAGTCATCATCGTCTTCGAACTCGTCTTCGTCCTCGAAATCGTCATCGAACTCTTCGTCTTCGATTTCGTCGTCCTCGAATTCTTCGTCTTCGAATTCTTCATCTTCATCAGCGGCCAGGCGCAGTCCATCGGCCACGTCGACATTGTCGGGGGACCAGGAACCACTGTGATCGAGTTCCCCGATCACGGTTAAGCCGCTTTCAATCACTTCGCGTTCCATGAAGCTCGCAATCGCCATCTTGCATCCACCTCGTATGCGTCGTCTGTTGGGTTCGGAGACGAATCAGCACCTGGTTCAGTCGTTCGGTTCCCGATACCGACATCGGAAAACATCGATTTCTACGCGGCCCTGAATTAAAGGCTGCTCAACCTGATTCGACCAACTGGTGCTGCTCGGCAACCTGTTTTCAGTCTTCTCACTGACTATTTCACACAGCAGCTTTAGTCGTCGTTTCTGAGTTTGTCAAGCACTATTTTTCCTGCCTCTTTCATTTTCAACCTCACAGCGGAAGTCTTGCGTAATTTAGGCAGGTTCGCGGAAAAGTATCCCTCCCTGTGGATGATGTCAACACACGAATCCAGAAGAATTCGCCTTTTTTAAAACGAACATCTTTTCAGAAGTTTGGCGAGTTTCTCGCCCGATTGGATATCGGCCAGAAAAACCCACTTCGCCAGCGCCATCTGGCACTTTGAAAGTGAGCCACCGGCGGACGCTATTTTTATCGGAAGTGTCGTTACAATCCGTCGAAAATGGCTGCTGGACACTCGGTAAATTTGAGGCCGTTAGCGCTGAGTTTCATCGCCACCGTTGAGCCGACCGGCGCGACGGTATCCGCCGCAGGGTTCGTCATCGCCCGACGACTTGCCCCCTCGTTCGCCCCAAAATTCCGATGCTGACACCGCCGGGCTCACCGATAACAGCATCACGAAGTGTCGAGTCCCACGACAATTCGCTTAATCGCCGTGAAAAGGAGTCTGCCGTGACGCAACGTATTCTGAGCATTTCCGGCCTGCGAGGCGTCATTGGGGACGGATTGGAACCCACTTATCTGGTCGAGTTCGCCGCAGCGTTCGGCACACTGGTTAACGGTGGCCCAGTCGTCGTCAGTCGCGATGGACGATCGACCGGACCACTCGTGAAACATGCCGTGCTCGCGGGATTGCAGTCAGTGGGGTGTAGCGTTTTAGATGCGGAGATCGCTTCGACCCCCACTGCAGGGGTGTTAGTGCAGCATTTTGCGGCAGCCGGTGGCATCCAGATCACAGCCAGCCACAATCCCATCCCCTGGAACGGGCTGAAACCCTTTTCGCCGCAAGGCTCGGTCTTCGACGAAGCCACCGGCCAGCGGCTGATCGGGCTGCTCGATTCCAAAAAATTCCAATACGTCCCGTGGGACAAGATTGGTTCGCTGGACACTCTGGTTGACCCCAGCGCACCGCATCTGAATCGAGTGCTCCAACTGGTAGATGTGGCCGCCATTCGCCAGCGACGCCTGAAGGTCGTTCTCGACTGCAATCACGGTTCTGGATCCATTCTGGGGCCGCGACTGCTGGAGGCGCTCGGCTGCGAAGTCCATCTCCAGGGGGGGACACCTGATGGGCAGTTCGAACACATCCCAGAACCGACGCGTGATAACTGCGAAGGACTGTGTGCAGCCGTCCGACAGCTGGGAGCCGATGTCGGCTTTGCCCAGGACCCCGATGCCGACCGCCTGGCGATCGTCGATAATACCGGCCGTTATATCGGCGAGGAATTGACGCTCGCCCTGTGCGCCGATTATGTGCTCGCCCGCACCCCCGGCCCGGTCGTCGTTAATGGGTCGACCAGTCGCGTGTCGGCCGACATCGCCGCGAAGTACGCGTGCCCCTTCTATCGCTCGTATGTCGGCGAAGCACACGTCGTGGCGAAGATGCGTGCCGTGCAGGCCATCATCGGCGGCGAAGGTAACGGAGGCCTGATTGAAC
Source organism: uncultured Planctomicrobium sp. (assembly GCA_964596215.1). GTDB lineage: Bacteria > Planctomycetota > Planctomycetia > Planctomycetales > Planctomycetaceae > JAKFVC01. Next base: position 5,059 of record CAZQUW010000130.1, on the reverse strand, counting down.
CGCGTGTCGGGTACGTCCGTGACAGCTTCGCCTCGATGGCGTACGTGGCAGCGGGCCTCGCTGCCCGCGGCGGTGATTTGTCGACATGGGTCGACGAACTTCCCCGCTACAGCATCGTAAAGGACAAGCTGACCTGCCCCCGGGAGAAAGTCACCGCGGCCTGCGCCGCCTTGCGCAAACATTACACCACAGCCACGGCCAGCGAAGGAGATGGTCTGCGTCTCGACTGGAACGACCGCTGGGTGCAAGTCCGCGCCAGTAACACCGAACCAATCTTACGAGTGATCGCGGAGGCTCCCGAAGAAGGGACCGCAGTGGCCTTATGCCAGGAGGCCATGGGCCTCGTTCGCAACACGGCCCTAGAGTAGGCCGTAGGATGGGCACTCCTGCCCGTCGCACGTAACTAGCGACATGGCAAATAGGATCGAAGACTATTCTCTCGCGGAGTGCACATGCCACAAATTCCACCTGCACCACCGGGATTCACGCCCTTTGACCTTAACAAAAGCGTGCGACGCTACATACGCCATCTTCCGCATTGGCGCGAAGATGGCGCCACTTATTTTGTCACATTTCGCCTCGCAGACTCGCTTCCTGATGTGAAATTGAAGGAGCTAAGAACGCTACGCTCACATTGGGAACACACATGCCCCGAACCGCGTACTGAAGATGATTGGAGAGCGTATGCCCGCGAAGTCATTCGTCATGCCGAGAAGTGGCTTGATGAAGGGCACGGAGAATGCCACTTTCGTGAACAACGCTGGATCAACGACCTGAATGAGCGCCTGCAGTACTTCAATGGATCGCGATATCAACTCTCTTGCTCTGTCATCATGCCTAATCATTGTCATGCGATCATTCGCCCCTTTGATGGTTATGAGCTTGAAAATCTGCTCGGACAAATAAAGGGGGTCACTGCCCGGCATCTCAATGTGGCGTTGGGGCGTCAGAATGAGCTTTGGGAACAAGAATGCTACGATCGGATTATCCGAGATGCCGAGCACTTGTATCGAGTCGTGCAGTACATCGGGCGGAACCCTGCTGCGTTGAATATTCCGAAACAGCATTGGCCCCTTTGGCTTGATCCATTGTGGGAACAAGCGGGTTGGGGATTTGTGCCATGATCTTTGGTTAAGTGCGACGGGCAGGAGTGCCCATCCTACGGCCGTTTGTTTGTCACCTAATCCGACAGCGCCCCTGGCTCCGCATTCCGCTGGCCTTCAATATATCCCTGCAGTATGTACTGCGCGGCAAGCATATCCAGGCGTGACTTTCGCTTCTTCTTGGTGAAGGACATATTCATCAGATGCTCTTCCGCGAAGGCTGATGAATAGCGCTCGTCAGAGTACGCCACCGGCAGTTTGGTCACTTCCTGCAACCAGGCACCAAACACTTTGCACTCGCGCGATTTTTGACTTTCATTGCCGCTCAGATGCACCGGCAGTCCCACCACCAGTCCGACAATGCGGTATTCCGATACCAGCCGCAAGACGCATTTCGCATCGACCACGGGGGTTTGCCGCGTGTAGTTTTCAACGGGACTGGCAATCGTCTGTTCTGAATTACAGACGGCAAACCCCAATCTTTTGGTGCCGAAGTCGATCCCCAGCAATCGGCCGGTGGTGGGCACAGTGGGTTCGGGAGACGCGGGCACGGCTTCAGGAGTCTGCATAAGGTAATGATAGTCGTTGATCGCTCCGCGATCGAAACGCGTTCGCAGTGGCGGCTTGCAATAAGGATAATCGTTCTTGTCACAACCTGGTAGCACGCTCGCGTTATGATCGCGGAGCGATCAACGACTATCACTCACAAATACCGATCCAACCCGCGCCGCTCCAATTCAGCCACCAGATCACGAATGCTGTTCTCATTCGCCTTCGAAGCCACCAGCGTCGCCTCGGGCGTGTGCACAATGATCAAGTCCTCCACCCCCAGCGTGGCCACCAGATGTTGATCGGTCGTGCGGACCACGCAGCCATGGGTCTCCACGCCGCAATGCAGGCCGCTGATCGTATTACGATCGACATCGATCCCCAGCAGCCTTTGTAATGCCAGCCAGCTGCCGACATCATCCCACTCGAAGGGTGCTTCCAGCACGACCACCTCGCGTGCCTTCTCCAGCACGCCATGATCAATCGAAATAGACGTCAACTGCGGGAACTCCTGCTCGACAGCATGTTCCCAGCCCTTCGTCTGCGTGTGCAGCACAATCCGCTGCAAGCCTTCGAAAATTGCCGGCTGAAATTCTTGCAGGGCCTTCAAAATGGCGTCCGCCCGCCAGACGAAGATGCCGCAATTCCAATAATGCCTCCCGCTCTGAAGGAACTCTTCTGCTACTGCACGGGTCGGCTTCTCGCGAAATGCCCCCACTTGAAACGCAGCGGCCTCCGCCCGCGCCGCCCCCCGTTCGATGTAGCCGAACCCCGTGGCCGGATAAGTCGGCGGGACTCCAAACAGCACGAACGTGTCCGGTGACTGACTGACGATCGCCGCGGCCCGTTCCACCGCGTCTTGAAAGTACGAGACCGGATGGATCACATGGTCGGCCGGCAGCACTACCATCACGGCATCGGGATCGGTCTGCAGCAGCTGAATGGCGGCCAGCCCGATGCAGGGAGCCGTATTCCGTCCACACGGTTCGACCAGGATCTGCGAAGCTTCCAGGTCGGGCAACTCGCGAGCCACTTCTGCCGCCTGCACGGCATTCGTCACGATGCGCACGCGCGACAGGGGAATCCACGGCGTGCAGCGTTCCACCGTGGTCTGCAACATTGTCCGCGGCCCGGCCAGGGTTAAAAACTGCTTGGGCAGCATCCGCCGGCTGGCAGGCCAAAACCGGGTCCCACTCCCGCCCGCCATAATTACGGCGTAGAGGTTATTGCGCATAATATTTGAAACAATTCGAGGATGTGCCGAAAACCGGACGGGCCGCTGACCCCTCGCAGCGGGTAACCATCGAATTGAAACAGATTCAC
>CAZQUW010000130.1:0-1984 GCA_964596215.1 uncultured Planctomicrobium sp. | reverse complement strand
GGAGTAATCTTTAAATCTGGTCTCTGTGCCGCTCATTCAATATCACTGCCCAACGATTGATATTCGGCAGGTCAAAACCGTTCGAAGTCGTTGGTGACGGGCTCAGACGGGTCAGAGACCCGTCCCAGGGTCAAAGACTATTTCTTCACGAAGGTCGCCTGATACCACCGCTCGTCTTCGTCGGTAAAGCCCGGCAGTTTGACCGGCTCTCCCTGACGGCGATCTTTCTCCGGCACAATGTCGTAGTTCTGCTCCAACTCCTGGCGGCGGCGGATCGCCCAGTCTTTCGCCGAGGCGATGCGTTCTTCCACCGGGGGCAGTTCGGGACTCAGCTGCGCCAGCTTGCCGGCCAGCTCATTGGCCGAATGGAGTTCCATCAAATCCATCTCGACCTTGTCACTCAGCATCTCCTGGGCCGGCCGATGATTTAACTTCACCAGCAGCTGGGCATGAACTTGAACTTCTTCCTGCAGCAGTTCGCTCAGGACGTGGCCAATGCGCTGGGCATACTGCCGCACCAGTTCGGGGCGCTGCACCAGTTGCTCGTATTGATGGGCCGCCAGACGCAGTTGAATGCTGGCGCGGTAGTTGGCAAATATCCGCTCGGCGTCGGCGTCCGATAACTTCAGCGAGGCAATTCGCGCCCCGCGTGTTTCCTCGGCTCCCGATACCAGGTCCTTCAAAAATCCCTCGGACAGCCCCATGGCGGTCAGCTGGCTTTCGGTGAAGAAGATGGCCTGCGGCACCGGAAATTCATCCGTCGGATCCAGCGGCCAGCGCAATTCCTGGCTGGGCTGAATCACTGACATCTTCAGCTCACACTGCTTGTCGCGATGTTGTCCGCGCCAGGCAAACGTCGTCGACAGATCAGTCCAGTCCGGATTCGCTTCGTGCGTGACATAACGGATCGGCAGCCAGCACTGCAGCACCAGCCACACCGCCACCGCCCATCGCGCCGTCGCGGGAAACATCTCGACCGTCGCGGCCGGCGTCTCACTCGCCAGGCTGCGCGCCCGGGCTTTGGCTTCACCCACCAGCGGCGTGTCGTCGAACCAGCTGACCGACGCGTCCAGCATCCAGCCCAGCTGGCATAGCACCCTCCAGACGAAATTCAGCACCGACCAGCGCGACAACCACGTCGACAACGCGGTCCCCCAGCTGCGCCACCGGGCGGAATCACAAAACACCAGATTCACCCCCGTCAGCAACAGGGGTGCCGGGCTGAGACGAAACGCGTACTGATCCCACACCTGAAACAGAGTCAGAGCCAGCAAGGCACCGACTCGCGTTCGCTTCCACCACAGGCCGGGGATTGCAGCCAGATACAGGACGGGAATCAACCGCGCCAGCCACAGCACCAGCCCCGCTTGCCCCGCCAGCAGCGTGGGCGCGAAGCTGTCCGATTCCGTCTCTGACCAGGCAATTAACGGAGCACCGCTGAACCAGTCGCGATTGAGCATCGACAGGGCAAAAAAGAAATAGACCAGCGCCACCTGTGTACGGACCAGCTCCACCGTCCAGCCGGGCACAAGTGTCCGCTGCTCGCGGTTCAAATAGGCATCGACCGACGCCCACCGATTCGTCGGCAGCCAGGCCACCAGGATCGCCAGCAGGCAAACCAGGTATCCGTGATCGGAATAGTTCGCAGCATCAATCAGGAACCAGTAGATGTAGCCCACTGCCATCAGCGACGCCGTCCAGCGCGTCCGCCAACCCACAAACACCAGTCCGGCCATGATCGCCAGCGACCAGACAAACACCTGTGGCATCAACCCCTGCGGCGGTCCGATCCAGGAAAACAGCGCGTACTTAAAATGGACGTGGGGATCCACGAGCAACTCGGCGACACCGTCGCTGAACCAGACATCCAGCATCTCCAGGAGCACACTCAAGGCGACCAGCATCCGCACGACCGCCAGCCCCGCGCCGTCGGTCTCACCGCGCCACCGCTCCCGCATGGAATCAAGCAAACTCAACATCAGCT
>CAZQUW010000129.1:16272-17702 GCA_964596215.1 uncultured Planctomicrobium sp. | reverse complement strand
TCGCCGTTCTGCAAAGCACAGGCAGAGCCAGGGGCAGCCCAATTTCTATTTTCTATGTTGGTATATTGGTATAGAGGGCTAGCCCGGCTCCCGCTGGCGGCGCTCGCTGGCGGGTTCACACTGAAATCGGTAGCTTGAAGCCCGTGCCTGGTCGGTGCAGCACCGGCCCCCCTCGATCAGAGAATTTGCTTTCCAGGATTTGAATGATGTACGACAAACCGCAGTTGCTCGACCTGTTCCGCGAACGCGCACTCAAGTTTGGTGATTTCACTCTCGCCTCAGGTCGGAAGGCATCGTACTACCTCGATGGCAAGCAGATCACGCTCCATTCCACGGGACTGCGACTTGTCGCCCAGGGACTCCTCGATTTGCTGGAAGGGGTCGATTTTCAAGCGATTGGCGGGATGTCGATCGGGGCCGATCCGATCATTGGAGCGGTGCTGGCCGTGGCCGCTGAACGTGGTCGTGATCTGTGCGGATTCCTGGTTCGCAAAGAAGCCAAGGGGCACGGCACTGGAAAGTTTGTCGAAGGACCCGTGAAACCGGGAACCAAAGTGGTCATCGTCGACGATGTCGTCACGACGGGTGGCAGTTCGTTGCTGGCGATCGATCGCATTCAGGAGTTTGGCTGCCAGGTGGTGCAAGTCGTCGCCATCGTCGACCGCATGGAAGGTGGTGCCGCAAACTTTGCGGCTCGGCAGCTCCCCTTCTGCTCATTATTGCAGATCACCGACTTCGGGATCGCCGCGCCGACTGTTTGACGATCGTGGTCTCAGTGAGTTACTGTGCTGAATCTGCCAGAAGTTGAGCGCTTGCACTTCGAGTCGTGACTTGCGGCTTTCCGAAGGTTGTGTACGCGATTACGCAAAAGACTGTTTATCTTTTGCGGTCTAATGCCGCGCGCCCCTGCGGTTCCATGCGAAGCGCATCCATCTGCCGGCATGAATGTTCGCCTGAATTCCAAACTTCGCGGCGAATTTTCTGATATTTCACATTTCTGATCGAACGGCGAGTGAGGTTTTGAACTGTCTGTTGGGTTCTTTGGGTGTGATCACGCAATGATTGCTTGACGGAGGAGAGAGGCGCGACGTAAGTTAATGTGAGAGATTGATGAAGACGCGTTCGCGCCAGTACTTCTAAGCCGTTCTGGGCCGTGGGCTAGGGTGATTTCTACTCGAGCCTTCATGTGTTCACTGGAAGTTCTCACTTCTCCCTATCGACAAACAGAATCACATGACAGACCCTCAGTTCGCTCCTGCAGGTTCGACTTCGATTCCGGTACCTTCGCCTCCGCCAGCGGCCGTCTATCCTCCCGGGATGGAGCCTTTGCCAGCCGGGCCGCAGCCAGGTACCCCTGCACCTCCAGGTTGGCCCCCGCTGCCGCCGGGATATCAGTGGCCCCCCGGCTATCAACTGCCGCCTGGTTACCA
>CAZQUW010000129.1:6628-16172 GCA_964596215.1 uncultured Planctomicrobium sp. | reverse complement strand
CCCAGTGGCAGTGGCCCCAGTGGCAGTGGCCCCAGTGAGCGAGGCCCCTGTCGCGGTGGCTCCACAAGTTGCCGCGACCCCGCCCGTGCAGGCTCCCAACCTGGCGGCGTCGCAGGTGGTCAATGTGCCTGTGCCGGCCGCAGCAACTGCACCCGCTCCGTCGTTACCAGCCGCTGCCGCAATGCCTCCTGCTCAGCTCCAACGACCCTTACCTGCTCCGCAACCTGCGGCGCCACAGCCGTCGCCGTCCGCTGCCAAACAGCCTGCCGCCACAACAGCCAGCAAACCCGCCGCCAAGCCCCCGGCCAAGCCCGCAGTCGGGAAGCCGCCAGTCGCTGCCCGGCCGAAGACAATAATTGTTGCGCCTTCGTATCGCGATAAGCTGCAGACGATCACGTTCATGGACTGGGCGAACCGTCGTATCCATGAGGCGCCCGGTTACGTTGTCAGCATTCTGCTGCACGCGGTTGTGTTGTTTCTGCTGTCGATGATGGTGATGCCGGCCAAGGATCGCGAAGACCTCTTCAACACGATTATGGCGAAGACCGAAGAGCCCGTGGAGGTCAACGAGAAGCTCGACGAAACTCAGATTGTTCCTGAAAAACTCGATAATCTGCAGGCCTCGGCCAATGAAATGCAGGTCAATTCGGAAATTGTTGCCGACAAGCCCAGCCCGATTGATGTGGATGTCAGTGATTCGGCCCCGACGATCGAGGCACCAGATCCGACATCGGGGGCTGGCCCGAATATTCCCAAGGGAGATCTGGCGGGCCGCAGCCAGAAAGCGCGCGGTGCCATGCTGGCCTCACAGGGTGGGACTGCCGCCAGCGAGCAGGCCGTGAACAGCGGACTCAAGTGGATTGCGAAGCACCAGCGGCCTGATGGCAGCTGGTCGTTTAAGCATGGAATGGATGAACCCGGTGCCATTGATAATCCCACGGGGGCCACCGGTATGGCCCTGCTGGCTTTTTTGGGGGGCGGGCATACTCACAAGACCGGCGACTATCAGAAGCAAGTCGCTGGAGGTCTGGCGTTCTTAGGCAGCAAGATGACACCCACGGGTGACGTGCGGGCGGGCGCCGATATGTACACGCAGGGCATCTGCACGATCGCATTGTGCGAAGTATATGCCCTCAGCAAAGATAAGAATCTGCGTCAGCCGGCTCAGTTGGCAGTCAATTTCATTGTGAATGCCCAGGACCCGGCAGGCGGTGGGTGGCGTTATCAGCCCGGTCAGAAAGGCGACACATCCGTTGTGGGCTGGCAGGTCATGGCCTTGAAGAGTGCCAAGATTGCCAAGCTGCAGGTACCGAATAAAACGATCGGCAAAACCACTTTCTTTCTCAACTTCGTGCAGGCCGAGAACGGAGCCAAGTACGGCTATGATGCGCCCGGGGCGGGACCGGGAACTTCCGCGGCGGGACTGCTCTGCCGGATGTACCTGGGGTGGACACCGAAGAACCAGGGACTCGTCAAAGGTGTCGAGTTTCTCTCGGCGGTGGGGCCGCAGCCCGGCAATATCTACTTTGATTACTATGCCACGCAAGTCTTGCATCACTGGGGTGGCGAGCCGTGGACCAAGTGGAATAACGTCATGCGCGAGTATCTCGTGCAGAGTCAGGAGAAGTCAGGCAATGCCGCCGGCAGTTGGAAGCCTGGTGCCGGCCATGATGACGCATCTGGCGGGCGACATTACCGGACCTGCATGAGTGTGATGACGCTGGAAGTCTACTACCGCCACCTGCCGATTTATCAGCGGGAAACGATCAAAGTCGATTTCTAAACGCGCGACTCGATTTGACGCATCCCGCAGTGACGGTGACGCAGCGCGAGTGGTGCATTTCCCGGGATGCGACAGCCAGGAGATGCACTCCCAGCATCAACGTTTGACGTAGGGTTTGGGGACCACTGACATTGCCAATTCTCTTCAGCACGCGATCAAAGCACTGACAGAGCCCGCGGCACACCCTTTTCTTGGCGTTGCAGCCGACTAAATCGCTTCAGCAATCACGCGGGCCGATTCGGGCAGGATTGGAACCGGTCGCTCTGAGATGTCACGGACAAACTCATGCTGATCGATTCCGAGGTTGTGGTACACCGTGGCGAGGACATCGAGATAGTGGACTGGTCGCGTCGCGGCTGAATCGCCGATCTTGTCGGTGGAACCAATGACCTGGCCAACCTTCATGCCGCCGCCGGCCATCAGGCAGTTGCTGACACGTGCCCAGTGATCACGGCCGGCGTCCTTATTGATCTTCGGTGTGCGACCGAATTCACCCCACACAACTACCGTGACATCCTTATCGAGCCCACGGGCATAGATGTCTTCGATCAACGCTGAAATTCCCGTATCAAACAGCGGCAGATGCTGCTTCATGTGGCTGAAATTATTGCCGTGCGTATCCCAGAAGCCATACGCCACGGTGACGCATCGGACCCCGGCTTCGACCAGGCGACGGGCCGTCAACAACTGGTCATTCCACATCGGCGCACCGTCGCCGAGATGTTTTGGCGAACCTTTGCCGTACCGCTCGCGGACTTTCGGGTCTTCCTTTTCGACGTCCAGCGCAGTGACCAGTTTGCTGGAAGTCAGCACGTCAAACGCCCGCTGATAGATGGTGTCCATGCCGTCGGCACTCGATTTGTCGAGTGACTTCTTGTAGTCGTCAATCTGGGCTCGCAGTTTACGGCGCTCGTCGAACTGGCCGGGATTGACGTACCGCAGCTTCATGCTGGCGAGGTCTTCGCCATCAGCACGGATCGAACTGTAGCTGTGCCCCAGGTAGCCGGATGTCGGGCTGTTGTAGGGTTTATGCTGCATCGTGGGGAATAAGTCCACGAAGGCCGGAGTCACGGGATCGACCTGGCCGGCGACCTTGGAGATGACTGCACCCAGATTCGGCCGGCCGTCGCGTTGCGCTTCGCCCATGGAATAGCCGGTCAGGTTCTGGAAGCTGGTGTGCTCGTCCCGCAGGCCGACGATCGAACGAATCGTGATCGTCTTGTCCATCACCTGGGCCATCTTGGGGAGCAGCTCACAAATCTGAGCCCCCGGCAGGTTGGTGCTGATGGGGTTGAATTCGCCTCGGATCTCGACCGGGGCTTCGGTTTTCAGGTCGAACGTATCCTGGTGGGCAATCCCCCCCGACAGGTAGACCATAATGACCGATTTATTCGAGGACGTGCCGGCACTTTGTTCGGCACGCAGTAATTGCGGCAGCGTCAGGCCACCGACGGCCAATCCGCCGATCTGCAGAAAAGAACGGCGGCTGATGCCATCGCAATAAGGAAACTGAGGCCCGTTTAATCTCAACATCTCACTATTTCCCCAGGATTTGCGACAACCTCGCATGGCGGAAGATTGTCTGATTATATCGGCGTTCAAGACCATCGTAAACTGGCAAACTGGGAAGGTATGGTTATCGCACCACGAAACCAGAATACCGATTGGACGACAATTTCCGACTGTGGAAAATAGGACAGTCGAAAATTCACGTCGGAAATCAACGTTTCAACTTATCTGGATGCGGCTATTCTGGATGGGGCTATGGAGTCAGGAGGGCTTTCACCAGCGGGAGTACCGGTCGTAACGGCGTATCCCGTCATTAGAGTCTTCGGTTGAAGGCTGGTTACTGCTGCAGGGCGGTGACCCATTCGACTGCGAGTTTCAGGGCGGCCGGTGTGAGGGTCGGATCGGCGTGGAGCGCCGTCTTCAGTTGCTCGCGATCGGGAAACTTCGGCTGCAAGAGGAAGATGGCCGTTCGGGCTTCGCGTTCAACGGCTCTGGCTGCAGCTTCATTTTCGGGGCCACCATCCCAGATCTGCAGCGTTCCGTTCTGATTGCCAGTCAGGATGTGCCGATCGTCGCGACAGAAGGTCGAACTGGTAATGCCGTCCGCAGGTCCCCGGAAGGCCAGTAGTTCCTGGCCGGATAGGGCGTCCCAGATCTTCAGTCGCCCCTCCTGGCTGGCGCTCAGAATCCGTTTGCCGTCGGTACTGAAATTCACGCTCTCTACGGCATCCTGGTGCCCTTGTAGTGAGAATGTTTCGTGTCCCGCCAGGATGTCCCAGATCTTGAGTTCGCCCGGCCGACCCCCGACTCCAGCTCCACTGACCACGTGCTGGCCATCGGGACCAAAGCTGACTGCCCGGACCATCTCGGAATGTCCCTGCAGGGTGTGTGTCTCCGCGCCAGTCTCGATATCCCAGACTTTCACGGTCTTGTCGACACTGCCACTCACGAAACGCTTCCCGAACGGACCAAAGCTGACGCAGGTGACGGCAGCGGTATGGCCGCGTGAAGTGCGGATCAACTTCCCGGTTGCCACGTCCCAGAACTTAAGTGTCTGGTCGGCGCTGCCCGTCAGCAGGCGTTTGCCTTCGCGATCGAATCTCACGCAATGAATCGTGTCGGTATGGCCTGCATAAGTCTGGATCAATTCGCCCGTCTGGGCGTTCCATAACTTCAACTCGCCCGGACGTTCGCGTTCGCCTCCGGCACTGGCCAGCAGCCGTCCATCCGGGCTGAATGCGATGCTTCTGACCCAGCCGGTGTGACCGGTCAGAGTCATTGTCATTTCGCCCGCCTGAATGTCCCACACTTTAACAGTCTTGTCTTTGCTGCCGCTGGCGACATGCCGACTGTTGGGACTGAAGGCCACACTCTGTACTGCATCCTGGTGTCCACGCAGGATCAAGCCGGCCTGCCCTGTCTGTGCGTCCCAGATCTTAAGGGATTTGTCATCGCTGGCACTTACGATCCGTTTATTGTCCGCACTGATCTGGGCGCAGGCCACACCGTCAGTGTGGCCCAGCAAAGTGAATTTCTCTTTACCCGTGTGCAGATCCCAGACCTTAATCGTCTTGTCGTCGCTGGCACTGACGATTCGATTGCCGTCAGGAGTGAAGACCACGCTTCTCACCCACGCGGTGTGTCCTTCAAATACTTGTTCAACGTCGGCTGTGCGTGCGTTCCAGGCAATCACCAGGCCATCGCGGCTGCCGCTGACAATTCGCTGGCCATCCGGGCTGAAGTTCGCGCTCTGGATGGGGGCGGTGTGAGCCACAAATTCCCGAATGATCTTGCCGGTCTGGGCATCCCAGATCTTGGCCGTCTGGTCATCGCTGCTGCTGACGATCTGCAGTCCGTCGGGGCTGAACGCGACACTCAGCACCGACGCCTTGTGACCGGTCAGCGTCAGCTGTTCGTCACCGGTTGTGGCATTCCATAACTTCACGAGCTGGTCGTTGCTGGCGCTGGCGATCCGTGAACCATCCGGACTGAAGGCTGCGGAATGGATGCTGGCAGCGTGTCCCGTTAAGGTGCGCAGCTCGTGGCCAGTCTCGGCATCCCAGATTTTCAGGGTCTTGTCATCACTGCTGCTGACGATGCGCAGACCGTCCCGGCTGAAATTGACACTCCGGACCCAGCCTGCATGTCCCTCCAGCGTGCGGAGCGGTTCGCCGGTCAATGCGTCCCAGAGTCTGATCGTACCGTCCCAGCTGGCGCTGGCAATCTGCTTGCCAGTGGGGCTGAAGCAGGCGCACTGCACGGGGCCGGTATGTCCTTCTAATGTGCGGAGGTCGGAATGCGTCTGATTCCACAGATAGTTCCATTCCCAACCTCTCAAGTCTGATTCGGTGCCATGTGGGCGGCTGGCCTGCAGGGTTTGATTACAGAATGCGATGGCTCCACCATCCAGCTGCATTGCAGCCAGTCGCAAACTGGAGATATACCGTCCCCAGCGTGCCTCCTGGGCCGTGCGATCGGCTCGTTCCAGCTGTTCCGCGGCCTTTTGTCGCTCGAGCAGCGCGACCTTGGTCTGGGCGTCGGCGATCTGACGCTCTTTAATCGCCATCCGGGTTTGCTTCTCGGCATTCTGACGTTCCTGCAGCGCAACCTGGGATTGCTGTTCCGCGATCAACCGCTCCTGCTCAGCGACTTTCCTCTGCCGGGCCTCGTGAATCTGAGCCACCTTGGCATCCTCGCGGGCGAGCACCGCCCGCAGGCGTTCATTGTTCACCCAGACCGCTGCCGAACTGGCCACGATGGCCACCGACAGGCTGGTGGCCAGGCTGAAACGCCGTAAAAACTTGATGCGGTTATAGCGGCTGGCTCGTTCCGCCGCGGCCTTCCTGACGATCGCCAGCAGCGTTTTATGCTCGGGAACACGGACATCGAGCATCGACTCGGCAAATTCGAAGTCCCCGCGGGCATAAGCGGTTTTCGCAAACGCGATGCGTGTCTCCCGCTCCCCCTCCGCAGCCCGGGCATTCTCGGGCCATTGCCGCAAGGCCTCCTCGAATCCAAACAGGGCCCGATTGAATTTTGTGTAGTCCTGTGAACTTTTCGCCGCGGTTAACTCGACACTTGCGGCGGCTGCCAGTTCGAAGCTTTTTTCATGAATGTGATAGTCCAGCAGTGCTTCTTTAAAGTCCTGGGCAGTCTGGAAGCGATCTTCACGCTCTTTCGCCATGGCCCGTGCGCAGATGGTGTCCAGTTCGATCGGGAGGCTGGGGTAGAGGTCGCGAATGTGAGGCGAAGGGCCCGTGCTGATCTGGATCAACAGAGCAAACAGGCTGTTGACCGGCAGCGTATGGTTAAGCGATGGAGTGACCGGAGCGGGTTGGGCGTGCGAGGCGTGCGGATCCGAATTGCCGGCCATGCGATGCGGCGGGTGCCCGGTGAGAATCTCAAACAGAATGGCTCCCAGGCCATAAACGTCAGTCCGTGCGTCCATCAGATCGACGCGGCCGACAGCCTGCTCGGGGGACATATAGGCGGGCGTTCCGAGTGCCGCACCGGTTTGAGTGGCATCCGTGCGGGCATCGTCCGTCAACGTCACCGGCGTCATGTGTTGATGGTCACAGTCCTCGTCGTCATGCTCACAATGCAGCGGTCGGGCCAATCCCCAATCGAGCACGATCGCCTCGCCGAAATCACCCAGTACGATATTCTGCGGTTTTAAATCACGATGCATGATGCCACGTGAATGAGCATAGGCCAGCGCATCGCAGATATTGATGAAAATGCTCATCAGACGGGGCATTGAAAGCGGGTCTTCGTGCCCTGCACGCCGTTGTTCGTGATGCTGCTGAATTGTCTCCGACAGCGTTTTGCCGCGGACCAGCTTCATCGTGTAGAACGGTCGCTCGCCACGGTGTACTTCATACACAGGGACGATATTGGGATGCTGCAGCTGGCCGGTAATCTGCGCCTCTTTGATCAGCCGCCGCACCGCTTCGGCCGACTCCGATTCCGCCTTGATCTGCTTCAGGGCCACTTCCCGTACCAGGTCATTGTCTCGAGCCAGCCAGACTTGTCCCAGGCCCCCCTTGCCCACTTCGCTGACCCAGGTGTAACGGTCAGAGGAACTGGATGAGTGCCCCTGCCGCATGCTGATCGATTCGAGTAATTCGGGAGCGGAACGCGGTAGAGTGCCGAGTGCCTGGTTGTTGCCGGTTTCTCGCAAGGCGCTCGGGACTTCATCGAAATCGAACGCCAGCGACTCCATGCCGTTCGTGCTGCCAGCCGATTCGTCTTGAAACTTCGACAAGTGCTCCCGGAACTGCAGCTCCAGAGCCGCCAGGCTGGGACCGTTAACCCAGTCCCGGTGTTGCAGGATTTCCGTCAACGAAGCCGATTTGTCGGCCACCCAGACTTCGTACGCCTCCGTGAGCTGGGCCAGGCTGATGAGCTTCGATTGAAATGCCAGGACAGCCAGAATCAGATGCTTTTCGTTCATGAACAGTGAGCTTACGGTCATTCGAAGAAGTGATGGCGCGAATCACCCAATTGCGAATTGAGCGGGACTCGCATTTGAGCACAACCCTCTCTATCGGGCAACTCGCGTTTTTGGCCGTTGGCATCTTTGATACGTCTTGGCTATACTCGACCTCGCGCTCAACTCAACCGTCAACTTACGTGGCCCCCGCCTGCGGAGTCATTTGTATGTGTGGTATTGTCGGCTTTCTGGCCAAGAAGCGCGCGTTTGCGGAGTCGCTGGGGGACTATGTCGTTCCCATGCTGACCTGCATGGGCGATCGCGGACCTGACTCTGCAGGTCTGGCCCTGTTCTCGAGATCGCTGCCCGAAATGGTGCGGCGGTTCAGCCTGTATGTGGACGACCGCGAATTTCCCTGGGCCGAGCTGGGGGCCGAGTGGAGCCTGGAAGCAGGAGCCGCCCTGGAGCTCGATGTGATCGAAAACCATGCGGCGCTGTTGTCGGCCGTTTCGCCCGAACAGTTCCGAGCGTGGCTGAAGTCACATTATCCGCACGTGCATCTGTTGTCTGTCGGGCGGTCGATTGATGTGTTCAAGGATGAAGGCCATCCGGAGGAAGTCAGCCGCCGCTACCGCTTTGGCAAGATGCGCGGAACCCATGCGGTCGGGCATACCCGGATGGCGACGGAATCGGCGGTCTCGCCGGCCCATGCCCATCCCTTCACGGCCGGTGAGGACTTCTGCCTGGTTCACAACGGGTCGCTGTCTAATCCCTACAGCATTCGCCGCAAACTGGAACGGTTGGGAATCACTTTCGAGACGGATAACGATACGGAAGCGGCCTGCCGGTTTCTGGAATGGCGGATGCGCGAAGGTGATACGCTGGAAGAGGCCCTGCAGAAGGGGTTCGTCGAACTCGACGGATTCTTCACCCTTCTGATGGCCACCCGCGATCACCTGGTTCTGGTTCGCGACGCCTTCGCCTGTAAGCCGGCGGTTGTCGCCGAAACCGATGACTACGTTGCGATCAGCTCTGAATACCGAGCCCTGGCCCATCTTCCGGGTATCAACCAGGCCCGCATCTTCGAACCCCTGCCCGAGCGAATCTACTCATGGAACGTGCTACAGAGCGTGTGATTCAGTTCGATCTGGCCCGCATGACAGTGCGCGAGCTGAATCAGTTTCTGCATCAACAGCTGCCCTCAGAGCCGAACAATGGCGAGATCCCGCATCTGGCTATTCTCAATCCCAACGGGCAGCACAACATCGCCGTCGGTGTCGCCGTTCCGGCGCGGATTGAGATTCAGGGCAATGCCGGTTACTTCGTCGGCGGCATGAATCAACAGGCCGACATCGTCGTGCACGGCCATGCGGGTTGGAGCGTCGCCGAGAATATCATGTCGGGCAGCGTGCGCATCAAGGGTTCAGCCTCCGAATGCGTCGCGGCGTCCGGGCAGGGCGGGCTGGTGGTCATCGAGGGAGATGCCTCGTCGCGGTGCGGAATTTCGATGAAAGGCTGCGACATTGTGGTCGGCGGCGACGTGGGGCACATGTCGGCGTTCATGGCTCAGGCCGGGTCCCTGGTCATCTGCGGCGATGCCGGTCCGAGTCTGGGAGATTCGCTGTACGAAGCGGTTATCTATGTCCGGGGGGCCATCCACGGACTGGGGACTGATGCGCAGGAAGAACCACTGACGGCGCACGATCTCGATCACTTGGGGAAACTATTGAAGCGGGCGGGATTTGACTATTCCCCACAAGAGTTCAAACGCGTTGCCTCGGCCCGAACGTTATATCACTGGCACGTGGACGCCGGATCCA
>CAZQUW010000129.1:3167-6528 GCA_964596215.1 uncultured Planctomicrobium sp. | reverse complement strand
GGTCGCTCTCGAGGAACTATGAGTACTCCACCGGATCCTGTTGGCCCTGTCAGTTCCGCTCCGCCGAACGTTGTCTCGCATCGCGTCCCGCTGGAAGAAAGCGTGACGTTTGACCGGCACGTGCTGAACTATATCCATCAGGCGGCCGAGCACGGACTCTATGAGATTCGCGGGCTGGGAGCCAAACGCAAGTTGCCCACGTTCGACGATCTGGTGTTCCTGACGGCGTCGGCGTCGCGCTATCCGCTGGAAGGTTATCGCGAACGCTGCCTGTCGAAGACCGTGTTGGGGACCCGTTTCGCAAAGCAACCGGTGGAACTGGCCATTCCGATCACGATTGCCGGGATGAGCTTCGGTGCCCTGTCGGCAAACGTCAAAGAAGCCCTCGGCCGGGCGGCGACGGAAGCAGGAACATCAACGACCACGGGCGACGGGGGCATGACCCCCGAAGAGCGGAAATCTTCGAAAACGCTCGTCTATCAATGCTTGCCGTCACGCTACGGATTCAACCCCGACGACCTGCGGAAAGCCGACGCCATCGAACTGGTGATTGGCCAGGGAGCCAAGCCGGGGGGAGGCGGCATGTTGCTCGGTCAGAAGGTCAGCCCGCGCGTCGCGAAGATGCGAACGCTGCCGGCGGGCATCGATCAACGTTCAGCCTGCCGGCATCCTGACTGGACCGGGCCTGACGACCTGACCATTAAAATTAATGAACTCCGTGAGATCACCGATTGGCGTGTGCCGATCTATGTCAAAATGGGCGCGACCCGCGTCCGTGAAGACGTCAAGCTGGCGGTGAAAGCCGGCGCGGATGTCGTGGTCATTGACGGCATGCAGGGGGGCACCGCGGCGACCCAACAGGTCTTTATCGAACACGCGGGGATTCCCACGCTCGCGGCGTTGCCGCTGGCGGTCGAGGCCCTCGAAGAGATGAACGTGTTTGGCGAAGTCCAGCTCATTATCTCGGGCGGAATTCGGAGCGGGGCGGATGTCGCCAAGGCGCTGGCCCTGGGGGCCGATGCGGTCGCGATCGGCCAGGCGGTCCTGATGGCCCTGGGCTGCAACAGCCAGCATTATCACCAGGACGGCCAGGCCATCGACGCGACCCAGGACTATCTCCGCCTGGAGACGGCGCCTGGATATTGCCACCACTGTCATACCGGACGCTGCCCCGTGGGAATTACCACGCAGTCCCCCGATCTGGAAACGCGGCTCAGTCCCGAATGGGGAGCCCGGCGCCTGAAGAACTATTTGCAGGTTCTCAACATGGAAGTCACGACCCTGGCCCGCGCCTGCGGCAAGTCGAACGTCCACCACCTGGAGCGTGAAGATCTGGTGGCGCTGACGATCGAGGCGGCCGCCATGGCCAAAGTGCCGCTGGCCGGGACCAACTGGATTCCCGGCAAGATGTAAAACCAGTCAGACTCCGCGGAGTCTGACTGCCCCGTCTAAGCCTACGACGAGACCCGACTTCGGAGATTTACGTACAGAGACATATTCCCAACCTTTTCTGGGGCGTTCGTACTTCGTCAGACTTGGCGCACGGGTCTGTGAAGTGCACTCCTCGAGTCGTGGGCGCATTGCCCTGAGGGAGATTGCAGATGGCCGATCGAGAGCAGATTCGTGCGCAGATGAAACAGGACGGGATTGAATTCATTGTCGTCCAGTTCGTCGATATTCATGGTGCGGCGAAGGCCAAGCTGGTTCCGGTCTCCAGCTTTGATGCGATGATCGATGTCGGTGCGGGTTTCGCAGGCGGGGCGGTCAGCGGCGTTGGCCAGGGGCCGCATTCGCATGATCTGCTGGCTCGGATCGACCTGAATACATATACGCCGATATCCTGGATTCCCCACACCGCCCGCTTCGCTGCCGACCTGTACGTGGATGGGGTCCCCCATCCCTGTTGCCCGCGGACCAATTTGAAACGTGTGTTGCGCGCCGCGGCCGAAGAGGGCTACATTTTCAATGTCGGCATGGAGCCGGAATTCTTCCTCGTCACGCGCGAGCCGGACGGTTCGATCAAGCCCTGGAACCCGGATGGGGTCGATACGCTGCGTAAGCCGTGTTATGACTTCCGCTCGATGTCGCCAGCGATGGCTTACCTGCAGGACCTGACAAACGCCCTGAATGCGCTGGGCTGGGATGCCTATCAGGCCGATCATGAAGACGCCAACGGTCAATACGAAGTCAACTTTGAATATGCCGATGCCCTGACCACTGCGGATCGAGTCACCTTCTTCCGGATGATGTCTTCCCAGCTGGCCAAGAAGTACGGGGCGATTGCGACGCACATGCCCAAGCCCATGGCCGATCAGACCGGCAGTGGCCTGCATGTGCATTTCCATGTGGCCGACGTGGCGACCGGATCCAATCTGTTCTTAAACAAGTCAGATCCGCAGGGGCTGGGGCTGTCGACCCAGGCCTACCATTTCCTGGGGGGGATTCTCACCCACGCGCGTGCGTTGTGTGCGGTCACCAGCCCCACGGTGAATTGCTATAAGCGACTGCAGGCCGGCAGCGGACTGACGTCGTCTCGATCGGGTTTCTGCTGGGTGCCGGCGTTTGTGAGCTATGGCGATAACAATCGCACGCAGATGATTCGGACTGCGGGGCCCGGCCATTGCGAGGATCGTACGGTTTCGGCGGGCTGCAATCCTTACCTGGCACTGGCGGCCTATCTGGCTGCCGGTCTGGATGGAGTCCGCCGGAAACTGGATCCCGGTCCGGCCAACTTCAGCAATCTCTACGAACGGTCGCTGGCCGAGATCCAGGAACAGGGAATTCGCCTGCTGCCGCAATCACTGCCCGAGGCGCTGGCTGAACTCCGCAAAGACGAAGTCGTACAATCCGGCCTGGGCGATATTGCCCCCGAGTTTCTGGCCTTTAAAGAGCGCGAATCGGCGGCATATGATCGTCAGGTCACAGCCTGGGAATTGGATCAATATTTGACGTCACTTTAGACACGATCGAAAAGCGGGCCATAGATGCAACATTACGATGCGATAGTTCTCGGGGTCGGCGGAGTGGGCAGCTTTGCGTTGGATCACTTCGCACGGCGCGGCCTGAAGGTGGTGGGCCTCGATCGGTTTCCGACCGCTCATGCCCATGGCAGCTCGCACGGCCAGACCCGCTTAATCCGGCAGGCGTACTTCGAACATCCCGATTACGTTCCACTCCTGAAGCGCGCGTACGCGTTGTGGGAAGAACTGGAGGCCCGGACGGGACAGTCGCTCTATCGGCAGTCGGGTGTATTGCAGGTGGGGCCGCGCGGCGGGCGCGTGATTGATGGCGTCCTGGCCAGTGCTCAGCAGCATCATCTGGAAATCGATGAACTGACACCCCGCGAAGTGACCGAACGCTT
>CAZQUW010000129.1:0-3067 GCA_964596215.1 uncultured Planctomicrobium sp. | reverse complement strand
CCGGGCGGAAATTTTTACGGGTTCCCCCAGATCAATTCGCTGGGACTGAAAGTTGCCGAACACACGGGGGGATATCCCGTGCCAGATCCCCTGGCGGTCGATCGGACCGAACATGCGGAAGAGACTCGTCGCGTCTCCGAGTTTCTGGCCGGTTATCTGCCACAGGTCAGCACTCGGAAGTCGAATTTCGACGTCTGTCTGTATACCCTCTCGCCGGACCGTAATTTCGTCGTCGACCGTCATCCGGAGTTCCCGCAGGTCGCGTTTGCCGCGGGGCTGTCTGGTCACGGATTCAAATTCGCCAGCGTGCTGGGGGAAGTCCTGGCCGATCTGTCGCTGGGATTGCAGCCTTCCGCCCCTGTCGACTTTCTGTCGAGTCGCCGAGCGGCCCTGTTTACCTCGTAGGGCTACCGGCTGGACTCTCCAGGGTCGGGCAATTGTTCGACGTGTTCCAGGCCGATCTGCGTTGCCTGACACCCTGAGTGGCCACAAGTCCCGTCGCAGGAACGGGACTTGTCAGACTGCTGTGGTCCAGTGCTCGCCGAACTCGGACGAGTCAGGCGCCGAGCCCTCTACTTCTTCTTGGGGCTTTTCGGGGACTTCTTTTCGGCTGCCGGTTTTGCTGCTGGTTTGGCGGGCTGCTTCTTCTGCCCCTGGAAAATCTGGTCCCAGCCTTGCGAGAACTTTTCCGAGGAACCGGTATGCACGGTATAGCCTGTCATCTTCTTGCTCCTGATTGATTAGGGAATGTAACGCTGCCGGCACGACCAGGCGGTCGCGTCGGTCGATCGCGGACGAATCTCGATCTGTGTCGGTCCCGGTGCCGCAGCTGCATGTCGTTACCCTACTTTCGACGCCCGCCGTCCCGCAAGTCTCGCAGTGCGGTGTCTCGATGCGATTTTGCACCAGGGCCGTTCTGCACGCCAGAAAACCCGGGCGACAGACGCGGTGGCGTCACCACAGCCAGCCCGCTTCCACGTTGCTGCTCGACTTCTCGTTTCCTGCCCCGCAGTGCCTCTTTCAGCCCAAAACCATGGCAGCCTTACTGTTTTTTAAGAGAACGCGCCCCGTCAGGGTTGGGGTTAAGAGGACATTAACGAATGTAGGGTGGCCGTGCAGAATGAGTTTGAAGATTGCGATTTGACGATCACGCGGATCAGACCTAGGTTTGAGCGCCGGGAACCCGGTGATGATTTTTTAGGACATCTGAACAGTTTGGCCTGCGATCAGGCCGGATGACCCAGTACTGGCGGTAGCTCGCCCCCCGAAGTCGTTTGATGTTGCATCACGCCGCTGACACCACCTGCTCGACCCGCATCTGCAATCACGTGCTGCGTGCTGTGCTGTTCGTCGTGTTGTATGTGAGTGGCTCGGAAATTGGACGGGCCCTCTCGCTTCCGCAGCACTTCGCCACATTCTGGCCGCCGAGCGGCATCTTCCTGGCGGCATTGCTCAGGACGCCGGTCCGGCAGTGGCCCGCCGTGGTGTTTTTGGCGCTGATGTGCAATCTGGTGTCTGATGTCGGGCTGCACAATTGCACGGTCTTATTGAGTACCGGGTTCTGGTGCGTCAACTCGGTGGAAGCCCTGACCGGCGCCTGGGTCTTGCGTCGCCTGCTGAATACTGGTTTTAAATGTGACTCACTGCGTGAGATTCTCGGCCTTATCCTGGTGGGTGGCGTCCTGAATACCATGGTTGGTGCCACACTGGGGGCGCTGTTGATCTCACAGGGATTCGCCGGGGAAACGTTTGCCGACGTCTGGCGCCTGTGGTGGATCAGCGATCTGCTGGGGGTCGTGGTGATGACACCCGTCATTTTGACGCTGACTGTTCCCGAAAGACTGTGGACGACTGCGTATTCAGGCCGCTACTCGCTGGAAGGAATTGTGGCCCTGCTGTGCCTGGTGGCGACCAGCCAGATGGTCTACGGTCCCGGACAGCACCCGCTGGCGTTTCTCGTCTTTCCGGTCTTGATCTGGATCGCGTTGCGTTTCGACATGCGAATGGCGAGCATCGCCAATGTCATTCGGACGATCGTCGCCATCACGAACACCCAGCCGGGGGTTGGTCCCTTTGCCACTTCCCATTCCCTGCCGGAGCAGATCCTGCAGGTGCAGGTCATGTTATGTCTGACCTCGGGGTCAATACTGGTCCTGTCGGTGGTTGTCCTTGAGCGGCACCGTTCGGCGCGGATCCTGCAGGAAAGCGAAACGCGCTATCGCGATCTACTGGAAAACATCGGCGATCTGGTACACAGCGTGAATGCCGAAGGTCAAATTCTCTACACCAATCGAGCCTGGCGTGAAACGCTGGGCTATTCGCAGGACGAGCTGCGTACGCTCAGCATCTTCCAGGTGATTCACCCCGACGATCATCCGCGCTACAGGCAGAAGCTGCAGCGAGTCATGCGGGGAGAGAACCTGGGGCAGATCGAGTGGCGTTTCATGACGAGCACCGGCCAGACTCTCATCGTCGAGGGGAACAGCAATTGCCGCTTCATCGACGGGCAGCCGGCCGCGACGCGTTCCATTTTTCGTGATATCACTTGTCGCCGCGAGCATGAATCGCAGCTCGATTCATACCGCCAACGCCTGGAGGACGCGAATCGCCAGTTGAAGTTACTGGCGACGACCGATGCGTTGACCGGCTTGCAGAATCGACGCGCATTCCAGGAGCGGCTGGTCGAAGAAGTTGATCGGGCTCAACGTTACGAGTACCACGTATCACTGTTGCTGCTGGATGTTGATCATTTCAAGCAGTTCAATGACTCGTTCGGCCATCTGGTCGGTGACGAAGTACTCAAGCGAGTGTCACGAATTCTGGAAGCGAATGCGCGTGTTTCGGACTATGTCGCGCGGTTTGGAGGCGAAGAATTTGCGATCATCTTGCCGAATACCGATAGCGCGGGAGCCCTGGCACTTGCCGAACGGTTCCGTGAGGCCATTGCCTTCGAGCCGTTCCCCGCACGCCGGATCACGGCCAGCCTGGGTGTCGCGACGCTCAGCCCGGAGTTCCCGTTAACGGGCGACGTTGCGGATTGCCTGGCGTTAATCAAGAGTGCGGACGA
>CAZQUW010000128.1:13096-17789 GCA_964596215.1 uncultured Planctomicrobium sp. | reverse complement strand
TTGCATCAGGGCTACCATTGGGAGCAATGGTAGCGCGGGCCAATCTGATGCAATGGCCCCCTGGCTCGCACGGCAGCACGTTCGGTGGTAACCCCATCGCCTGTGCTGCTGGCGTCGCCACGATTGAGCTCCTGGAATCAGGGCTGCTGGAACACACGGCCGTGATGGGAGAAGTTTTGCTGCAGGCGCTCCGTGGGGTGATGAGCGGTACGCCCCTGGTTACGGAGGCACGCGGATTGGGGTTGATGGCCGCCATCGATTTACCCGATACCGCCACGCGGAACATCTTGCTGCATGACTGTTTCCATCACGGTCTGATTGCCCTGGGGGCGGGGGAAAAGTCGATCCGGCTGTGCCCCCCGTTGATCGTGAACGAAAACGAAATCCATCTGGCGACCGAGATCCTGCAAGAGTCGCTGATCGAGATCGGACAGCGGCCGGCGAAGGCGGCTTGAGACGGAATACGTGTCACAGAGGAGATGGACCCTTATTGTCGAATCACCTTTCTGAAAACGTGGCCCGCGCTGAGGTTCCCTCGTTCGGACCATGTGCCTGCAGCCCGACGATTCCGCTGTTGTCGGGCTGCCGGTCTTTCTAGACTGACTCAGGTCGCCGGGCTGCTAATCGTCGTGGGCCAGGTGCCTGCCGCCACCAGCGTGACGGCCAGGGCCAGGGAATTCAGCCGGGTTGCGGTCGTGTCGGCGCGCGACATAAAGACAATCGGGCAGGCGGCCCCGCAGACGACTCCGCCGAACCGGCAGTCGGCGGTATACATGATCCCTTTGACCGTCAAGTTTGCTGCCAGCAGATTGGGAAACAACATCGCATCGGCGGCCCCCACCACCTGGCCGCCGATCCGTTTTTTGTCTCCGGCATCAGCGGCATAGGCCAGGTCAAACGACAACGGCCCCTGGACAATACTCCCCGGAAACTCCCCCGCCGCATTCAGCCGCTGCAGCTCGTCGGCTTCGGCGGTATCGGGCATGGCTGTGGAGACCTTTTCGGTCGCCGACATCACCGCGACTCTGGGATTTGCTTCTCCCAAGCCATGCGCCACGAGAATCAGGCTGTCCAGAATCTCTGATTTCTGCCGAAAATTTGGTTCGATGCAGAGACCGGTATCCGAGAGGAGAAAGCGGCGGCTGTGACCGGGAATCTCCATGAAGACCACCTGGCACAGCGTCTTGCCGGTGCGCAGCCCCGTCTCACCGTTCAGCACGGCGCGAATCAGATCAGGGGTGTTGATCTGTCCCTTCATCAGGGTGTCGGCCCGCCCTGCCCTGACTTCCGCGACCGCTGCCGGCCCCGGTTGATCCGAGTCGACAATCCGCATGCCGGCCAGGCTGACGCCCGCTTCGTCGGCACACGCCCGGATCTCGGCTTCCACTCCGATCAAAATCGGGTCAATCCAGCCGCGTTGTTGGGCCTGTGAGACCGCTTCTAAAACGGTCGCGTCGGCAGCACCGGCCGCGGCGACGCGAATCCGTCCAGAACGTCGATCCGCGGCGGCAAACAAATCGTCAAAAGCAGGCAATGGCATGAGGTCGTAACTGTGTGGTTCAAGTGGTGTGGGGATAAGGATCTAAAACTGGCCAAACGCGAGATTGATGGCCTGGTTCAGATGCGGACAAAAATTTTGCGGCGGTACATCCAGTAACACATCAGCCACAGGATGAACAACGCCATGACCGATTCCAGGACCGGTTGAGCTTCAGGCCTGCCGAGGCCGAGTCTGGCGACGAGCGGATTCGTGAAGTCAAACAGGCCGCTGCTGCGATGGGTTTTCCACGTTTGCACAATCCACGGTTTCAGCAGTTGGGCTCCGACATAGAGCGCGATTGAGTTCATCCCCACAATCGTCAGCGGGAACGCCCAGGCTTTCCAGCCCCGCACGTCAATCACCCAGTAGAATGCGGCCAGCATCCACAGCGTCCAGCCCGTGCTGAACAAGGCCCAGCTGGGAGTCCAGATCCGCTTTACGAGCGGACAGAGGGTCCAATCCATCGACAGGCTGGGCACGGCCATGCGCGGGTCCAGGGCTAATCCCAAGGCGACGCACAGTGCCCCGATCCAGAGCATGCGAATCGTTTTCTGATTCGGTGTCAGCGTCCCGCGCAGCAGGCGGCCGGTTAGCAGGCCGAAGATCATCGTGGCGATCGACGGCACGAAATTCAGAGTTTGATAACCACCCGCGTTGAACTCGTACGGGTGTGGGGCGCCGTTCTTGTCAAACTGCGGAAATAGATTCATGAATTTCCAGTCGATCGCGGCTGCCCAGTTGGTCCCTTTGTTCCAATGTGCCGCCAGCCCCTGGTACGCGGGCCAGTCCGGTGGCACCCCGACCGTGGCGGGATCGAAACCCGGCGGCGGTAAGGGAAACTGGAAGAAGGCATACCAGTACCCCGCCAGGATCAGCACGGCCGCCGTCAATTGCACCGCCGTGCCTCGTTTCAGTAACAGCCAGAGAATGGGATAGCCCAATCCGATCTGCGTTAACACGTTGACGAAGACGAAATTCGTGTGCGGCTTCCCCTCTGACGACAGAAAGATACCCAGCAGAATGAGCACCAGCGAACGTTTCAGGACATGCAGAAACTGAATGAATCCGCTTTGCCCCAGGCTTTCGCGGCTGGCCATCGAATAGGGTAACGCCACCCCCACCATGAACATGAATGAGGGCTGAATCAGATCCCAGAATGAGCAACCGGCCCAGGGGACGTGGTCCGTGTGAAACGCGACCTGTCCGCACAGCCAGCGCCAGGCGGTCTTCAGCCCCGACTTGTCGTACAATTCCAGGACTTCGGGCCTGGTGCAGGCCGCAGAGAGTCGGAATCCGGACGATGCCATCGCCAGCATCACGAAACCGCGATAGGCGTCGAGCGACACGAGTCGCGCGGGGGGAGTCGTTGGACTGTTTTCCGCCATCATCAATTCTCCGCGAAAGACCTGGCCCGGGCCGTTCTGAAATCCCTGACACACAGGGCGATATCATACCACTTCACATTGCGCAGTGGCCACGCTTGCCGTTCTCTCCTTCGAAACTGGCGAAGCGATTTCTGTCGCCGTGATTGACAGGGCGATCGATTCGCAGAGGACTCGCGAGCGGGGTTCGGATCGACGAGGAACTCCCAAAGCAAACGGCCCGGTCGACAGGTCGATCGGGCCGTAAACATTCGCAGTTGTGTCAGTCAGCAGGCTATTTCTTGGAAACCTCGGCCGTAGCGGGAGCGGG
The DNA here is from genome assembly GCA_964596215.1 of uncultured Planctomicrobium sp. Taxonomy (GTDB): domain Bacteria; phylum Planctomycetota; class Planctomycetia; order Planctomycetales; family Planctomycetaceae; genus JAKFVC01. The sequence goes on along the minus strand of CAZQUW010000128.1, from coordinate 14,557 downwards.
ACCGCCGCGGAGTCCGGCCGCAGCTTTGCTATTGGTCGCCTTCAGTTTTTCGAATTTCTTCACTGTGCTGTCGAGTTCATGCCGCAGAGCATCGGCCTGGGCCAGTGCGGTGTTACGAGCTTCTTCTTCACGGACCAGCGTGGCCAGCACCCCGTCGATCAATTCGTCTTCCACCTTGCCGCGATCGCCCTCATACGCTTCGAACCCCTGCAGCTCATTTTCGCGATTCGACAAGGCGATTTTGATCTTCTTGGCGAACTCATCGCGTGAGCGAGCAAGTTCGTTGGTGCTGTTGGCCAACCGTTCATCCGCGTCCGAAAATGCCAGCGACATCTGGTCGAACTTCAGTTTGTTGGACATGGGAATCCGCGTGCGGACGCGCCAATTCGGCCCCAGCTTCCACATGGCGGAATCCGCCGGCCGCAAACGCCAATTGGCCTTGAACGACGAGTTTCCCACTGCCACGCGGTCCGCTCGGAATTCTCCCACGTATTCGTATTTACCATTGGCGCCCGGCTGGAAGGCATAGATCACCGGCTGCACGGGCTTGCCGTCTTTATCTTTCCCTTCGGCTAACTGGGGCGGTCCGACGTTCACATTCAAGACACCCTGGGCCGCATCGCCGCCCGCCGTGACGTTGTTGATGTAGGTGTCCCAGCCCAGCATCAGGCGATCGTACTCGGCCTGGAGCTTCTTCAGTTCCTGGCTTTTTTCGATCGTCGACTTCTTGGCCTCGGTTAAGGCTTTACGATTCGTCTCCACCTGCTTCATCCAGCTTTGCCGGTAATCCAGCAATTGAGTGGTGAGCACGAATGCTCCACCTCCCAGCAGGATGATAAGAAAGGCGAGGACTTTTCCCCAGATATTCATCGCAATGGATCCTGATCACAGGTCTGGACCGAGGAGACGCTGTTAACGTTAACACGGTCAACGTCAACACCATCGACTTCAACACACTCGCAGACGTCCCTGTAATATCGGACAGCCGCTAACCACCAAAAAAATCACAAACCGATTAACCCAATTGTACCCGCAGTATGGACTGCATCGAGTGCCCTTGGGGTGATACGGATGACTTCAACTGCGTTATAACCGGTAAACTCGTCGACGGTGAGCGAATCGAGCGATTCGTCAGGAATTTGCCAACGTAGTTGAAAAGCAGAACTTAACTCTTTTATCATAGGTCTCGGTTGAACGCGCGGTCAAGCAGAAACCGGCCTCCAGCGACCGACTCGCGCGAGTCGGAAGACCTCGGCCTGAAAAACCGCGCAAGATCCGTGGTGACCGCGCGGAGAGAGATTGGGCAGGGAGTTCGGGCCCTGTCGTGCAGAGTTGATCACGCCTTTTTCCATTTACGTCAGAATTGGTACCGCAAGCAGCATAGTGCGAGCTTCGAATCACGCGAGTCAAACGAACTGGCTCCGGCCGACCGAAACGTGAGATTGAGAAAACGATTGCCAG
>CAZQUW010000128.1:10121-12996 GCA_964596215.1 uncultured Planctomicrobium sp. | reverse complement strand
GGTCGCTGGTTGAAGTGGTCATTGGATGAAGATGAAGAAGTGGTGCGACTGCTGGAGTCCCGCTACAAGTCGATGCATTATTAAGAGTTCCGCGATACACGCCCCCGTCTGAAAGATCTGGCACGATGCCCAAATTTCCTGTGTTGCGAACTGAATTGAAGGACGGCGACTGCCTCTGTAATCACTGTACGGCGCTGTGCTGCCGCTACTTCAGTTTGCCGATCAAGGCTCCCAGGAAGTGGGAAGATTACGACACATACCGCGATTACCTGACGACGGGCCGGGTCACGTTTTTTGTTGAAGATGATGTCTGGTATCTGGTCGTCTACGGTGACTGCCAGTATCTGACCCCCGACTACCGCTGCGGGATCTATTTCGAACGTCCGCTGATTTGCGGTACCTATACGACCGATGGCTGTGAGTACGACAACGACGTCTGCTTTGACAAATTCTTCGAGATCCCCCAGCAGCTGACCGAATATGCCGAGGCACTGCTGCCCCCCCGGAAGACTCCGCTGCTGCCGATTGGCCGGAAGAAGAAAGCGGTCCCCGAGGTGGTCCCGCCGCCTTTGACGTACTTCAAATTGCGAATTGACACTCCGACCAACTGGGACGATTACGACAATCTGCGCTGGTACATGACGCACGGTCCGGTGGCCTTATCCCTGGAAAAAGGCAAACAATGGAATCTGATCGTGTTTACCGACGGTCAGGAACGTGCCGGACGGCGTGCGTTTGAGCAGGAACATGGCACGGCGGTGAATCGCTATTTCGAAACCCCGGACCAGATCTGGGAATATGCACACGCCATCCTCCCCCCGCGCGAGCCTATCGAGCGCGACCAGCATCTCAAAGAATTGTTGCCGGTGTTGAATTGACCCCATACCAGCCCGCAGTGCCAGCCAGTGGATTCCCATCCGGTCAATCAGCGGGAATCCACCGGCTGGTGCTGAGGACTGGAATTCTGGCGTGATGCGTCGTATCCGCCATGATGGAAACTACGAACGATTCAGCTCCTCGAATCAGCCTTAAACCAACGAAACGTGCGCTTCCGATGTCAGACTTGATTACCCCGCAAACGCTCAAAGGTTTTCGCGATTATCTGCCGACGGCGATGATGGCGCGTGAGCGCTTGATGGAGATTGCCCGGCAGGTTTACCGCAGCTATGGCTTCAGCCCGATCGATACGCCTGCCCTGGAATATGCCAACATTCTGCTGGGAAAAGGGGGCGAGGAATCGGACAAACAACTGTTCCGCTTCATTGACAGCGGGGAACGGGACGTCGCCCTGCGTTTCGATCTGACGGTGCCGTTTGCCCGCTTCACAGCCGAGCACTTATCCGAGATCGGCATCCCGTTCAAACGCTATCACCTGGGCACCGTCTGGCGTGGCGAGAAACCACAAAAGGGACGTTATCGCGAGTTCATGCAGTGCGATTTTGACACGATCGGCACGACTTCTAATGCCGCCGATATCGAAACGCTGCTGGTGATTCACGACTTGCTGTTGAAAATCGGCTTTGAACGCTTCACGATCCGCGTCAACAACCGCATGGTGCTCAACGGCCTGCTGGAGAAGCTTGGCCTGACCGGCCAGACTGCCGGCGTGCTGCGCGCCTTGGACAAGCTGGCCAAGATTGGTCGCGACGCCGTCATTGCCGAGATGACCGACAAGGTGGGAACGACCCCGGAACAGGCGGCCCAGGTCCTCGATCTGGCGAGTCTCACCGGAGCGAACGCGGAGATTCTCGATCGCCTGGAAGGATTGCTGCAGGGGAGCGAAGTGGGCCTGCAGGGGGTGGCCCGCTTACGGGAACTTTGTGCGGTCAGTCAGGCGGCGGGGATTCCGGAAGAACGCGTCCAGTTGGATGTCTCGATTGCCCGGGGGCTGGATTATTACACCGGCACCATTTACGAGACCTTCCTGACCGACATGCCGGGGATTGGCAGCATCTGTTCCGGCGGCCGGTATGACAATCTGGCCGGATTGTTTACCAAGGAAAAGCTGCCCGGCGTCGGTGCCAGCCTGGGGTTGGATCGGCTGTTGGCTGCGATGGAAGAACTGGGGCTGGTCGATCAAACATCGACTCCCGCGCAGGTCCTGATTGCCTGTTTCGAAGCCGAGCGACTGGGGGATTATTGCCGGATTGGCCGTGTGTTGCGTCAGGCGGGAATTGGGGTCGAGATCTTCCCGGACGCCAAGAAGGTGGGCCAGCAATTGAAGTACGCCGACCGCAAGGGATTCCGCCTGGCACTGATCGCGGGCTCGAATGAATTCGCCAAGGGAGTCTGGCAGGTGAAAGACCTCAAGGCCATGCAGCAGACCGAGATCGCCGAAGCAGATCTCGTCGCCCACATCCAGGCGGCCTTGGCGAAATAGTCTTTAGTCCAGGGATCGGGACTGGGGTGAAGACTGGGGTGCAGAACAGTCGACCTCGCAGCGCGAATCTGTCTTGATCACCCGGGTGCTCTGTCAAACAGAGAAAGTCGGGTGCCAACAGCTCTGCCAGTGCGTTGCAGCATGGCGAAATCCACGCTCGCAGACGCACAGGCAGTGGCACCCAACCCTGAAAGCAAACTGTGACAAAGCACGATACTCGACCCCAAGTCGGCTCGATGGACTCTAGAACTCGCCCACCACTTCTCCGCCGGCGCGAGTTGCCAGGCCTTGAAAGATGCCGCCGTCAATGTTCGTGCTGATGAACCGGACCGCGCCGTCGCCCATCAGGAAATGGGCTCCCCCGATGTGATGGCTACTATAATCATCGATGTGCGCCGCCGGGTGATTCGGGGTGTGATCGGCCGTCGCCAGGATTCGCACGAAGGCTTCCTCACCCTGCGGAACGACACCCAGCCAGGTCGAATGCCAGTCGAG
>CAZQUW010000128.1:6962-10021 GCA_964596215.1 uncultured Planctomicrobium sp. | reverse complement strand
ACATAGTTGGCCGAAGCGAGCTGCGCCAGTGCCGTGCCGCTGTCGTCGGTGATCGTCCAGACCAGTTCGCCGACGTCTGAAGGGCAGCGATAGGCGGGCACCTGTGTCACCCGGGCGGCGGCGTGCGAAGCATGAGTCATCGGCAGGCTGAAATTCAGCGTATTGTACAACGGGCCCTGATCCATCTGGGGCAGAATTCGTGACGCCCAACCCCACCCATTGCCGCCGAAGACGTCCGCCTGGCCAATCGAGTTCACCCCGACCCAGCCTTGCGGGAATCCATTCGCGATATCGTGGTAGTTGTGCAGAGCCAGCCCGATCTGCTTCAGGTTGTTTTTACATTGTGAGCGGCGAGCGGCCTCACGGGCCTGCTGCACCGCCGGCAACAACAGGGCGATCAAGACGGCAATGATGGCGATCACCACCAGTAACTCGATCAGGGTAAATCCACGTGTGCGGTTTCGGGGACGGGCAGGAATGGTCACAGTAAGTGCCTCTTGTGGAAATGGCGTTGGCGACGCGTGTGTCTGGTGTAATGTATTAGGCTTCAATGGTTTGTGTTGATGTTTGGCCTGGTTGCAATCCACTGGTTAAGACAGCCACAGTGTTATTACGTCTGTTTGCTACTTGTGCAACAAGTGGAAACTCACAAATATCGCAGTCGTGCAAAGTGTGTTATTGCAATAGGACTGCAATAAAGTTATCGGTCGGTTTGTCAGAAGTCAATTGGGAATCTGTGAATTCCCGGAGATTCGTCCCGAGGCCGGCACGGGGTGAAGACGCGCGGGGTGGCACACAGTTTGTGCCGTGGGGGACGGATACGGGCGTAACTCGGTCCAGACACCGCGCCAAAACCCGCCGGACGGTATATAGTGGAGTGCACCAAATTCGGCAGTGCCTTATCCCCCGCATTCGACAATCTTGCAGGTCACTGGTTCTATGGAATGGCTCTGGCACGCGGTGGTGGAGACGGTTTGGAATCCCCCCGATCTATTTAATTGGCTGTGGGCCAATGTCGCGGTGGGGTTGCTGCTGTTTCTGGGGCACTTGCTGACGTTCCTGCTGCTCCCTTCGGTGTTAATGAAGAAGAAACGCCAGCCGGTGTCGACGGTCGCGTGGGTGCTGGTGATCGCCCTGGTCCCCTATCTGGGGGGCCTGTTCTACCTGATCTTCGGAATCAATCGGGTCGAACGGCGTACGGCTTCGAAGCGGCGAGCCGCGGAGATCATTGCCGGACATCTGACCGAACTGGGCCAGTATCATGTCATGGTCGATGAGATCACGGATGAACGGTTGCGGCAGATGGCGCGGTTGGCCTGCAAGCTGAGCGTCACGCGTCCCACGCTGGGGAATTCGATCGAGATCATCCCAAAGACGACCCAGACGTTGGCTGAGATTACCGACGCGGTGAATGCGGCGGAACACTCGGTCCACCTGGAGTATTACATCTGGCAGCCCGACGAAACCGGGACCGCCTTGCGAGATGTGTTGATCAAAAAGGCCCGCCAGGGGCTGAAAATTCGCTTCTTATATGATGCCGTGGGGTCGTCGCGACTGACCCGGCATTTTCTGCAGCCGATGCGGGATGCGGGAATTACAGTGGCCTCGTTCCTGCCGGGGCCGACGTTGCGCGAACGCTGGTCGATCAACTTGCGCAGCCATCGCAAGATCGTCGTGGTCGACGGCAATATCGGTTTCACCGGGGGCATGAACATCGGCGACGAATATCTCGGCAAGAATCCGCAGTTCGGATACTGGCGCGATACCCATTTAATGCTGCGCGGTCCGACGGTGCTGCAGTTGCAGCAGGTGTTTGTGGAAGACTGGTTCTTTGCCACGGGTGAAAAACTGCTGCTGACGGAATTGTTTCCCGACTGCCGCGACTCCGGCGATCAGATTGCGCAAGTCGTCGCCGGCGGTCCCGACAACGATCAGGAGACACTGCACGCCTTGTTTTTCGGGGCGATCAACGAAGCGGAGCAGCGAGTCACACTGGCGACATCGTATTTTGTTCCCACGTTGCCGCTGGTTGCGGCTCTGGAAACGGCCGCGCGCCGGGGAGTACGTGTGCGACTGCTGTTATCGGGCAGCAGTGCTCACTACACGACGATCCTGGCGGCCAGGTCGTACTACGACACCCTGCTGGCCTGTGGCGTAGAAATTTACGAATACACTGGCGGCCTGTTGCATTCCAAGACTTTGACGATCGACGGCCGCTGGTCGTTTGTCGGAACGCCGAATTTCGATGCGCGCAGCCTGTTGCTGAATTTCGAAGTCGGTGTGATCCTCTATGAAAAACGGGCCGCGGAATCTCTGGAAGAACAGTTCGAACACGACCTGGAATGTGCCCAGCGTATTACGTTGCAGAGCTGGACTGACCGCCCGTGGCGAACCGTGCTGGCCGAGAATTTTTGCCGGATGTTCTCGCCCGTCTTATAAGTGGCACCGTTTCGCGCTCCAGGCACCTCAACCTGGAGGATGGCCACCCTCGGCCTCCCCGTTCTTCGGCGGTTCTGGCTGCCCAGTTCGGGGGCGCCCATGCCCATCGAAGATTCCCCGAACTGCCAGTCCTGGAATGGGTTAGAAACATTCGAGAGTTGGGGAATGTCTGGAGTTCATGCGGTCTTGAGATTTCGCCAGTCTGTGGAGTGGATGTTAAAAGGAAAGATTGGGAAATGACGGAAAAGTGACGATACGAATGTTCAAAGGGAGCAAAGAAGTCAAAGAGTGCGCGAGATTCTTGGCTCGCGGTTTGGTCCGTGGAATGGGCGCTCCCGCCTGAGTTGGGGGAGTCGGATGTAGAGACGGAGTGCTCCTCTTACGGCTGAGGATAAGGGAGCAAAGAAGACAAAGAAGACAAAGAAATCGTCCGCCGGTATCTCAGCACTTTTTGACGCTGGAGGTCCGGAGGTAAAAGTCTTAAGGGAGCAAAGAGGGCAAAGAGCGGAACGATTCGGCTCGTGTTTTTGGTCCGTAAGATGGGCGCTCCTGCCCGTCTGTTTTGAGGGGCTGAAAGCCAGGACGGGCAAGAGTGCCCATCTTACGGCCGAGGGGCAGAG
>CAZQUW010000128.1:0-6862 GCA_964596215.1 uncultured Planctomicrobium sp. | reverse complement strand
TCCAGTCCGGTCCGGAGGTAAAAGTCTTAAGGGGGCAAAGAGGGCAAAGAAAACGCCTGTCCGCCGGATGGCCGCCCTCGGCCGTCGTGACGTGCGTGGGGAATACGGACGGCCAAGGGCAGCGCTCGTAGAACGGGGCTAAGGGAGCAACGAGAACAAAGAAGACGAAGGGAGCAAAGAGAGCGAAGCGAGCAGCGCGAACATCAAGGACGAGATTCAGCCTGCTGGTGTCGTTTTATTTTCACTGCGATGCAGCATCGTCAGGCACTGCCCGGCCTACGCGATGGGCATTTTCCGCGTGTTTGCTAAGACAGTCAGGCTTCATTGGTGGAAATCCGTTTGCGGACCTCGTACCCGCGGGTATCATATTGAGAAAGAGGTAATGCTTTTGTAGAGAACCCCGTCAAACATCGTAGATAGCCTGTGGGACTATACTTACGAGAGTCTGGTCGTATCGTATCGCCTGAGTGACTTGCGCAGACTCTGCTGCCGGAGGACATCCAGCGGGCAGCCGTCAGCCGTGGGCCAGTCCAATTCCAAGTGGTGGGAGAAACAATGTCACGCTTGATTCACGTGTTCGTATTTACCTCGGCCTTGCTGGTCGCGCAGGGCGTTCAGGCCCAAGGTGTGGACCTGTCCAAGGCGCTCAAGCATGTGCCCTCCTCGGCCAATTCGCTGGCGATCGTGAAAGTCCAGGATCTGGTGAACAGTCCGCGCGGCAAGCAGGAACAATGGGCCAAGAAGCACCAGTCCGAATTCCTGGCGGGTGCGGTTCATGTGCCCCCCTCCGTCGATTTTCTGATTCGGGCCTTCGAGTTCCATCCGGAAGACTCGAAAGTCACCAACTCCTATGGGATTGCCTCGTTCAAAGTGCCTGTTCCGATGACGAAGCTGGCCGAACATGAGCACGGGCGGATCCAGATGGTGGCGGGGCATCCCGCCGTGTTGACCGGCCGTAATTCGCTGTTCACCCAGTTTTCGCCCGGTTTGATTGGGGTGATCAGCCCCGGCTATCGCCAGGATCTGGCTCGCTGGCTGCGAGCTGCCGATAAGGGTGGCGATTCTCCGCTGACTCCTTATCTGCAGGATGCGGTGGCTCGTTCCAGCAATTCGCACGTGATCCTGGCGCTCGACTTCCAGGATCTGGTCGATCCCAAGTCGTGGCGTGACCGGATTAAGTCGTCGCCCGATGTCGCTGGAAAGCCGAACGTCGTGAATTTGCTGGCCGATCTGACCGACGCGCTCCGCGGCGTGACATTGCGAGTCCAGGTTGCCGAGACGACGACCGCGACCGTTTATCTGGACTTCAATACCGTTGTCAGCCAGGTGGCTTTGCCGTTTTTGAAGCCGGTGCTGATCGACTTGCTGGGTGAAGCGGGGGCTTCGCTGGAAGATCTGGAGACTGCTGAAGTGACCGCGGATGGTAAGACGGCCGCCCTGACGTTTGAACTGTCGGATGCGGGCTTACGGCACGTGATGAGCATGGTTCTGATGCCCGGGCCATCGGCGGAATCTGGGAGTGATGTTCCGCCTCCTCCCAGCCCGGATGGAACATCCGCGACCGCGGCGAAGTCGAACGAACCCACCGCTAAAGCCAGCCGTACCTATTACGCAGCAGTTAACCAGATCGTCGATGACCTGGAAGCGATGGCGAAGAAGGCCACCAACTACAACAAGACGGCGACCTTTCATGATAACTATGCGAAGAAGATCGACGATCTGCCGATCACCGGTGTCGATCCCGATCTGCAGACGTGGGCTCAGAGTGTGAGTTCGAACCTGCGGGCCCTGGCCGTGTCGCTGCGTGGGGTGCCGATCAACGTCAAGATGCTGGAAGGGGGACTCTCTTACAACGTCCAGTACGAACCGGCGGGATTTCGCAGTTCGAACTACAGCGTCTGGAGCACCGTGGCCTGGCAGCCGGCCTATGTGAATGTGGAGACGAATCAAAGCCAGATCCGTGCGAAGCAAGCCGAGGCCGTTGCGGCGGGGGCGATGCAGCGTGAGCAAGTCTGGCAACTGATTCTGGCCGACCGTCAGAAGATTCGACAGAAGATGCAGGCGACCTACGGGCGAGACTTCAATTCGCCGCGTTAGTCGTTGAGGCAATGTGTTCGTAGCGAGCCGGGTGCAGCAGTTGCAGCCCGGCTCGCTCGCGTTTATCGAGGATTGAAGTTCCTGTGAAACAGTCGGCGGAGTGAACTTATTTTCGCGGCAGATGAGTTCGCTGGTGAAATTCCGTTCGCTGGCGCACGCTGCGAGCCAGGTAGTCACGCAGCGTTTCGAGCTTGAATTCCGCCGCGATCTGCTCGACCGTTAAACCTTCGCGGCGGTTGGCCATCAGGAAATAGCCTTCGGGCTCGTGGACCTCGATCTGGACGTCGGGGCTATATTTGGCATGGATCGCCAGCAGATGATCCTGGTTGTAATCGAGGTGGTATAACTCACGATCCGCGTTGACTTCGGCCACGGCCCAGGCCGGCAGGTGTCCGCGTTTGACCTGAAACGTGTCGTTCCCCTGCTGGGCGAGAAACCGACCGCTCATATCGACGATCGAGCTCTCCGGGGAGTAGGCTGCGACCGTATAAAACCCATATCGCTGCGACCAATGTTGGAGCAATTGGCCGCCCCAGTACATCGACGGCCAGAATACGAGTCGGGCCCGTTGACGCTCCAACTCGGCGGCGATCTGATCAAAATTGGCATCAAAGCAGACGGCGGCCCCGACGCGGACGCCATCACAATCGGCGACGGGAACTTCCCAGCCCGGGCAGATGCCTTCGTCCATTTCACCAATCGTCGGATAGTTCTTGCGATAGACCAGAACCAGTTGACCCTGTCGATTCACAATGGGGACCGAATTGAAGATCTGGCCCATGTGCCGTTCGAGGCACGGGATAATTAACGCCGCGTTCGCTTCTTTGGCCAGCTTGCCAACTTCTGCTGCGTACGCACCAATTTCAGGGGCCGCACTGATGCCCGCTTTGAACGAGGAACCCGAGCAGGCACAGATTTCCGGGAAGCAGATGAAATCCGGCCGTTCCCGTTCCACGACGCGCAGCACGACTTCACGAATGGCACTGAGATTCACGCCCAACTTATGGTGATCATGGAGAGGAGGGGCATAGCTGACCGCAGCCAGGCGGATGGTTTTCGACATGATGCAGGGGGCCTGTCGTTAAGGGTCTGAGAAGAGTTCGAAGTCCAATCTGTCCGGGAAACGGTGTCGTGGGATGCGTCGTGCTGCGAGCTGACCGGGCAATCACTTTTGATTCCAGGCCCATTTAAACAGATTCCGGGTATCCAGATAACGGTTGGTGCTGGAGGTCGCCCCCAGCACCACCACGATGAGCTTGCGATTCTGGTATTCACCCGAGGAGATCAGACAACTGCCGGCGGCATTCGTCGTTCCGGTTTTCAGACCTTGATAGCCTTCGATTTCGAGTAACTCGTTGGTGTTCTTCCAGACAATGTTTCGGTGGTACCCTGCGGGGCCCAGTAACTGGCAGCCGTGCTGCCGGGCATTTGCGCACTCTCTGAGAATGGGGTATTTATAGGCTGCCGCTGCCAGTCGCGCGAGGTCGTTGGCCGACGAATAGTGGGGCTTAGCCGGCAAGCCATGTGGGTTCGCAAAATGAGTATTCTTCAGGCCCAGTTTATCCGCAGTCCGATTCATCTCGGCGATGAACCGGACCAGTGGATCCTGGGTTTTCGGCACATCCGCGGGAGGGGCACAGCGTCGGCCGAAATGCTCGGCCAGGGCGACGGCGACATCGTTTCCAGACGGAAGCATCAGCCCATACAGGATCTCGCGTACCGAGACCCGTTCGCCGGCGTGAATGCCGGACGAAGTGCCGCCAGTCCGATCGGCCCGCTGCGAGAACTCCAGCATCTCATCGAGTCGTTTGGGATCGTTACCGCAGAGATTGAGCACGACCAGGGCTGTCATCACCTTGGTGGTGCTGGCCATCGGCAAGCGGGTATCGCCGTCACTCTGAAAAAGGATCTGGCCGGTTGCCTGGTCGCCAATGGCCCACGCCTTCGCCGAGACAATCGGGGGGCCAGCGACGGGGTCACGGGGCTTGCGCGGCAGGACTTCGGCGTTCACGATCTTCGGGTCCGGCACCGCAGAGGGACCGAGCACCAGGGGGGCCAGCGCCTTCCACGTATCGAGGGTCACGATCCCCGTTGCCGGAAGGTTTCGATCTTTTTGAAATCGAATCACGGCGGTCTGGGTCGTGGTGCCAAAATCTCCGTCGGCCGACAATTTGGGCGAGGGCTTCAGGCGGGCGTTGAGCGTCCGCTGCAAGGTTTCGACCAGTTCGCCCGACGCCCCGACTTGCAGGACCTGCGGGTCGGAATCATCGGTCGGTTCATCGGAATTGAAGTAGTCGTACGCCGCGCGGGCGATATTGGCACACAGAACGTTGCCCGCATTCTCGGGGACCCAGCGCTGATCCTTGTTGTGGCTGGTCAGCACGCACAACGCGATGGTGCCACTGGGCGTTTCCAGCAGCCCGGCAGCGGTCCGGATTGCGCCTACCGAGCCTGTCTTGTGCGCCAGCTTGATTCCCTCAGGCAGATCCGCGGCGAACTTCTCCCGATCCTCACACGTCAGCAGGTGCGCCAGCATCGCCTCACTGGCGGCCGGACTGACCAGTGCACGACGATGCAACAACTCGAGCAGCTTCAGCATTTCCCCGCTGGTCGTGCTCCCCAGGCCAAACTGCTCACTGCGATCCGGGGCCAGAGAGGTCTCGGGCTTGTAGACCTTCGCATGCAATCGGGTATTCGGACAACCGAGGCGGTTCATCGAGACTGTCGTCGCCGGCAGACCAATTTGATCGAGGACCAGATTCGTGGCCGTATTATCAGAAAAGGCGATCATCAATTGAATCGCGTCGCGCACGGGGAGAGTCATCCCCGGCGAAAAATGGGTCGTCAGGATCCCCGATCCGGGGACTTTGTCCTCTGTCTTCAGGGCGATCGGTTTTTGCAGATTGAGCTGACCCTCGTGCGCCTGCCGGTAGGCCTCGATCATGATCGGGAACTTGATCAAGCTGGCGGTGGGCATGGGGAGGGTGCCGCGGTATTCGAACGCGACGCCGCTCTTCAAATGCTTGACCGCCACCGCGACCTGCCCCTGATGGGCCCGGATGATCGGCAGCAATTTCGAGTCGAGAGTGTCACCATCTGCCGCCGAGGCCACGGTATGCGACAGGAGCATGAGCCCGCACAAGACCGGGGACACGCAGAGCACGGCGATTCGCTTGAGGCGTCTCATCTGAAACTCACGCTGGAGGAAATATGGTGTGTCGTGGATTGCCCCGCGATCATAACACGCTCGCGGTCGCCGGGCAGGATAAGACTCGCAGCGCGATGCAAATTCAGGCTCGCAACTGCGAGCCCGTTTCGATGGCGAAGCGGTCGACGGCCAGCGTTACGAACGACCTACCAACGGCGGGACAAATTGTTGTTCGAGTGCACTTCGGGGCCGCAAGAAGTCGAAATCACAGCCTTCGTCAGCCTGCAGCACATGATCAATATACAACCGCGGATAGCCCCGCAGATGAGCACTGACGGGGGGGCGCCACGCTTGCCGGCGGCGCTCCAGTTCGGCGGCATCGACCAGCAGGTCGACCCGTCGTTCGGGAACGTTCAGCTCGATCAAATCGCCGTTCTGGATCAGGGCCAACGGCCCTCCCGCGGCGGCTTCAGGGGCCACATGCAGCACGACGGTGCCGAAACTGGTGCCACTCATCCGCGAGTCGCTGATCCGGACCAGATCGGTAATCCCCTGTTCGAGCAACTTCTGCGGTACGGGAATCATGCCCCATTCGGGAAATCCCGGCACTCCCTTGGGGCCTGCGTTTTGCAGGACGAGGACGCTGTTGCCGTCGACAGGCAGGTCCGGATCATTGATCCGCTGCAGCATGTCCTCGTAGTTGTGGAAGACAAATGCCGGGCCGCGATGCACCATGAGGGCCGGCGACGCAGCCGAGGCTTTAATCACGGCGCCCTGGGGGGCGAGTGTGCCGCTGAGCGTGGCGATGGCACCTTGCGGGGACAACGGTGTGGCCGCCGGGCGAATCACTTCTTTATTGAACGATCGAGCCCGGGCGATGCTGGCCTCCAGCGGCTGGCCGGTCACCGTTTTGCAGTCCAGATGCAGCAACTGCTTAATCTCAGACATGACCGCCGGGACTCCACCGGCCCCGTGGAATTCGTCCATCAGGAATTTACCGGACGGGCTCAGATTCACCAGCCAGGGAGTTGTTCGCGACAGTTCGTCGAAACGCGAGAGGGGCAAGGTGATGTTCAGACGGCCGGCAATCGCGATCAGATGGACGACGGCGTTGGTCGACCCGCCCAGCGCCATCAGCAGCCGGATGGCGTTGTCGAAAGCCTGGGGAGTCAGGATATCGGTCGGCCGGAGGTTCTCGTGCACCAGTTCCACGATACGCCGTCCAGTGGCTTCTGCTGCCGTGAGACGCCGGGCATCGGTCGCGGGCAAACTGGAAATCCCCGGCAACATCATACCGAGTGCCTCGGACAACGAGGTCATTGTCGAGGCGGTGCCCATTGTGTTGCAGGCCCCGGCACTGCACGAAATCGAGGCTTCCAGATCGCTCCAGTCCTGGCGCGTGATCTGGCCCGCACGAACCTGGTCCCAATAGCGCCAGATATCGGTCCCGGAACCCACCGGCTGCCCGCGCCAATTGCCGACACTGCGAGCACCGCCATTCAACTGAATCGTCGGCAAATTTGCACTGGCGGCCCCCATCAACTGGGCCGGAGTTGTCTTGTCACAATTGCACAGGAGCACGACTCCATCGACGGGGTTCGAACGGAGCGTCTCCTC
>CAZQUW010000127.1:10060-17896 GCA_964596215.1 uncultured Planctomicrobium sp. | reverse complement strand
GCAACTTCAGTGCCATTCGTGCTGGTCCTGAAGTCGTGGTAACGGTCGGAACAAAGTTCTCGTCGCGGCCGAAGATCCCGGCCCAAGCTCAATTTGGATCATCAAACCTGCGAAGGAAACACATCATGCGTCGCGTCGTTCGCTTGGTATTGTGTGCGGTGATTTGCTGTGGAACACAGCTCGGATATGGACAGGATGCCAGCACTCTCGAGAGCTATATCCGGTTGCACTATACCAAGCACGAACATCTGGTGCCAATGCGCGACGGAGTCAAGCTGTTCACGGCCGTCTACTTGCCGCGAGATACCACTCAGACCTATCCGATCCTGATGAAGCGTACGCCGTACTCAGTCAGTCCCTACGGCGCGGACAAGTTCCCAGCAGCCCTGGGCCCCAGCGAGCAATGCATGAAGGCCGGTTACATTTTTGTGAATCAGGATGTCCGCGGCCGATTCATGTCAGAAGGCGAGTTCGCACAAGTTCGACCGCATCTCGCCAGGAAAACCAAGGCCACGGATATCGATGAAAGCACCGATGCCTACGACACCATCGACTGGCTCATGAAGAACACTCCCGGCCATAACGGACGCGTCGGCATGTACGGGATCTCCTATCCCGGATTCTACGCATCGGCCGGCATGATCGATGCTCACCCGGCCCTCAAAGCCGTCTCGCCGCAGGCTCCGGTAGGCGATTGGTACTTCGATGACTTCCTGCATAACGGCGCCTTCTTCCTCGCGCATGCCTACCGCTGGCTCGGCAACAACGCGACCGAACGCCCCAAGCCGACCGCAGAAAAACCCAAGCCGGTCGAATATCCCAGCCTGGATGGATACCGATTGTTTCTCGAAGCGGGCAACATGGAAGCTGTCGGAAAACTGCAATTGAAGGAACCCGTTCCATTCTGGAATGAAATGCTGGCACATCCCAATCGCGATGCATTCTGGCAGCAACGGTCAATTCTGCCCCATCTAAAAAACGTCGCCCCCGCAGTCATGGTCGTGACCGGTTGGTACGACGCAGAGGACTTGTACGGCTCGTTTAAATCGTACCGCGTGATCGAGAAGCAGAACCCGAAATCCAACAATGTACTCGTGGTCGGCCCCTGGGCACACGGAGGCTGGGGCAGCGGAGATGGGGACAAACTGGGGCCGATCAACTTCGGTTCCAAGACGGCTCTCTTCTATCGATCTGAGATCGAATTCCCGTTCTTCGAACGTTACCTGAAGGATGCGAAGCATACAGCCCCCGCCGAAGCGACTGTATTTGAAACGGGTTCGAATGTGTGGCGCACATTCGACGCCTGGCCTCCCCGGCAAACCCAGTCCCGGCAGCTCTTTCTGAAAGAGAACGGACAGCTTGAATTCAACGCTCCCACGGAAAACGGGGGCTTCGACGAGTATGTCAGTGATCCTGCCAAACCGGTTCCCTTCACCGAGGCCGTGACTCCACGAATGACGAATGAATACATGGTCGACGATCAGCGATTTGCTAGTCGGCGGCCCGATGTGCTGGTCTATCAGACCCAGGCCATGACGGAAGATTTGACGTTGGCCGGTTCGATTGACGTTGATCTCTGGGTTACCACGACTGGTACAGATGCCGACTTTATCGTGAAATTGATCGATGTGTTTCCGGATGGAATTGATCCCGCCTTACAGCCCGGCTACCAGATGCTGGTTCGCAGTGAAGTCTTCCGAGGTCGCTTCCGCAACAGTTTCGAGAAACCCGAGGCGTTCGTCCCTAATCAGCCGACTAAAATCCGCATCGAACTGCTGGACGTCCTGCATCGTTTTAAGAAGGGACATCGCCTGATGGTTCAGATCCAGAGCACATGGTTCCCGCTTGTCGACCGCAATCCTCAGAAGTTTGTACCGAACATTTTCTTCGCCAAGCCCGAGGACTATCAAAAGGCAACTCACCGGGTCCTGCGCTCAGTCGAGCACCCCACCGCGTTGCGCGTGGGTGTTCTGGGGATCGCAAATTAGGCGTTATTGCCGAGTGTTGCATTCGAACAAGTTCTGCTCGGCAATATGCTTCTCATCCAAGTTGCGGACAAGTTAACCTGGCGCGAACTTCTTGAGATTCCGAAAGACTTGCGACATGACTTGGCGAACGTTCCTGTCGGCCTGTTTTCTGATTGCGGCCACAGTTGTTGGATGTCAGCGCCCACCCGGCAACCCGGGGGAGGCCGCTGCCATTGCCGCGATTGAAAAGCTGGGCGGCAGGATCGAGGTCGATGAAGCGCGGGCTGACAAACCGGTCATCAAAGTGTATCTGCACAGCACGGCAGTCAAGGACATCGACCTGTCTCACCTCGAGCAGCTACAGCACCTGCAAAGCCTGTTTCTAGGCAAAACGCAAATCACCGACGCCGGGTTAGAGCACCTGCGAGGCGTGACCAGTTTAAAAACTCTCAGCCTGAATGGGACAGCGATTACCGACGCTGGCCTGCAACAGTTGACGGCTCTGACCAAGCTTAAAACGCTCAATTTACAAGAGACGAAAGCGTCCCCCAAAGGCATTGCCGAGCTGAAAGGGAAACTCCCGGGGGTGATGATAGCCCGATAGTAGCGATGCTCAAGTCAGCAGCGGCGCCCAGTCGGGTAGCGCTACTCTGACGCGTCTTTCGCAAGTTCTTCCAGCCCTCGAAAGCGTTCTAAACCCACCTTCAATCCGTGACTTCCATGGGCCACGATGCTGCCAAATGAAATGAAACGATAGCCTTGTTCATAGGCTCGCTGGCACGCATCGAGATCGGCAAATGTAATCCCGGCTGTTTTGCCGCACGCCTGGACTCGACGTGGGAAATCGGCAAGAAACGCCTGCACTTCTGGATGGTTGGCTTTGCCAATATGCCCCAGGGATGCCGACAAATCGGTCGGACCTGCAAAGACCACGTCGACCCCTTCAACGGAGGCGATCGCTTCCAGATTACGTATCCCTTCCGGCGTTTCCACTTGCACGATGACGCACGTCTCGTCATTCGCCACCGGTAGATAATCGTCCCACGCAACATCCATGAAGATCGTCCACAACGGTGAAATGCCGCGCGATCCCTGGGGGGGATACTTCGCGTACTGCACCGCCAGTCGCGCTTCTTCCGCCGTGTTAACCTGCGGGATCATGACGCAGTTCGCACCGATATCCAGTGCCTTCTTGATTAACTGCGGATCCAGTCCCGACACTCGCACCACACAGGCGCAATTTTTCTGACGGCAGATGATCGGCACCCAGCGAACATCATTGACCTCGAAGGGGCGATGCTCCAGGTCCACCCACAGAAAGTCGATTCCCGAATCGACGGTCAATTTCGCCAGCAAATCGGACGCATCAGGCAGACTGACTCCCCATGCACCGCGTGATTGCTTAATCAGTTCCTTAACCTTGTTTTCAAACATGGACGGTCTTTCAAAAGTTTGACGTTGAGCGTCACGCGCTCATGGCAGGTGATGGTACTGAGCGAGGCCGGTCATTGAAGTCCGGTTCAGCCGCGAGATTCGCAGTAAAGACTGATAATGAGTGATCGACGACATTCAATTCCAGGGAAATGCCATCGTGGGTTTCAATGAGTGACGTTTCATCGTAAACGTCAGGCGCGTACCTGCCCCCGGCGCCAGCTTGACGGACAAATGCGGACCATCCAGCGGTTGCGAATGCTCGCCGATTTTGACCGAAGTAAAGCGATGTTCGGCATACCCTCCGGCCTGCACGACCACCGCACGCGACTCCAGTTGGCTGACATTGACCAGCGTCACTGACACGCGATCATCAGTCATCTCATCAATTAACGCTGCTACGTCTTCCGGCAAACCTGCGCGACGTTCGGCCGGGTCGAAGTAACGCAGCCGACAAAACAACGCAGATCCGCTACGACCGGGACGTAATCCCCCCAGAACAAGTTCCACCAGCGATTCAACACTGGCCGGATTGAGGACCATCGGATCGTCGGCGAGACGCGTGTCGGGAGTCGTGGTGTCGTTTCGAATCTCCTGGACTTGCCTGCCAATTCGCATCAGATCACCGCGCATGGCCTGCTCGGGATAGGCGGGGTTCTTCCCATTGAGATACGTCCACCACGGCAGATTCGCGACACGCGTCAGATCTTCCGGCCGCATTGACAAGTAAGCCAGCTCGTGTGCACCGAAAGAATATTTCTCGGGACCGAAATCATACCATCCCTGGTCGCCATACATTCGGGGATAGACCGTCTTGCCGTCGACCTCTTTGGCATTCGAATTGACGACATCAATCTGTTTGCGCCACGGATCGAGAAACCGGTCGTCACCCGTCAGCATGTAGGCATTCATAAATCCCGGCAGGCCAGCATGATGTTGATTGCGGCTGATCGGCTTCTGAGTGGCTGGATCAAAGACCGTAAACCCCCAGCCGTAGACCCCGCCCCACCACTTGCCACCCGTCTCGCCCCCGATTTTGCCATCGAGACCGATGTTCGTCGGTATCAAATTGCCGTTTGCCACCATCCGGGCACGCCACGCATCGACGTACTCCAGCAGCCATTGGCGATATTTCTCATTTTGAGTCAGAATAAAGGCATTCAGCGCCAGCGTGGTGGCTTTCATGTTCTGGGGATGATCACCAACCGTATCGGTATAGTCTTTGAAGTGTTCCAGCATCTGCGCGTAACTGGTCTCACCATGCTTCGGGCGGAAGCGATTTTCGACTTCGATGGGATCGCCAGCCCAGTCCAAACCAGTGGCCTTCCGCATTAAGGGGCCGCGGCTGCCGTTAAACATGCTGCGGATGATTTTGTGCCGCGGGTCGTAGTTCAGGGCCCCCGGGTCTTCATTGAGATAGAAGCCAGCGAAGCGTTTGACTCGGGACGCGAACCCTGGATCGTCAGGATCGGACAACCCCTGCAGATTGAACACAACGAGACCTTCGCCGTTGTGCAACCAGTCCATCATGACTGGGAACTCTTTGTAGTACATGCCGTCGCGGGCAAACGGCACTTCGACGGTTTTGGCCAACGTATATTGACGCAGATGCCCTTCCCAAGCCTTTTTGTACATCTGGAGCACGTCGTTATGTCCCCCCAGTGCATGCACCAGCGGCCAATCGAGACAGTTCTCGATGGCATCATCCGGACCGTCATCGCCCCCCCAGCGTTCCACGCACAGTAACCAGCCCCGTTCGTCAAAATACTTGTCAAAGAACAACTGGCAGGCCGCCGAATTCTGACGCAACAATTCACGCTCCAGCAACGCCCACGGCGGCGGCGACAAACGCGAATCGATCGCGATCGCCGGATGAGCAGCAGGAGTGTCTGCTGCGGCCGCCTGATTCGCGAAAATCATGACGAATCCACAGAGCAACGCAAATGCGAGATTGCCGAGCCGGCAAGTCTTTCCGATCCGGCCGAGAGTCGAAATCAGTCTCATGGATCGTCACATGCTTTCATTTCAGCGGAACAGACACGAGCACCATTCAACGGCGAACCGATTCGCAACAATGATGGTATGAATGCCTCCGAAGACATTGTTGGAGGACGGATATTCCAGTCCGGGTCAACCCAGTTCAGGAATTGCCCGGCCGGTCGGCAGGATGGGCATCGGGCGACCGCGCAAATCGGGATAAGTCATTTCGGTATCAATGCCCAGGAACCGATAGATGCTCGCCAGCAAATCATTGGGATCCAACGGACGATCAATCGGATACTCGCTTTTTGATGTCGTCGCACCGATGACTTGCCCCGTCCGCATTCCGCCTCCCGAGACCAGGACCGACATTGCGCTGGGCCAATGATCCCGACCTGCCGAGCGAGCTTTGGGGCGATACGTGAGTAGTGGAGCACGACCGAACTCGCCTGTGACCACGACCATCACATTCTGATCCAATCCCCGTTCGTAAATGTCGCCAATTAACGCCGAGACAGCCTGATCAAATGCCGGTAAACGAGCGCGCATCAAATACGGAATGCTTCCCCCATCACCGTGATCGTCCCAGGTAAAGGTCGGACCAATCTTCTGCATCTGGACGGTCACAAAACTGCATCCCGCTTCAACCAGCCTCCGCGCCAGCAGGGCCCGCTGCCCCCATTCGTTCCGCCCGTATCGATCACGGGTTGCGGTCGATTCGCGACGCATATCGAACGCGGCAGCAGTCTTGTCGCTGGTGAGCAAATCAACGGCCTGCTGCTGGAACCGATCGCCTGAAGCCGAGGCCCCCGCGAGGTCCAGTCCCTGGCGCAGGCGATCCAATCCACGGAGCAATTGCAGACGATCATCCAACCGGTCGGCAATGTCTCCACTGAGGCTCAGATCTTGAACCTGAAAGTTCGGAGCGTTCGGGTCGGCAGAGACAACAAACGGTTCACCCGCCTGTCCCAGGTAGGCGCTGCCGCCCCCCTTCAAACGGCGTTCGTTCGAAATGTAATTCGGAATGCCCACACGTCGGCTCTCGCGCGCTTTGGCCACGAGCGATTCGACTGTCGGAAACTTGGAGACTGGATCACTGATATTCAAGGGCCGCCGCCCTGTCAGAAACCGCCCCGCGGCGCCCGGATGGTCAGCGATATCATGAGTGATCGAACGAATCAAATTGAACTTGTCGGCCACCCGCACGTGATGCGGCAACAACTCGCACACATCCATTCCCGGAACACAGGTCGGAATCGGCCGAAACTCGCCACGATACTCAGCAGGCGCCCCCGGCTTCATGTCGTAGGTTTCCAGCTGACTGGGCCCACCCTCCAACCAGACCAGAATAATCGAAGTATCATTGGCGGTCGCACCGTGCGTTGCGGCATGGGCCCGCAATCGCAAGAGATCTCCAAGCCCCAGCCCACCCAGCAACAGCGAACCCGCCTGCAATACACTTCGCCGCGAGAGCGAACGCTTCTGGATACAGTCGCCTGATTTCATACGGGTTCGAATCCTGATCACAGGTGGCAGGAATTGGCATTGGGAGTGTCAGCACACTCTACCGATCAACCCCTGTTGATGCAATCGCATATATCGGATGCGAACATTTCAATCTCCGTATCAGTTCGCGATTCGTCAGGACCGGTTGGCGTCGCTTTCCCCTGATCTTCCCGATTGATAGCCCGCACAGTTCCAGACCGGCTGCGGAGGATACTTCGGCCATCTCGAATCCGTCTGGAACAACAGGCACATCACGAAACGCGAATTCCGGGGCGTGGTGATTTCTCGCAGATGCCGGCACGAACTGCACAGTGACTGCATGTTTATTCACGCTGATCTGAAATCAATACTCGGAAGGCAACACGACAGTCGTCAGACAACGCTGCCCCGATTCATCTACCGGTTCTGTGATGATCCAGATCTTGGTGCCGTTGTCTGTACGATAAACCGAGTAGATCCGATCCCCGGTGGTAACAGCATCGTCATTGTTCTGGCGATCTATCTCTGATAACGCGCCCCAATCCCCACGAACGTGACGATTCAAGAACTCGCTGACCTCTTGTCCGCTATCATGTATTGCTTGCAACACGGCGGGGGTCGCCATGAGCTTTCCCAGCTCAAACAATGGTTCTGGCAAAGGTATGGTCATCGTTGTCTCAACAGTGTTCTGATACTGGCTGGCGATTTCGAGTGAAACGATACTCAGGGGCCGAAACCGTGCGGCATTTCAAATCGAAAGTCGAGAGCACCAGGAACGCAACGACTTCAGGACTCGAATTGACCTTTACCGCTTCACCGGCCTCGCCTTTCGCCAGTATAGGAAGCTTACTGAGGGCTTCACAATGCGATCGACCAAGACACACCAGCATGATCCATGGCACAACTTGCTTTCGCACTGCCGGCAGTATCCGCCATTCACGGGCACATTCTGAGCGTCCCGCAGGAACCGCAT
>CAZQUW010000127.1:0-9960 GCA_964596215.1 uncultured Planctomicrobium sp. | reverse complement strand
CCGCTGATGAGCAGAAGTCCGAGTCCCGCGTACGCTGGTAACAGGTGCTCAAGACTGAGATACCCGACGTGCCAATGGATATAGATCGTCGCTCCATACGCAGCGGTGCCCGCGGACATCAGTGCCCACCACAGCCACGCCTGACCGCGACGGAAGCCCCACAGTGCCGAAAGCAGGACACAAACGCCGCACGCAATCAACATGCCGCCGAACGTCGCCCGATCATGGGCAATCAACGGGACTAATCTCGGATGAGCTCCGAACAATTGGTCGGCGGTCGTCCGCATGAAATCCAGATCTTCCTGCACAAACACGGTCGAAATGCCAACGATCGCGATCACGCAGCCCGCGACAATCAAGACCACTCCGTGAATTACGAACAGCAGTTGTCCCCATTGGCTCAACAACCAGGCGCGATCATTCGTGAGTTCCGGAGCGATCGGATTCGAATATCCAGGCAAACCACAGTGCACGGCCATCATCAGCAATTGAAACAGGATCGCCGTTACAAAAGCGTGAAACGGGTCAAAGTACCCGAATCCCAGGAACAGGAAGAAACTCACAAAGCCGGTCGACGCCGACACAATCACCGTCCGCCGCGCCCAATGCATCCCGTGCCGCGATCCATACACCGACAGCGCCAGGTACAAGATCCCTACGGCCAGCATCGTGCCGGCCAGCGTCACCCGATCATGAGCCATGAAATTGAGCAAATGAGGATTGATCCCGCAAATCTCATTGCGAGTCAGTCCCGCCATGGCCTCGTCATATGGCATCACCACACGTGTGGTGGCAATGACCATGGCCATGACTCCGCCGACCAGCATGCCCAGAGCCATCAGGCAGGTCCAAAACCACGACAATTCTTCCGGCGCCAAGCGCTTCTCGGACGACACCGGCAAGCGGTATAGCAGGCCTTCGTTGATCCGCTTGATCAAGCCCGGACCAGTAAAGATCAGCCCGCTGCTGACACTGACCAGATCACAACCGGCCTCCAGCAGTTCCAGGGCCTGTTGTGGTTCGTGAATGCCGCCGTCAGCAATAATCGGTGCGTTGGCGGGCAATTCTGCTCGCCAGCTCCGTACAGCGTTTACGGTTTCGTACGATGCCGCTTTGCCGATGTAATATGAACCGTCAGCGTCCCACCAGCCTCCATCGACATACACCCCGTCGATCAGGCCTTTCCGTACAAGCGACTTGATTGCCGATATGGCCTCTCCAGGTGCGGCTGATGTGACCGCCACGAGAATCAACGATGGCCCCTGCGATCGGATGTATTGAGCTACTTGCTCGAGCTCCCGGTACGGTTCTGCAGGATCAGTAACTTGCAGGATGAAACCTGCAGATCGGGGTGCTAACTGCTCAATAATTTGATTTGCTTCTGGGCCCCTGCCATCCGCCGGGCAGCTTAACGGCAAACGGACAAATGGCCGCGGAAGCCCCGACCGATCCAGAAGCTGCACAACTTTCGACAATGCAGGACTGTCTTGGGGCGAATGAAAGACCAACGTTTCCCGAGCATCATCGCGCTCGATCAGACCGCCCCGTACGTCATTGATGGTAACCGGACCAAGCTCCCAGAACGCAATTCCAAATTGCGCAAACGCCCGGCTGGCCTGCAGGCGAGGATCAACACACGCACCTAAACCTACCCGCGTGGGAAACGTCGTCACACCCACAGTCCATCCCAGCCGTCGATCGGGCCGCATGTGGCCCATGAAATCAATCACAGCCGGCCCCCAGGGCAACCGCGCCAGGGCCCCCATACAGCCAAGCGCGAAGTCACGCGCAACTGCCGGCGGCAATCGAAACAGCAGCGGGCGGAAGACAGTACGGTACGACCAGTCGGGCATGGCGTGACACTCTGAGTCCAGGCTGACGTGGCAGGTCAGTTGCTAAAAATGCTGAATGACTACTTTAACACGCCGACTCGCAGTCGGATCGGAACATCGTCCAACTTGTTTCGAGATTCACCACGACCAATCTGCCGCCAACGGTAACCGCAAATTCAGCGAAGCTATTAACGTACAGCGGTCAATACACCTGCCTTATTGCATTTTCGCTGCCCAAGTGCATGTCCGATCGCGGAATTGGCAGGACTTTTACGGGGTGGCGGCGAGAGGCCAAAGATGGGCCACCCGGGGCCAATGGCGATCTCGCTGGCCGAGGCGCGAGTGGCCGCTGCCGATCTTGCACTGCACATCGCAACTTGGGGGCACCCCGAAGTTGCCGAGTGATTCATCAGGCCAGTGGACACTATGCTGTCGGCCTCATCGGTGGATAAACTCGGATCCGACTGCGACGGAGATGCCGTCCTGCGGCCCTGCCCTCACGAGATCCATCAATGCCCAACTCGGACCAAAGGAAGTTTGACACTCAATCTGCCCGATCGAGCTGGCAAGGCTGTCTGCGAATCGCTGATGACCAGCCTGAACGGCGTTTAAGGCTAGTGTGGCAGGGATGGCCCCCGCACTTCCTGGCAAGGAATGGGCTGGCACTCTTTATCCTGACATTCAACATCGCATTTCTGGTCATCATTTCCGTCGTCACAGTGTCAAAGCTCCCGCCAGGCTGGATGCTTCGTTTTGACATCCTGTGGCGCGTCGCGGCCGTCGGGGCATTATTTGGCGGGGTCTCACTGTTTGTTTCCAGGCAATGGATTCGGATGATCGGCAGTCAGTTGGGGTATTGGCGAAGTTTTGACTGGGACGCAGAAAGCAGTACATTCCGAGCGCACTTCAGCGGCAGTTTTCTGGGTGGCCGACGGCGCCTGGAAGTCCCCTTCAGTGCGATCCGTGGATTCTGTGCCATGCTGCCGGCGGAACGCCACGGCCGCCTTCCCATCGAAATCCAGTTTCACCAGAGAACCGGAACAGGCTCCATCAGCAGTGAGCCACTTCGACTGGAGATTGATCATCTCGATCAGCGCAGCGAAGCACTCGATTTCCTCTTTCGAATCGCGCGAGTGATCGGGCTGAAATCGTACGTCGTCCAGGAAAAAACTTTACGCACGCTGAAGATTAAGCTCGTCCACTCGGAGTCGCGGAACAACACTGCCGCCGGTGCGGACGAACTATCAGAAGGCAAACTGTTGCCGATTCCCGCGGTCGATGATCAAGCGCGCTACGATCTGGATGTGGTGTCTGCGGGGGTACCGCAACAGCAGATCAACGTTCCGCCGTTCGCGATGTCTGACTTACAGGGACAAGTTGAACTGACCCAGATCACAAACTGGGAACCCGGCCGCCTGATTCACATTCTACGCCCCGGCCTGCCGAACCTGGTCTGGCGGGTGCTGGGGATGATCGGCGGCCTCGCGGGCACCATTTTCGGTGGATTCATATTGGCTCCGGCACTGCCCTATCCAGGCTGGAGCACGTGTTTGGTTTCCGCGATTACGGGTGCCGTGATTGCACTGGTGGTGGGAGCCTGGGTCTTTCGCGAACGGGAAGTCATTCTGGACTGGAGTAACGGTCAGGTCTGGTGGCGGGAATCGCGGAGGGAACGCACGCTCACATTTGAAGAAGTTACGGGTTGCGTTCTCCAGGGCACGATGGTGACTAAAACCGAAAATGACAGCAGTTCCACCACATATCGCACTGACGTCTGGCTGGAAACGGTGTATCGCAGGGTACTCATCATCGGCACCGACACTTCCAGTTCTGACCCCGACAAACCCTACCGCGCCCTCGCCCCCTTCACGGCGGCCCTGGCTGAGTCATTACATGTTCCGTGGCGCTGGGATGAATATCGTTCGCGCGCGGGACGATTCATGCAATTCTTTCGAGGTGGACGATGAAGATCTCGCGTTTTGAAGTATTCGTGATCGGTGATGGTCCAGAGATCGATCCCGACAAGGGGGGCGTCGAGCCACTGGCATGCATTCGTGTACACACGGACGGCGGTCTGGTCGGCTTTTCCGAGGTCTTTCGCGTACCGCCAGGGGTGGTGCAAGCCACTGTGGGTGGAGCCAACACACACTTTGGCCGCCTGTTGCTGGGGCAGGAGATTTCGCATCCAGAACGACTCTGGCAGCACGTCTGGGATGCGTTCATGCACACCAATCGCCGGGGTTGGGAAATTATTATCCTGGGAGCAT
This sequence comes from uncultured Planctomicrobium sp., assembly GCA_964596215.1. Lineage (GTDB taxonomy): Bacteria > Planctomycetota > Planctomycetia > Planctomycetales > Planctomycetaceae > JAKFVC01. The sequence continues at coordinate 5,861 of CAZQUW010000127.1, read as the reverse complement.
TGGACGTCGCGATCTGGGATATCTACGGTCAGATGCTCAATCAACCGGTCTGGCAGCTGCTGGGGGGCGTGCAGCGAGGTCCATTTCAAACACCCGTCGGCCAGCCAGCGGAAGTCACGCCGTATTGCACGCTCGTGTCGGACGTGTGGGGCGGCGAGCCGATGTTTACCCAGCAGGTCGCGCGTGCGGAACACTTAGCGGCACTCGGGTATCGTGCATTCAAAGTCGAACCGATGATGTCGACGCCTGCCGACGTGGTGGAACTCGCACGGCGGTTTAGAAGAGCCCTGGGACCGGTTCCCACGTTGATGGTCGACGTCGGTTACCTGTTCAACGATCTCCCCACCGCGGTTCGAGTTTGCCGCGAATTGGAACAGTTCAATATCTACTTCTTTGAGACGCCGTTTCCAGTAGATGTACCTGAAACCTACGCCAGGCTGGCCGCGAAAACGTCCATTCCCCTGGCGATGGGTGAGCACGGCGTCACGCGTTGGGAATTCCTCGACATGATGGATCGCGGCCAGGTGACGGTCATGCAGCCCTACATGACGACCTGCGGTGGATTGACCGAGGCCAAGCGGATTGTGGAACTGGCCCTGCCGCGTGGGGCCATCGTATGTCCTGGAAACTGGTCTACGCAAATCCTGGGAGCCGCCAGCGTCCATCTGGCGGCTTATTCGCCCATTACTCCGTTCATCGAATTTGCCCCGGCCGAAGTGTTCTCGTCACCGCTGAGATTGGAACTCCAGAATGCCGGGTTCCCTGTTCGCAACGGCGTGATTTCAGTACCAACTGGGCCGGGCATCGGATACGACTTGGCGCCAGACATCTTGCGTCGATTTCAGATGAAGTAGGTCGTCGCCGATTCGCACGAATCCGGGGCACCCCAACACTGGTCTCGACGCGCCCCGAATTGGTCCGCTGTAGCTTGCGGCGGCATTCCTGAAATTTGCGAAAAATATTCCGTCTTGCTCGCGGCGCGACCCTGTTTTCGGCTACATTGCCTGCTCGCTCGGTTTTGCAGGTCTGCTTCATTAACGGATGGCTGATATGTCCTCGACCCTGCGTGATTCTCGCCCCACAAATGTTCGCTGGCTGGTCGTGTTGATGCTGATGGGATTTACCTTCCTCGGCCACTTCAACCGTAACAATATTTCGGTAGTCGGCAGCGAGCGCTTCATTAAGTCCGGCGAAATCACCGAAAGCCAGATGGGTCTGGTCTATTCCACCTTTCTATTCGTCTACACCTGCGGCATGTTGCCGGGTGGCTGGCTGATCGATCGCCTGGGGCCGCTCCGCGCTCTTTCCGGAATGGGGATCGGCATGGGGTCCTGCGTGGTCCTGACCGGCCTGCTGGGATTTATGAAGTTTCCGCTGCAGGCAATGCTGCTGCCATTGATCGTGATCCGTGGCCTGGCAGGGGCACTCAGCGTGGCACTGCACCCGGCCGCTGCCCGCAGCGTTTCGCTGTGGCTGCCCTTTAAGGAACGCTCAACGGCCAACGGTCTGGTCACGGCCGGTGCGTTAGTCGGCGTGGCCACCTGCTATCCCGCATTCGGCTGGCTGATGGATCGATTTAACTGGCCAGAAGCATTCATCATCTGTGGCGTGACAATGATCGTGTTTGCGATCATCTGGAGTTTTGTCGGATCGGATGACGTGAACGGCCACGCCTGGACCAATGACGCCGAGCGGAATCTGGTGCACGTCCACGACCGGGTACCAGCCCGCTCGACGGCGAGTCTGAAAGATGTACTGCGGCTGTTTGGCAATGTGCAGCTGCTCCTGTTGACCCTCAGCTATGCCGCGTTGAGCTACTTCCAGTACCTGTTCTTCTATTGGCTGGGATTCTATTTCAATGATGAATTGAAACTGCCCACAGATGTCAGTCGACGTGCCACCTTTACGGTCCTGATCGCGATGGCGGTCGGAATGGCATTCGGTGGATGGTACTCCGATTGGCTGTGTCGTCGGTTCGGCCACCGCAAGGGTTGTCGTATCATGGCCATGACCGGCATGGGGGCCAGTGCGCTGTTTGCACTACTGGGTGTCTCCACGACCGATCCCCAACAGATCGTCCTGTACTTTGCACTCGCCCTCGGATCGCTGGGACTCTGCGAGGGTATCTTCTGGACAACGGCACCGACTCTGGAAAAGCGGACTGGTGGCCTCGCCTGCGCGTTTCTAAACACCGGAGGCAATGCGGGGGGACTACTGGCCCCAATCTTCACTCCGTTTCTGGCAGAGCAATACGGGTGGCCAGCCGCAATCTCGGTGGCGTGTCTGATTTGTGCCTTTGGCGGAATACTCTGGTTCGGAATCGACTCAGAAGCGGGCCGCTCCGAACCGGTGATTTCCTAAGCGACTTTCACTCGGTACTGAAGTGAGCCCGCAGTCCGGATGCGACGCGGGCACGCATCGGCTTACACCCGGGCCCTGGCAACAATAATCCAGCCATTGGCCCTGAGTCCGCTGAACAACCACGGTGACGGCAGGGGGCCGGAGGCCGTGGCGTTCAATGGCTGCCAACGATCGATGGTGAACCCGGCAGTGTGGAGCAACTGAGTAATCTCTCGGCGAGAAAACACGTGCATCTGAAAATTGGGAATCCCGCGATCATGCACGACGCGGTCACCACCGGGCTTCCCGCCGAGCCAGCACTGCCGGCGATCGATCCACAACCAGGATCGCCCCTGAGCGTCAAACAGATTGAACCATAAATTGTGAACGTGCAGCGCCAGTCGGCCTCCGGGTTTCAACAGTCGACGTGCCTGACCCAAGACTCGAGCACGATCTTCGACGGCAGGAATCATCCCCAACGTGGCATACATGAGGACGGCATACTCGAACGCTGCATCGGGAATGCCGTCCAGGTCGCAAAGGTTCGCACGCAAGGCGCCGACTTCGATACCCGCAGCGCGAGATTTGGCCTGTAGCTGAACCAGCATCTCGTGGGAGAGATCAACACCGAGGACATCGAATCTTCGCGACGCAAATTCCAGGGCATGCCGCCCGGTACCGCAGCCCAGATCGACCAGTCGACCAGGGTCAGTGAACTCCTGCAGCAGCACTTGAGTGTCGTAGCGTGACAAGGCTGAGTTCGCGATGGATTGATCATATCCGGTCGCGATGTGCGCTTGCTGGGTGTACTCCCACAAGGCCCGAGACACCCCGCGCGGCAGTTGCCAGTCTGGCCGCGTCATGAATGTTCGTTCCTCGCCCCCCCATGTTTACGTCGGGAGTTCTTTGATCTAATCAGGCTAACCGTCGAACCGAGTCCCGCGATGCCACTTAGGGAATCTGCCAGGTATTTCCACCCGGCCCCGCAGGCGGCGGATTCTCCGGCGGCTTCGGCGGTGGCGGATTCTGCTGAGCCCGTTGCACGTACTGCTCGTACGAGCGACTGAGTGAATCATACAGTTGCGTGACGTGCGGCACAGCCAGATAGACACGCGCCGAGACCGCGGACTTGGGATAGAAACTCGTTACGAAATCAAAGCAGAACTCGGCCGGCGAATGGACGATCATCACGGCATTCGCATACGTGCCGCTCATGATTTCTTCGGGCAACTTCAATTGCTCATAGACTTCCGAAATGGGGGGCGGCTTCATCCCGGGGGGCGGAGGTGGCAGCGTTGCCGGAGGACCAAAATTCTGGCGGTACTTGTCCAGATTCTCTTTCAAGGCCCGCAGGAACAACCCCACGACGTTCGGCGCCATGACGACGCGCTGGGCAATCCGGTGTGGCGGCGACATCCGCAAGACGAAATCCAGCACAAATTCGTGCGGACCCGTCAGCACGATCGCGCCAGTACAAAACGTTCCCATGCCCACGGCTTCAGGGACGCGAGCGGCAACCATTGAGTGCTGCAGTTCCTGGTGAAACGTGCCTCCACCAGCTTGCCGCGGCTCCCCTTCCCTGGGCTTCTCAGGGAGATCCGGGTCGGCATCTTCCGGCTTGAACTCGTTCTCATCGTCATCGTGCATGTTCGTGCATCCATACTCGAATTCGTGGTCCGCACATCAATTGCCGCAGCAATCGACCGACACACAAATCCAATTTCGGTGGGCTCGCCGGCGATCAGTTACGCGGCACATCGCCTGCGATCATAGAGCCGGGTGAGGCTAGACTTGCACATTATCGGTTGCGGACGATGAATTTTCCATGAGGTCCGTCGTTTCGCTTGCGAACACCATGCGAACAATCGGGGCCCCTCACTCGCGGGATCGTTCAGCGGCACCATTTCAAGACGCGCAATTCAGGCCGGCGACAGCGCCGGCGGGGGAGTCACCATCGAGGGTGGGGTCAGCAGCTTATCAACGTCATTGGCCACAATAACCCCATAGTTTACGGCCCCCAGCCAACCCGACATGATGATCCCCACGGATCCGGCATGAAACAGCCCGTTGATCTGCTCGGGAAGGGCCCGGCTGACCCCTAAACCTTCGAATTTCGTGCCAAACGAGGCCCCCTGCTGATGCCGCGTATAGTGCTCAAACGTCCGCGGAGTTGAGGCTTCGACGTGATCGAGCTTTGCTCGAATATCTGGAATGTAGCGTTGTTCCAGGCACTGCAGAGTTGATTCGATCAGCTCATTTTTTGAGGCTTCGTAATCGGGTTCGGACAGCGGTCCCCAGTCTTTATAGTGGGCGTTCGTCGAAGACACGATCATATAGCGATCGCTGCCGGGACGGGTCCGGGGATAGTAGAACGAGAAGGTGCGGCTGCTGATCTGCCGGCTGCAGAGTGCTTCGGCATCGAAGCCGCGGTGTTCCGAGTGGAACAACAGATCGCCCAGGTCATCGAACTCGAGACCTGGCTTCAGGGCCATGTAGACCTGACAGCTGCTGTTGTTCAAGCGAACCGCCTGCGAGTCTTCAATGAACTTGCGGTCGAAATGCTGTTCCCCCGCGAGCTGGAAGATGGTTGTCTTGAGATTGGCATTGGAAATGACAGTACGACAACCGATCCGCTTGCCATTGACGACAACTCCAGTCACCTTGCGATCGGAGTTGATCTCAATTTTCTCAACCAGTGACCGGATGCGGATATCGACGCCATTCTTCTCCATCTCGGCCTTCATCAGCTTGACGAGGTGGTCTGTTCCCCCCTCAAACGTGAACACCCCTTTGCTCATAAAATTGGAGAAGACGATGCCATAGGTAATGGCCGGATCGTCCAGCGTTGAGCCATTCGCATAGGTAATCGGCTCCATCAACAGGCGGACGACGTCGTCGCGGCCTGGAAAGAACTCTTCGAACAACTGACGCGTCGTCTTAGATTGATCGTCGAAAAAGTTCATGCTGCGGGCAGCATCGAAAAACCTCGTGACCGTTTCCTGGCTGATGCCGAATTTTTCGATCAGCAGGCGTGTAAAGTCTTCACGATTGAACGAGGTGCGCAAGGAGAACTGCGGATTTTCGAACCGAATCCCTTTGAGCTGGACGATCGAGTCGGCAATCTCTGACGTCCAGTACTTACGGCAACTTTTGATCATCCCGATCGGGAAGCCGTGCAGGGAGATATCAAAAATATGCCCGTTTTGCCGTTTGAACCACGTCGCCATGCCGCCGAGCTGATAGTGATGCTCCAGCAACAACACGGAGTGGCCATTGCGGGCGAGAATGTTGGCCGAAGTCAATCCAGCCAATCCACTGCCGATGACAATGACGTCGTAATAATCCTTCGTGTCTTTTAAGAAATCCTTGGCCATCCTCGGTCTGCTACTCCCTAAAATCCACGAGAACAATCGACGTCGAAATCCGCTGAGCCGCCAGCAACACGCTGCGCGACAGGGGATCACCAAAACTTCATTCGTCGATTATAGTCAGTCTCGCGGAAACAGCCAGCCGCCCCGAGT
>CAZQUW010000126.1:0-18098 GCA_964596215.1 uncultured Planctomicrobium sp. | reverse complement strand
GGACAAAGGGAACGCGAAAACTGCGTGTCCCCTTACCAGAGTCGCAAACGGGGGCCATCGATCAAAGGGATCAAAGAGATCAAAGAAATCGCGAGTTGGCGCTGTGTTGAACGGACGGCAAACCTGTAGCCTGACTCTCCAGAGTCGGGCGAACTCCCTCAAAGTCCAGGTCGGTGAAGACCCGCTCCAGTCGGTAACTAGGAAATGAGACACAAGATTCAAAGGGAGCAAAGAAGACAAAGAAGTCGCGAGTTCTTCCAGTGCCGGAAGAATGCGCGGTGCTGCGTGGGGATTTGAAGGACGATGGAAAGTTGAGAACAAGAAATAGCCCGAACCACCAGTGAGCGTGGCGGTCTGGAACGTCCACTCACTGGCGCGTCGGGCTGGTATTCAGGATGCGGTGCATCTGTTAGTCGAGGAGTGACGCGGTTAATCGGCAGTGGCGATGGCCAGGGGGGTGACTGAGGGATCTGCTGTCGGTTGCTCGTCGGTGGCTGAGGCCAACTTCCAGGTGAGTGTCGTGGCCAGTGTGGCACACGCGGTAACCACGAGCCCGAGGATCCAGAACGTGGTATTCCACGGAATCTGACTCTTAAACAGGAACCCGGCCGCCACGGCGCCCAGGTTGCCCCCCGCACCGACAATGCCTGCGACGGAGCCCAGAGCCTTCGAATTCACGAACGGCACCACAGCGTAGACCGCCCCGTTTGACATCTTCACGAACAGTCCGACCAGCAGGAGCGCTGCGATGGCCAGGCCGACGTGCGTCATCTGCGAGAAGATTAAGAGGGCGAGCCCCTCGCCGAGCACCGTCAAGAATAGCCAGCGCGAGCGGCCCCCCAGTCCCCAGCGGACCGCAAACCGATCACTGACCATTCCGCCCAGAGCCCGGGCGAAGAGATTCATCATGCCAAACGCCCCGGCCGCCATGCCGGCGAAGTGCAGATCCAGATGGAAATAGTCGGTGAAGTAGAGGACGGCAACATTGTCCAGCGTCAGTTCCAATCCGAAACAGCAGCCGTAGATAATGAAGAGAGTCCAGACGCGATGATCCCGCAGGGCCACCCCCAATCCAGATTGTTGGCGAGTATCCGCCGACATCAGGCCGCGGCGACGCAGATCGAGCATGTTGCCTGCGGGCGTGTCCTGCGTGCAGAAATAATACAACACTCCGGTGGCCGCACAGACCACGCCGGACACGATCATGCAGGCCCGCCAGCCGGCCGCCGAGGACAGGCCGCACGTCACGGTGACGAATGCGAACAACAGGGGCATGGCCATTTGAGTCACGCCGCCACCCAGGTTGCCCCAACCCGCAGCCGTGGCGTTGGCCGTCCCGACGCAGTTCCCGGCGAACATTTTGGATGTGTGATATTGCGTGACGACGAACGACGCGCCGATCGTCCCGATCAGGACGCGGAACATCAGAAAGCTCCAGAAGTCGGTGGCCAGGGCAATCCCCATCACCGGCAGCGAACCGAGGATCAACAACCAGGAATAGGTGAGCCGCGGGCCGTAATGATCGCAGAGTCGGCCAATGGCGATGCGTGCAAAAATGGTGATGGCGACCGAGCCGATGATCGACCAGCCGACCTGGTCGGGGGTGAGTCCAAATTCCTGGCGGACGATGGGCATCAGCGGGGCGATGCCGAACCAGGCAAAAAAGCACAGAAAGAACGCCATCCAGGTCATATGAAAGGCGCGCATCGGTGGTGTGTTGAAATCGGTGAGCACCAGCTGGCTCGCCGGGCCGGGCAATGGAACAGCGTCACGGGTCGACATGCTAGGCAATCCTTTCGGAACGTCGCCTCTTGCGAGTACGACATCACAACGGTGTTCAGCTTACGCGTCGGAGGCGGACGGCGCAGGCTTTGTAGGAGGGTTGTTTGGAGTAGGGATCGAACACGGCGTCGGTCAGACGATTGGCCGTGGCGTAATGCATGGGAATAAACACCTGGCCGGGGGCCACGGTCGGAGTGATGAAGACATGCACCTGGATTTCTCCACGTCGCGATTCCACCCACACCTGATCCTGGGGCTTGATGCCCAGGGCTCGGGCATCTTGCGGGTTGATCTCAATAAAGATCCGTTCCGGCGCCAGTTTTTTCAGGACATCAGACTTGCCCGTGCGTGTCTGGGTGTGCCATTGCACGGCGGTGCCGCGACCCGTCAGCAGCAACAACGGAAAATCTTTCGTGGGGGGCTCGGGCATGGGCCGAGGGTCTTCAAACAAAAATTTGGCTTTGCCATCCGGATGATGAAAACGGCCATCAGCAAAAAGTCGACGTTCCTGTTCCACCGAGGCCAGCTCGGCGGGGTAGGGCCACTGCACACCGCCGTCGCGGTCGAGTTGCCGGTAGCCATCGATCCCCGAGAAGTCACAGGGCCGGCCGGCCGACAAACGCTGCATGATCCGAAAAACGGCTTCAGGCGAGGTCCATTCGCGAAACATGTCACCACAGCCCCAGGCCTGGGAGATGGCCCGAAAGATCGAGAAATCGGCCAGCGCTTCGCCCGGAGCGCGGGCGACTTTGCGGATGGTTCCGATACGCCGCTCGGAATTGATGAACGTGCCTTCTTTCTCACCCCAACCGGCAGCCGGCAGCACGAGATCGGCCATTTGGGCGGTCTCGGTGGAGTGATACATATCTTGCACGACCAGGAAGTCCAGCCGGCTGAGGATATCTCGAGCTTGATCCTGGTTGATCCAGGAATGGGCGGGATTGGTGGCGATCACCCACAAGCCCTTGATGCGGCCCTCCAGAATACCTTTAAGGATCTCGTGGTAGCTCAAACTGTTGCGATCGGGAATGCGATCGACAGGAATGTCCAGGATCGAAGCCACTTCCGCCCGGTGTTGAGGATCTGTGAAGTCCCGCGCGCCGAGCAAGCCGGTCGTGTTGCTGAACAACCGGGAGCCCATCGCATTGCACTGTCCGGTAATCGAGTTCGCACCCGTACCGGGACGGCCGATATTGCCGGTCATCAAGGCCAGGTTGATCAGACTCTGAGCGGTACGCACCCCTTCGTAGGACTGATTGACACCCATGGTCCACCAGAACGAACTGCGTTCCGACTGATGGATCAACTCGGCGACTTCCTCAATGGCGGCCGCGGTCAGCCCCGTGCGTTCGGTCACGACATCCAGGGTGTAGGGGGCCACATGGCGGCAGAATTCGTCGAAGCCGTGTGTCGATTGGGCGATGAAGTCGTCGTCCACCCAGCCGCGTTCGATCAGCAGACGGGCCAGTCCGTAGAACAGAACGAGATCGCTTTTGGGGCGCAGGGCCAGATGATGTGTGGCCTGCATCGCGGTTTCTGTCCGCCGCGGATCGATCACGACGATCCTGGGCTGCCGGCGATTGTGCAGGATCCTTTCCCACAGGATCGGGTGGGCGATGCACAGGTTTGCGCCGACGAGCACAATGACGTCCGACTCTTCAAAATCCTGGTAGGTGTACGGAGGGGCGTCAAAGCCGAACGCTTGCTTGTACGCCACGACGGCCGTGGCCATGCACTGCCGTGTATTGCCGTCACCGTGGATCATCCCCATTCCGAACTTGGCGAGAGCCCCCAGGTAAGCCATTTCTTCCGTGGCGATCTGCCCGGTTCCCAGCCAGGCGATCGATTCGGGGCCATGTTCCCGCTGGATGTTCTGCATCCGCGCGACGAAGGTCTGCAGAGCCGTGGCCCACGAGACCCGTTCCAGGCGACCGCGGGCAGTCCTCAACAAAGGAGTGGTGGCGCGATCGGGAGCATCCAGCACCCGCAACGCTTCCCAGCCCTTGGGGCAGGCCATTCCGAGATTCACCGGATAGTTGGTGGCCGGGGTCAGCCCGATCGCGGCGCCGTCCCGGAGATGGATGTTGAGATTACAGCCGGTCGAGCAAAACCCGCAGACCGACGTTGTGGTGGCATCGGGCTGGAGTCGCGACGGCAATTGTCCCAGGCCGAAGCCCGATGGTTCCAGCAACAACTCACGGGTCAATGGCCCATCAGTCTGGTGCAGCAGCGACGAGGCGACCGCGAGGGGATGCAGCATATCAGCAGGAGTCATGTCTTCAATCCTCCAGGCATCCGGGGGGCCGCAGCCGCCATGAAAAACAACGCCCGTTCGAGTGTTTCGCCAGCGACCGAGAAGAACCATACGGCAACCACCGTCGAGATCCATTCCAGGGAATGGGACGTAGCGGCCTCGTGCCACAGCACGGCCGGGAAGACCAGGCCACCCAGCACACCGAGCGTAAAACGGATCGCGGTCATACCGGCCAGTTCACCGACCAGCAGATTGGCCGAACGTTTCAGGGGAGTGTGCTGGCGCTCCAGCAAGTGGAGCAGATCGCAGGCTTCATAGCCCAGCTTCAAAGCGGCAGTCAGCATTAACATCGGACACAGCACGGCACCCAGATCATGCAGCACCGAACCCATCGACAGATCTGCTCGTACTCCAGCGACGATGGCCGCCACCAGCAGCGTCGTCGACAGACCGAGCCATACCGTAGTTCCGAAAAATCTCAAGAAGGTCCGCGGGCCAATCCACGTGGAACGCCTGGTGCAGTGATAGATCATGACCGAACAGAACACGCCGCCAAATCCGCTGAGGAGCACGCTCCAGCCCAGCCAGTCGGGGGCCGTCAGCCAGCGGGGCTGCCACCAGATACGAGCGGATTCCCAACTGGCCAGGCCTGCGAAAATGCCAAACGCGACGATCTCGCGGCTGAGCCAGGATTTCCGCAGGCCGAGGACGGCTCGATATGCCAGATGCGGGCGACCCAGGTGCAGGGTGGCGGCAGCCAGGGCGACCAGGCCAAACAATAACGCGCTGATGGCCTGCAGTGGTTCCAGAGCTGCGACGACTGGCAACCCGGTCAATGGCAGGGCGGCCCGGACCCAAAGCGCGCCGACGGAAAGTTGCGTCAGGACCAGCATGGCAATCAGCGGAGGATGAGCATGAGCAGCGTGAGCAGCGTAGTAATCCACCGGCAGCATGTTGCGGGGAAAGGCTTTGGATGTCTTGTAGTTTGTCGTCGGCAACGTCAGTTGGGGATCTGGAGCACCGGGCAGGAAGGAGTTGGCTTCGCAGTCGGCGGCGACGTCGGCGGTCTTCACCAGCCGGATGGCGATCGCCTGATGCGGGCAGGCCTGAACGCACGCCGGGGCCTCCCCGGCCTTCAATCGAGAGGAGCACATGTCGCACTTACGGACAACCCCCTTCCGAGCGTTGTACTGCGGGACCTCGTAGGGGCAGGCCAGGATGCAATACTGGCAGCCAAAACACTGGTCGTCCAAATGTTTGACAATGCCGGTGACCAGATCCTTTTCATAGGCCAGTGTGGGGCAGACATTCTGACAGGCCGGTTCAACACAGTGATGGCAGGCCGCGGTGACGTGCTGCAATACGGGCAGGGTGCTCGTGCCGCCGACGAGCAGTCCGACGTCGCGAAACGTTTCCGATTCGGCCAGACCATTCAGGGAGTGACACGCGGTGACGCACGCCTTGCAGCCCGAGCATACATCCAGATCCACTTCGAACGCGTATTGCTCGCCGGGCCCGGGCGGCGACGAGGGGAGCAGCGAATGGTAGTAACGTTCCTGGAGTGGCCTTGTCGACGTGTGGTGCTGACTGAACTGGTCCACCGCCGACAGCGCCTGTTGTTCGCGCAGCAGTTCCTCGACCAGCATCGGTAACGACATGGTTTCTGAAGTGGGCTGCGGAGGTGGCAACAGGGACTGCACGACGAGAAGTCTCAATTCAGTCTGAGGTTGATGAGGGAGAAGGGTTGATGAGGGAGAAGAATGATCGTGAATCGAACTGAGCGTGATTCGAACTTACACCGTGCACATCTCGCAGGAGACGCCACATTCGCGCTGCACGACGGCGGGCGAGGACGCAAGCTCGCCCGGTGGGGGCAGCAGCACAAGCACATCGTCGTCCACGACCTTCACGGGGAATGTCTGGATCGAGAAGGGGTCGCCCGTCAGGCAACTTCCCGTGATCAGCGAGAACGTTTTTTTATGCATAGGGCAGGCCACTTTGGGCTCACCCTGCTGATCACCCAGGATGCCGCGTGCAAGGACAAATTCGCGCTTATGGGGACACATGTTTTGAGTGACATACCATTCACCGCGGCTGGTGAAATGAAAGACCGCCAGCTGCATATAGCCATAACGAATCGCCGAGCCCCCCTCGGTGGGGAAGTCCTTGACCGACCCCACACGAGTCCAGGTTTTCAGGGACACATTGGCCGGCGGTTTGGGAAGTGTCAACTGAGTCAGCACAACATCATCCGACGGCCAGGCGGCAGGATGGGCCTGGTCGCGTTCGTAGACGATCTCGATGTCCGGTTCTGTCTCGTCGGTGTTAATGAACTGCGTGAAAAAGCGTCGTTTTTCGGGATCTTTGACAACTTCCGCCCATTCACAGCGGTACGTGTCAACGACATTCTGCATCATCTCTTCCAGGTGCTCGGCCAGGCCCAGCTTGTCCTCAATGATGATCTCGCGCAGAGAATTAATGCCGCCTTCCAGTTTGTCGAGCCAGACCGAGGTTCGCGTCAGCCGGTCGGCAGTCATGACGTAGAACATCAGGAAGCGATCGATGTATCGAATACAGGTTTCTTCATCGAGGTCACCGGCCAGCAGGTCGGCATGCCGCGGCTTGGTGCCACCGTTCCCGCAGACGTAAAGGTTGTAGCCCTTCTCGGTGGCGATCAGGCCGAAGTCTTTGCTTTGGGCCTCGGCACACTCGCGGGTGCACCCCGATACGGCCGATTTCAGCTTGTGCGGAGATCGGAGGCCCTTGTAGCGGTTTTCGATCCGAATCGCGAAACCAACGGAGTCCTTTACGCCATAACGGCACCAGGTCGACCCGACGCAGCTCTTCACCGTTCGCAGGGACTTGCCGTAAGCATGACCACTTTCAAAGCCCGCCGAGATCAACTGGTCCCAGATCTCGGGAAGCTGCTGCACGCGCGCACCAAACAGATCGATACGCTGGCCGCCGGTGATTTTCGTATAGAGTCCGTACTGCTTGGCGATTCGGCCCAGGACGATCAGTTTTTCGGGGGTGATCTCGCCCCCCGCCACGCGCGGCACAATCGAATAAGTCCCGCCGCGTTGAATGTTACCGAGGAAGCGATCGTTGGTGTCCTGCAAGGTGGCTCGCTCGCCCAGAATGTTTTCGTTCCAGAGGCTCGCCAGGATCGAGGCCACCGTGGGTTTGCAGATTTCACAGCCAGAACCCTGACCATGTCCGGCGATCAGTTCGGCGAAAGTGCGATAGCCTTTCACCTGGACGATCTGGAACAGTTCCTGCCTGGTCAGCCGGAAGTGTTCGCACAGCGATTGATCGACCACCCGGCCGGCTTTACGCAATTCGGCATTCAGGATGTCGGTCACCAGGGGGACGCAGCCCCCACAACCGCTGCCGGCCTTCGTGCATTTCTTGAGTTCACCGACGGTGGTGACACCCCTTTGAATAGCCTGACACAAAGCCCCTTTCGAGACGTTGTTGCAGGAGCAGATCTGGCAATCGTCACCCAGATCGGCGACGCCGGCGTCCGCCGCGGATTTTCCGACCAGCAGTTCCGATGCGGGGCCCGACAGGGGCTTACCGCTGCGACAGAGCGACAGCAGCCGCGTGTAATCAGAAGCATCGCCCACCAGCATGCCGCCGAGCAGATGCTTTCCGTCGGACGTGACATACAGCTTCTTGTAAACGCCTGCGATGGGATCCTCGAAGGTGATCGATTTCGCGACATCGGCATCACCTTCGAAGGTCCCGAACGAAGCGACGTCGACACCCAGCAGTTTCAACTTGGTCGAGAGATCGACTCCCTGGAAGTCGCGCTGGCCTCCGGTGAAGTTGGTCGCCAGGATCTCGGCCATTTCATAGCCGGGGGCGACCAGTCCGTAGATCATGCCCCGGTGCAGGGCGACTTCACCAATCGCGTAAATATAGGGATCGCTGGCCTGCAGACGGTCGTTGACCATCACACCGCCGCGCGGGCCCAGATCGAGTTCACAGGCCCTGGCCAACTCATCACGAGGACGGATTCCCGCGGAGACCACGACCATGTCGACATCTAACCGCGTATCATCTGCAAACAGTAACGCTTCAACTCCCGAGTCACCCATGACCTGTTTCGTCGACTTATTGAGATGGACTCGCACGCCGAGTGATTCAATCTTGTCCTTGAGAATTGCAGAGCCGCGGTCATCCAGTTGCCGGGGCATGAGGCGCTGTGCGAATTCGACGACGTGCGATTCCAGGCCCAAGTCCATAACGGCCTTGGCGGCTTCGAGACCGAGGAGGCCCCCGCCAATGACGGCGGCTCGCTTCGCCCCGGCCGCATGGGCAATCATCCGGTCCAGGTCTTCGATGGTGCGATACACAAAGACGCCAGGCTTATCGATGCCGGGAGTCGGCGGAACGAACGGTGACGAGCCCGTCGCGAGGACCACTGCATGGTACGCAATTTCTCGCCCCTGGGCCGACTGGACCACTCGCCGGGCCCGGTCGATGGCGACGACTTTGTCTCCCAGGTGGAGCGTAATGTCCTGCTCGGCGTACCAATCGGGATCGGCGAGCATCAGTTCTTGTGCATCGCGGCGAGCGAAGTACTTGCTGAGTTGCACGCGATCGTATGCCGCCCGGCGTTCTTCGCAGAAGGTGACGATCCGATACTGCCGGTCAGTGTCCAGCTCCGTGAGTTTCTCGCAGAAGCGATGCCCTACCATGCCATTGCCAATCACGACAATGGTGAGTCGTTCGTCAGTCTTGATAGAAGAGATCATGTTCGCGATTCCTCATGGTCGGCGGCGGTCGATCTGGGTCGCTCGAGCTCCAAGCGTTGACCGTCTGACTCGGCCTCTCTGGCAATCGCCGGTCCAGGAAACCGGAGGAAACAAAAATTCCATGTCCGTGCTTCGGATAGGCGAAGGTTGCGTTGCGGGAAACTTCGCTGCAAACGGTCAAACGGGGGGCAAAGTCGGCCGTCAGAATCAAACCGGGAGAGGTTGTGCAAAACCTCAATGCCCGGAATGCGGGCACGACTGCATGGCGGAGCGGCACTGCCTGGATGCCGGAAACCGCCGCTCGTCGTCTCCTTCCCAACGTGGGTGGTAGCTTGTAACGCCATGCGGTGAAAGACATTACGGATGAAGAGGGCGTAGTGGCGGGTCGAGGCTCGAAGAGTATTAGAATTAGAACTGAACTGAGGAATGGGGATTGCAATTCAATGTGTACTGGACCGCGCAAGTCCAGCCTGCGAAATATCAAACGGTGACACTGGCCAGCTTCGTCCGCTGATAGTCAGTCTCGCTCCGGGATACCCGGGCTTGTGCCTAGAACAAGCGTCGGCATTTCGCGTGATACCTAGATTTGACTCAACCTGTCTGTCCCCGCTCGGCAACGATCCGCAGAATCCGGCCGTTCGATTATGGTTGCGTTCGTGGTTGGCGTTGGGCGTGGTCGCGGTGCTGCTCGTGTTCCACCAGGTTTTACTGCAACCCGCGTTGATTCGCATGGAAACCGATGCGCCAGTCATCAATGTGGCGGGCCGACAAAGAATGCTCAGTCAAAAACTGGCCAAGACGGTGTTGGCATTACAGACGAGCCAGAGTCCCGAGGAACGGCGGCGAAGTCGTGAAGAACTGTCGGTGGTGATGTCGGAATGGACTCGCGCTCATCACGGACTGCAAAAGGGGGACTCGGAATTGAGGCTGCCGGGTGACAACAACCCGGAAATCCTCGCCGCATTCACGGAGTTGGAGCCCCACTTCCTCGCGATTCTGTCTGCCGCCCAGGAATTGTCACCCCGGGGTGATCCCGGCCTTGAGTTGACCTCGACACAGCAAGCTGCCATCGCGCGTGTCATGCAGCATGAAGATGCGTTTCTACGGCAGATGCAGGCCCTGGTGGGACTGTATGCATCGAATGCACGTTCGCATGTCTGGCAACTCCAGACCCTGGGGTGGGGAATCGTGGCCACAATCCTGGCTGTCCTGATTGCGATTCAATGGCTGGTGGTTCGGCCGGCGGTCGATTCCGTGGGCCAGCGTTTTGTGACTTCGGATGCCAAGTATCGTCGGCTGGTGGAATCAATGAGTGAAGGACTGCTCATGCACGACACCGTCGGCCGGATCCAGTTTGCGAACCGTGCATTTTGTGAGATCGTCGGGATGAGCGTCGATGAGCTGCTCGGACTGCGGGCGGCCCAATTTGTGTTAGAGTCTGATCGCAATCGCTACCAGCAGTTATTAAAGGATTCCATCGAGCAGTCACAACCAGTTGAACTGGGACTGGCGGGCAAGGGAGGGAAGCGGACTGAAGCCATGGCTTCCGCACAGCCTCTATTCGACGACCAGGGAAGCCAGCAGGGATTCCTGATGGTCATGACCGACATCTCCGCACATAAACAGGCCGAGCGGCGATCGCGCGAACTCCTGGACCAGCTGGCCCATGCCGATCGCCTGAAATCGATGGGCGAATTGGCGGCTGGTCTCGCTCATGAAGTGAATCAGCCGCTGGCGGCCATCGCCAATTATGCGGGCAGTTGTTTGACGATCCTGCAAACTGACGGCAGTCCTGCGGAGAGCCTGAGAATGCCGATGGAGCGAATTCTGTCGGCTGCACTCCGCGGTGGCGAAATCATTCGACGTGCACGGCGTTTTGCACAACGGAGGCCGCATGAAGTGCAGCCCGAGTCACTTAATGATCTGGTGCGCGATGTCGAGCAGCTCTGTCGGTCCGAAGCTCAGCGCCGGGACGTCTCACTGGAGTTGACGCTGGCAGCTGATTTGCCGCTGGTCCCTGTCGATGGGATTCAGGTGCAGCAGGTGTTGACCAATCTGATCCAGAATGCGTTCGCGGCCGTAGCCTCGAATTCCGTCCTGGATCGCCGAATTCAGATTACTACAGAACTCGCCTCGACGGAACTTGTCAAAGTCTCCGTGAGCGACAATGGAACGGGTCTGAGTGGGGCCGATTCCGAACGGGTCTTCGAGCCGTTCTATTCGACCCGCAGCGATGGTTTGGGCCTGGGATTAGCAATTGCCCGGAATATTGTCGAGGCGCATGGAGGAGTCATTGATGCATTCAACAATCGAGATGGTGGTGCCACCTTCTCCTTCACCCTGCAGATCCAACGTCGGTCCCCAGAAGCCGTGTCTCATGTCCGGGAGGAAAGCATTCATGCTTGAGACTCCTTCCATTATCTATGTTGTGGACGATGACGCCGACTCCCGCGAGTCACTCCTGCACTTGCTGCAGACGGTGGGTTTGTCGGCGCGTGCCTTCAGTTCCGCGGCGGAATTCCTGCAGCAGTTGGACGTCAATCAGCCCGGTTGCCTGGTGTGTGATGTGCGTATGCCCGGCATGAGTGGTCTCGATCTGTTTGAGCGACTTACTGCCACGGGATCACAACTGCCCGTCATCTTTATCACAGCCTACGCTGATGTGCCGATGGCAGTTCGCGCGTTGAAATCGGGGGCGGCCGAGTTCGTGGAAAAGCCGTTTCACGCCCAAACGATGCTCGAGCGCATTCAACGGGCACTCGAGATGGACCGCCAGCGGCGGCAGGAAATTGCCAGCTGGAAGGAGTTCCACGACCGCTTACACAGCCTGACCGAAAAGGAACGTGAGACGCTCGCTTTCGTCCGGGAAGGGGCGCCCAATAAAGCGATCGCCATGCGGCTGAGCATTACTGAGCGCGCGGTTGAAATGCGTAGAGCCTCGCTGATGAAAAAGCTGCAGGCTCATTCGCTGGCCGAACTGATCCGGTTGGTCACGGAAGCGGAACTACATTCGGAACACCGAAATGGACGACGGGGGACACCCAATTCTCGATGACCTGGGAGAGTCGCCGACCTGTAAAATCAAACGTGCACACGCTGTTCCTCTTTTCAATGCAGATTCCCCGTAGCTTTGCTAAACGGCCGGGTCTGCCTGGCAAACGTCAAGAAGGATGTGCTTCGCAATGATGGAAACACGCAAACTCGACGATACTCAGCTTGCGCCTCGTGCTGTATTACCCCGCGATCACCAATTGAGATGGAATTTCGCGACTCCGTCAATGCGGTCGCGAACAGCACTGACAAGCCCGCCGGAGTGTCCGGCAAAAACTGCCGCAGCTGTGGATTGAGGCGATTATGTTCGAGTCGTGGAGATCCGGAGCACTGGTCGCTGTCGTGGGCTTGAGTTTGCTCAGTTCCATCCAGGCGGAGGATGTGCCCCCGGTTAGCGAATCCGCCGTCCAGTCTGCCGGGAAGATGCCAGCTGCACCATCCACGACGTTTGAAGTGCCGGAGCAGTCGCCACCGACGCCGGAATCTGGTGGTGATCAGGTATTAGTGCCGGACTTTGCTCCTGAGCCGACACTGCCTGTTTCGCCACCTCCAGCGGCCCCGGCGAAGAAGAAATCTCCGCCGCAGTTTCCTGGCCCGAAGACATTACCACCGACCGGCCCGTGGAAGCCGCTCTTCTTTGAGAATGACTTTTCGTACGTTAAGGATCCCAGTCACGACCATCTGATCGGGGAAGATTGGAAGAACGTGCCATTCGAATTCCTGGATCAGGATTTCAAGGTTTCGGCAGGCGGTGAAATTCGTCATCGCTATATGAATGAAGACAACCGCCTGCGTCCCGGGGGGCCGAAGCACCTCGATTATAACCTGCTCCGCTGGCGGCAGTATGTTGACGTTCAGGCCGGAGACATCTTTCGGTTCTATGTAGAAGGTATCAACGCTGACAGCTTTGGCGAGCAGGGATTTGTCCAGCCGATCGACGTCAATCATTGGGATTTGCAGAACTACTTTGTCGACGCCAATTTCCTTGAGAACGACTGGGGCAAACATACTTTCCGATATGGTCGACAGGAGTTGCTGTTCGGACGTCAGAGACTGATCTCGCCACTCGACTGGGCGAACACCCGCCGTAACTTTCAGGGGTATCACTACATCCTGAAGGGGACCGATTACAAGCTGGACGCGTTTTCGGTGAATCCGGTGAATACTGCCACGGGATTCGGGAATGTCGCGCAATACGACAATCAGTTTGACCAGGCACATAAGGGGGTGCAGTTCAGCGGAGTCTACTTCACTTACAGCGGGTTGCAGAACACGGTATTTGATGCGTACTGGATGTATCAGAATACACAGCGTGATGTCCCCAATCGGCCGGATGGATCAAGGCACACCATCGGGTCGCGTGTTTCTCGATTGTTTCCCGTGCTGGATGCCTGTGGCGAAGAGTACCGAGTCTGGGATTTCGATACCGAAGGGGCATTGCAGGCCGGCGAGGATAACACGCAGGCCGTATTGGCTGGCTTTTACTCCGCCATCGCCGGACATTCCTGGAAGCAGGCGCCGTGGACACCGCGCCTGTCTGGTTTGTTTTATTACGGGTCAGGCGATCGCAGCCCCACGGACGGTTATAATAATACGTTTAACGTGATGTATCCCCTGGGGCACGCTTATTGGGCAATCAGCGATAATCTGTCCGGGCAGAACCTGTACGACTACGCTTTGCAGGCTGACGTAAAGCCATCCAGGAAGTCATCGATCACGGCGGCCTATCATTGGTTTTCACTCGCCTCCAACGGCGATCGCGCCTACAACGTGGGTGGTGTCCCGGTTGGCACGCCAGGCAATGGCCGCAACCTGGGTCATGCACTGGACCTGTATGGCTATTACGCATTCAGTCCGAATTTCGATGTCCAGACGGGCTATTCGTGGTTCTGGTACGGGACTTTTATCGAGAACACAACTCCGCGGGGTGATGCCACGCAGTTCTATCTGCAGACGTCGTTTCGATATTAGAGTTGCCTCAAACTGAGGGGATCAATTCAGGACGAAAGGCAGAGAACTGCAGGCTGATAATATTTGTCTGTCGAAATGGGCCTATGGCCGGGATGAGTGGTGAACAGTTTCCGGAGGACTGG
Organism: uncultured Planctomicrobium sp.; assembly: GCA_964596215.1. GTDB lineage: Bacteria > Planctomycetota > Planctomycetia > Planctomycetales > Planctomycetaceae > JAKFVC01. The sequence goes on along the minus strand of CAZQUW010000126.1, from coordinate 4,158 downwards.
GAGTTACCAGGGTGGCTCTGTGTTTTGACATGCTATGCAGCACAATCAGCATGCCTGACACTCCCACGGCTGCAGTGACACAAGAAGCGACCGCCACAATTGGACTTGGCGCGTAGCGCAGTTGCGGCCAGATCACGACGGGCAGTGTTTCATTGGCCGGCGTCGCGAGAAATATGCTGACTAGCGATTCATTGAGTGACAGTACAAATACAGCGGTCCCTGCTGCCAACAGGGTCGGCTTGACCAATGGGATTGTGATACGCGTCACGACAGAAAATCGATCAGCTCCGAGGCCCACAGCCGCGGCTTCCAGATCATCCAGTGTTTCCAGCCGGGTCGTGCGAACGAACAGAAACGCAATTGGCAGTCCCAACGTCGCGTGGACGAGGACCATCGTCAGTGGCGAGCCCCACAGTCCGGTAAAATGAGTCAACGGCAACAGTCCGAATCCCAGCGCTGCTGGTGGAATCCATACGGGCAACATTAGCCAAGCGGTAACGAAGCGTTGAGTTCTGCGATGCATCTTGCGCACTGCCAAGGCGGCAGGTGCTCCCAGGGCAACCGCGAGCGCGGCCGACAGCGCCGCGATCAGCAGACTTCTGAGGAGCGCACTAGTCCAGCGCGGATCGCCTAGAAAACTCAAATACCACTTCATCGACCAGACCGTCGTCGGTGGCGTCAGGAACGAGTCCGGTGAGAACGAAACCCAGATGGTATGCAATATGGGGGCCAGGAAGGCGACGATCACGCACCAACCCGCCAACTGGAGATTCAGTTTGCGGTACATCATTGGCTGGCTTTCCGCAGGTGTGCGACGGTCGGTATGCCCAGCGACGCGATCGTGACCAGGATCAGCAACCCGATGGCCTCCGCCGCCGCGAGTGGCCATCGACCATACTCGAATGCCTGCCGATGCAGTTCGACTGCCATGGTTGTCTCGCGTGGGCCCCCAAGAAACAAGGGGCCTAGAAATGCCCCAAGCCCCCACATGAGTGCCAACTGAAACGCCAGGATGATCCCGGGACGGGATAGAGGCCATGTCACACGGCGGAAGGCCTGCCAGCGATTCGCTCCGAGTCCGCAGGCGGCATCGTGCAACGTGACATCAAGGTTGGCCAGCTGAATGTAAATCACCAGCACCGAATAGGGCAGCACCAGATACACCTCGGCGACGATGACCGCCAGCGTGCCTCGCGGCAGCCAGCGTTGCAGTCCAAATAGTAGAGCTAGAAGCCCGGCAGTTTTCGGCAACAGGATCAATCCCATCGCTGTCAATTGTGCGCGATGGGATAAGGAGCACAAGAACAGCCCCAGCGGATATGCGATGGCCAGGACAATTGTCGCCACTGCGAACCCGCAGAGAATTGTAAAGCCCAGGATGTTGAGAAGGTGGCTGCCCGAGAATGCGGCATAGTTGGCAAATGAGTAGGTTCCCGGAACATAAAAGCCTCGCCCCGCGGCCGGCGAATACAGACTGACTCGTAGCAACAGGAGTAACGGCCCGAATATGAGCCCCCCCACCAGTGCGAGCGCAGGGCCGACGGACAGCAGGGATGAAATGCGATTCAGCACGACGTGCTTTCGTCGGGGATTTCCCACAGGTGCTCGTGCGGCAGGTCGAGCGAGATTGCCTGACCAACCGCGAGCTCGTTCAATGCGCGAGTGCGGATTCTCAAGTCGAAGCCACGGCACTCGACTTCGGCGACCAAATCAGGGCCGTGATAAGCAACAGCAGCCACGCGACCGGGCCAGTCGGTACCGATTCTCACTTGTTCCGGTCGAATCAAGACCAGAGATGAGGTCTTCATTCCGAGTCGGCTGCCTTCGATCAGATTGGCATCCCCGAGGAACCGCGCGACGAATGCGCTCCGCGGCCGGTCGTAGAGTTCACGAGGCGGGCCGACTTGCAGTAGGCGTCCAGATTGCATCACGCCAACGATGTCGGAACTGGCAAGCGCTTCATCTTGATCATGCGTGACCATCACGGTGGTGACCGCTGACTGGCGGTGGATTCGGCACAACTCGGCGCGAACTTGTTCTCGCAAATGTCGATCCAGGCTGGCGAGTGGCTCGTCTAATAAAAGCAGTGGCGGTCCAAACGCCAACGCGCGCGCCAGGGCGACACGTTGCTGCTGTCCACCGGAGAGTTGTGCCGGGAACCGATCGCGTTCGACATCAGTCAAGCCCACACGTTCGAGCACAGCATCCACTTGCTGCCTGACTTCCGCTGTCGGCCGACCACGCACTTCTAACCCAAATGCCACATTCTGACGTACTGTTAAATGAGGGAAGAGTGCATAGCTTTGAAAGACCATCCCGATTTGACGCAGATTGGGGGGCAGGGCCGTGACTTCGCGTCCTTGTAGAAAAATCTGGCCGCGTTCCGGTGTGAGATACCCGCCCAGCAGCCGCAATAACGTGGTCTTGCCGCAGCCGGAAGGGCCCAGCAGGGTGACGAACGCACCAGCGGGTACCGCCAGCGATACGTCGTCCACGACATGTCCATTGCCATATCCGAAGGAGACTCCCTCAAGGCGTATCGCTTCAGTCACCGCGGAGGATGGTGCGGTCCCAACGGTCGGCAAACTCATCCCAGTGCTCGGAGTAGACATCATAGGGATAATACTGGAGTGTCCGAAATTGTTCATCGGTGTGGGGGTAGAATGTCTTCCAATACGGATCTGCCTGGGCCATCTTGGCCGCAACTTGTGGCAGGGCGGTGGCCATTCCACGCTGCGCGAACTCAAGTTGCACCTCTTCGCTGAACATCAAATCCAGGGCTGATTCGGCCAGATCCTGATTCTTTGTTCCGGCGGGAATGGCCCAGAAGACCTGGACCATCGCTCGATCGTCATCGGGAACCCGCGCAGCAAGCTCAGGTTTTTCGCGAATCGCCTGCAGGTATTCTGGGCTATGCATGTTACCCGCTGAGACCACTTGGTCATTGAGCGCCAGAATCATGTCAGTCGAAGTCGGCCACCACAGTTTAACGGCCTCGCGATGTTCTCGCGCGTATCGAAATACCTCATCGGGTTTTGCCCGCACTAACTCGTGTGCCGACCCGGGCCTGCAATTGGCATCGGCTAATGCCGCGGCAAACGTATATAGACTCATATAGAAGCTGTTGTAGAGGCCGAGTTTGCCTGCGAGTCTTGACTGGAAAAGATCGGACCAGCGAGTGGGTGGCGGGGTGACCAGCCCGCGGTGAAAGGCAAATGTCATGACCGAATCGGGATACGGCAGCCCGAAACCGTCTTGATAGATCCAGGTATCCAGAGCGGTGGGAGTTATCGCCCTATGGTTCGGAATTCGAGCGAAGTTGATCTTCGCGAACAAGCCCTCTCTCGCCGCAGGGTAACCTTGAGTTGCGTCGGTAATCATCAGGTCAAAGGGTGGCGCGTTCGACGGTGCTGTTTTCAACTTTGCAATGGCGTCCCACCACCCGGAATAGAGCGTGACCCTGGTGTCGCCCGCCGCCTGGAATCGCGGAACAAATACCTCGCGCACCGTGTTCTCGTGATTGCCTGCATACACGAAGACCCGCAATTCACGTTTGCTTCGCGAATTCACCGCGGGACCTGCGGGGCCGCACCCTGACACGATACCGGCCACCGCGCCTGCGCTCGCCTGCAGAAACCGTCTACGAGAGAACTGGCACATCGAAAACCTTCATGGCAGGTTACGGAATGTCCTGACGCCAGCCGCAATACGGCCGGCTGTGGTCACCCAGCAAAGTGTACCAAAACTCCAGGCCAGGGCAGCGAATCGATCAGGAATCACGCAGCACAGGCCAAGAAAGATCACTGTTTCAGTTCCCTCAATCAGTCCTGCCGAGTAGTAGAAAGATTTCTTCCCCAAGCTGTCCGTTGTCACCCCCCGCTTGGCCGAGATCGCAGCATACGCCAGAAACGAACCGCCTGTTCCGATGAAGCTGTAGATCAGAAAACACGCAGGCAACGAGAATTCCGGGCGGGACACGGCAAATGCAAAGGGCACGCCGGAATAGAAAATCATGTCCAGTACGATGTCGAGATAGCCCCCGACATCCGTGGGACCGCGTCGTCGAGCGATCGAACCGTCCAATCCATCAGCAATACGATTCAGACCGATCAACGCCAGAGCCAGGCCATAGGACTGAAAGGCAATCGCCACGCAGCC
>CAZQUW010000125.1:16500-18245 GCA_964596215.1 uncultured Planctomicrobium sp. | reverse complement strand
CTGGATCATCTGCCGCGACTGGGGCTGTTCCGTGAGAGCTGGCAGTTGCTGAAAACCGCCCAGAAGATGGAACGGTACTCGCCCCCGGCCGGAACAGTGATCACCGAATTTGACCGCCTGTTCCATGCAGCCTTCAACGCAGCGCTGGAAGGGCTGATGCAACACGCGCGGCATTGGCCTGCCGAGCAACTGGCCGACAACCAACTCGTCAGCGTCGTCAGCGGCTTGACGGAGTACTATCACGCGCTGTGGATCGAACACAGCGACACCATGCGGCTGTCGACGCTGGAAGCCTTTGAAGATCCTTCCAACTGGAAAGAGATCAAAGAGTTCATCAAGAAGTATGGCTCGGAATTCTTTCACGCGCAGGTGCTGACGTTCGGGAACTTGCGCGCCATCCTGCACAACGGCGTCAGCGAGTTCCTCGAGTATCTGGCCCAGAACGACGATCCGCTGAAGCCGAACAAGCTGCTGGCCGATCTGGATGCGGGCAAGATCGCCATCGACGAAGCCGTCTTCTTCCTGGAATTGATCTTCCGCGCGACCGTCGAAAAATACGACCGGTTCCTCGAGTACAACACAACCACCACGCAATCCGATTACGGCGAGCAATTCTTCAGTCTGCTCGATTTTCTGCGGCTGGAAGCGCAATACGAGCGTCATGCGTGGGACTGCAGCCCGCTGGTCGCCGCCCATGAAGTCCTGATTCGCGAAGGCCGAGCCAGCGAAGCGTCGATGTGGCGTGGCCTGTTCGAAATGCGAACCACCGAGATCGCCAAGGAACTGCTGCACGACTTGAAGAAACTCGAAAAGCAATACGGGATGCGCCTGCCGGGCATCACCGACTTGCTGAACGAGAAGTTCGTCAAGCCGCTGGCTTTGGACGAGTTACTCGCATTGGTCCCGGAAGCGATGAAGGATGCTCGCGAGCGTCGGCAACCGTCGGCCAGTTTTGACAAGCTGCTGAAGCTGGTGCAGAACTACCTGGATACGTCCACGGGGTCGGGGCTTGAAATCCCCCCCTGGTTACGAGACCTGGAAGATGAAATTGCGGCCTTCGATCATCACGGTGATCCGCCAGAAGACAACAACGACTTCCGCCTGACGGTGCCGCTGGTGCCGATCCCGTTAGAGGAACTCGACCGGCAATTTGAGATCTGGGAGACCCCCATCAAGAAGCCGCGCAAGAAGAAGTCGTAATTGCCGCCCGACAAAGATAGTCGTTGATCGCTCCGCGATCATTCGCCTTTGCCCGACGGGGTTAATATAAGATAGAACGCCAGACGGGAATTCAGGCTCGCTACTGCGAACGCGTATGATCGCGGAGCGATCAACGACTATCTTTGCCCGCCCCTTGAGGTTCTCAGCATGCATATTCGCGACGGTTTTTTAACTCCTGATGTTTGCCTGGGAACCGGGCTGCTGGCCGTGGGGGCCCTGGCCTGGAGTGTCCGGCAATTGAGGAATTCGCTGGCGGATCGAACCGTGCCGCTGACCGGCATGACGGCGTCGCTGATTTTTGCCGGTCAGATGGTGAATTTCGCCTTGCCGCCGCTGCCGGTTTCGGGCCACTTGCTGGGAGGCGTACTCGCGGCGGCACTTCTGGGTCCGTGGGCGGGGTGCGTGGCCATTTCCCTGGTGCTGATCATCCAGCTGGCTCTGTTCTACGACGGCGGCTGGACGGTGCTGGGGGCCAACATCGTCAACATGGGGATCGTCGGCACGTGGGGCGGATATGCGATCTA
>CAZQUW010000125.1:11865-16400 GCA_964596215.1 uncultured Planctomicrobium sp. | reverse complement strand
GTCCTGGTGCAGCGGCCCGATTTGCTGGAAAGGCGGACGGCCGCGCCGACGGTCTTGTCGGGAGTGGGCCGGTTTGTATTTGCCGGGGTGATTGCCGCACTGGGGGTCGCTGCGTTTCTCGCTCCGTTTGCTTCTGAGCATGCTGATGGACTGGAAGCCGCCGCGGAACGGACGGGCTTTTCTGATTTAGGCACCGTCACGAAGGTGCTGATTCTGGATGATTACCAGATTCCGGCGCTCAAAGAATACCCGGGACTCAGCACGGCAGTGGCCGGAATCATTGGCACGCTGGTCGTGCTGGGTGCCACGTGGGCGCTGATTGCTCTGGTGAAGAAATCGCGAACGATGGCGACACCAAAAAGTTGACCGACAACTCTTCAAGGCGAGCGTCCGGCGTCAGCGGGATGGTTGTCAGCGAGTCGTCAGCAAGACGACCTTGCCCAGCCCACGAACGATCACGAGAGCCGGATCGATTTTGAAACCGGTCGTTCTAAACGACTCGTAACCTGCGCAACTACCATCCGGCTGACGCCGCTGGACGCTCGCCCGGGAGAGAGCTTACTTGTCGGCTTTCTCCTCGTCCTTCTTCTCTTCGGGCTTGTCTTCCGACTTCAGGATGTCTGCGAAGACTGGTTTCAATTCTTCCGCGGCGATTCCGCGGTAGATCACCTTGCCTTCGCGATCGATCACGAACATGCTCGGCAAATGGATGATCCCGTACTCGACGGCCAACGGGCTGCCTTCCAGGCCGCCGGGTTCGTGAAGTTGGGTCCAATCGACCTTGTGTTCCGCGATCCAGGCTGTGGCATCTTCCTTAGTCGCGTCGAGGTTGACTCCCAGGATTTCTAGACCGCGATCGTGATATTGCTCATAGAGGGCGCGAATCTGAGGCAGATCTTTGACGAGCGGTTCACTCCAGTTGGCCCAGTAAATCACGAGTACGACCTTGTCCTTCAACTCGGCGATGTCGACCATCTTGCCGTTGAGATCCTTGCCTTTCAAATTGAAGGTCGCCCCCTTGCTGTCCAGTCGTGCCAGGGCTCCCTTCGCCCGGGCGCCGGACGGGGTTTCCGGGGCCGAGGTCGACAGCTTGGCGTACCATGTCCGGGCATCTTTCATCTTGCCGGAAAACTCGTAGGTGCTGCCCAGCTGGAACAAGGCTTCGGGGGAATCGTCTTCCTTAGGATATTTTGTGACGAAGGCTTCCAGCGATTTCAGCCATTGTTCCTGAATTTCCGCCGTCTTGTCGGTGGGGGCCTTCCGCAGTTTCAGGCTGTATTCTGCCGTCATGATGCGATAGGTCAGGTAGGCCACCAGTGACGACTTGGGGCTCTTCTTTTCGATGTCGGCCAGCATCAGCTTGAGCTGTTCCAGGCCGTCTGTGTAGGTGTCTGATTGGACGCCGGCAGCAATCCCGTCGGCGATCTGCTTCTGCCACTGCTCGCGGTCTTCCGTCGTATCGGAACTCGCGACCAGTCGGCGTAAGGCGGCAGTGCGTTGCGTATTGAATTCCGACCAGGCGGTCCTCGAAGCGGTGGGTCCGGGGGTCTTCTTATCAAGGGCTTGCAGCTCTTCAATCAGCTTCTGAACCTTGGGGTTCTCGGCCGTGCCGGGGGAGGGTTGAGGTGCCGGCTGACTGGCGGCCACAACCGGGGAGAACAGCCCATCGTCGGCCACCTGAACCGAATTGCCTTCGAGGGGCTGTGGCATGCGCGTCAGCTTCCAGGCGTCGCCGATGCGGATCAAAGTGCCGAGCTGAATCAGGCCTGTCTGGCCTTCTTCCTCGACCAGCGTCATGGCATTCTGATGGGTGACCAGTTCTTCGCGGCTGCCGGTTTGTTCGGTGGGAATGGTGCTGGGAATGGTCCCCTGGAATTGCAGCCACTTCGCCTTGCCCGACAGCATCTTGACCTTCGACAGTTTTTCCAGCTGTCCGCCAAGGTTTGCGAGATTCTTCCGAATCGAATCGGAAAGTTCGGCCTTCAGCCCCAACCGGGTGAGATCTTCCGGGCTGAGTACCAGGGTCCCCAGCAGGCGTTCATCTTTGGCAATCAAGGCCTTGACGGTCTCCCGTGCCAGTTCCTCCGGTGAGAGTGACTTCCAGGAGTCAATTTTACCGTCTTCGTTCTTGTCGATGCCCCAGCGGCTGCCACCGGAATTAAACCAGCGCATCTGGTCGACTTGCTTGTTGTAGTCAGAATCCTGATCTCGATAGACTTCGACGCTGTCGCGATAATAGCGCCATTGATCGACGATCTTGTCATCATTTGAGTCGACGAATCGCCGGAGCACCTGTCCGGTCGGACCAGTCACGACCCAGCCCGAACCTTTACCGTAACGCTCGACGGTGACTTTGCATTGCTTGGAATCCGCCGCATTCGGAATCTCATAGTCCACATCGGTCTGAGTCGGACGGAAGGTCAGGGCAAATTCCGGAGTGGGGGAATCGGCGGCCAGACCGACTGACACAGAGCCCAGGCACCAGACACTCAGCCAGACCTTCATGCTGATACGACGTTGACGTGAACGTGACATGTTTATCGACTCCATTTACTGCAACCAACTGCAACTGCGAAATCCATTCACTTTGCCCGATGGGATTCGGGCTCGGCGGAATTGTAATCCAAATCCGGAGTTTGGGTCACTAGCGATCGGCCAATTTGCCGCAGACAGACGTGCCCGAGGCGGGCCCTGCAGGACAAGTTTGTACCATCGCCGAAGTCTATCCCATTCATTGTTTCAGTTGCTTCGCAGGATGGAAATGACTTCCGAGACCCGGGCACCTCATTCCAGCCTGCGGAACGTCAGGCGGCATGGATGTTCCCACGTTGGCAACTGTTGATTCACTTTCGGAAGTGGCATTTGCTATTATCCGGATGGCTTCACGTCGGCTGCCGCGCAAGTGGTAGTCCGATCCAGCTGCTCGCCCTGGGACTTTGCGGTCGCGCTCAGCAGACTGCCGCAGGACCATCGGGAGGGGGCGAATCAGGATTCCCGGAGGAACGCTTACGCGATGAAGATTACCCAATTCCTGGGCCACCATGGCGTCCAGGATAATCCGTTTGGACAAGAAGACGCTCAATCCGATCAGGTGTTTCGGCAACATTGTCTCGATTCAACTCATCATCCCGCCTGGGCCAAGATTCTCGGCAGCCCGGCCGAACCGTCGACGGCGATTGTGTTCGGTGAAAAGGGAAGCGGCAAAACGGCCTTGCGGTTGCAGTTGGTGGAGGAACTGACGCACTACAATCAGAAGAATTCGCGGCAGCGCGTTTTCATCATTGAATACGACGATCTGAATCCGTTCCTGGATTGCTTTGCCGAGAAGCTGCCCCGCTGGCGGCGTCAGCCCGAAAAGGCGTTGGCACAATGGCGCTTGTGGGATCACATGGATGCCATTTTGACCTTGGGCGTGACCCAGTTGGTCGGGGTCATCGTGGGTGATCCTCCTGTGTCGCAGGATGAAGGTAACGAGATTCATAAGGCGCAGATTGACAGCCTGACAACCCTGCAAAAGCGGGACTTGCTGCTGCTGGCTGCGTTCTATGATCACTCGCGGGCGATGTCCCCCATGCAGCGCTGGAAGACGTTGCGGCGGAAATTGGGATTCTCCACATGGAGATCGCAATTGGACCTGGCCGGGGGCCTGCTGGTGACACTCGTCACGCTGCTCGTCTGGAGCAACGTCACATTTTCGTCGCTGGCCAATCGCATGTCAGTGTTTGGGAGCTGGTGGTTCTGGCTGATCATGGCGGTGGGCTGGGGGCCGTGGCTGTGGCGTCAATCCGGTTTGCTGTGGACGGCTTCGCAAGTGAATCGTCAGGTACGAGTCATCGATCATCAGGTGAACACGGTGCGTGGCATGTTGTCGCGGTTTGAGCGACAGCAGTTGGCGAATCAGCCGTTGCCGAGTCGTGACCGCAGCGACGACCGCTACGAGTTGATCAACAAGTTGCGGGGAGTGCTGAATTCGCTCGGTTTCGACGGCATCGCGGTACTCGTTGATCGCGTGGATGAGCCACATCTGATCAACGGGAATCCCGAGCGGATGAAGGCGTTCCTGTGGTCCATGTTCGACAACAAGTTCCTGAAGCACCCGGGAATTGGCTTCAAGCTGCTGCTGCCGAAGGAAGTCTATCCGTACGTGAATCGCGGTGATCGGGAGTTCTACGAACGGTCGCGACTTGACAAGCAGAATCTGATTCAAAGCCTGGAATGGACCGGCGAGTCATTGTACGACCTGGCCAACGCGCGATTGGCGGCCTGTGCCTCCATTCCGCATACCCAACCCTCCATCAAGGAATGGTTTGAGGACAGCATCACCCAGACGGAGTTGATCTCGACTCTCTCGCGGCTGCGCGTTCCGCGGCACTTGTTCAAGTTTCTGTACCGTCTGCTGATCTCCCACTGCAATCGGTCCACAGAAGAAAATCCGCAGTGGAAGATTGACCGGCCGACGCTGCAATCAGAGCTGGCTCTGTTCCTGCGCGATCTGGATGCGATTGATCGCGGGATGGGAGTCGGGTAGGAGGAAG
>CAZQUW010000125.1:0-11765 GCA_964596215.1 uncultured Planctomicrobium sp. | reverse complement strand
GTCACGCCGCATCGGCCGTGTTTGTCAGCCGATAGCGTAACGCGACTTTCATGTAGCGTTCGCCGCGGGCGTCGTAGAAGTAAATCACGTTCAGGTCTGAGGCCCAGATGGCGGAGAGGCGGACTGCGCGGGGGCCTTGGACGATGAACTGGATCCCGCAACTTTGGCCCGCCCGCATCAATGGCAATTCTCCCAGCGGAGACTGTTCTACCAGCAAGTTCTCGCGTCGACACAACGTGCGGTGCACGTAATCTCGCAGTTCGTCGAGGGAAAACAGGGCCACGGGGGGAGCCGTCTCGGTCATCGGGTGCCTTCTCCTGGTGATTCCGCCAGCAATTCTGAGAGGAAAACTCACTGCAGCGAGAGAGGGTATCGGCCGGAGAGAAGCCAAGACTTCTTGCTGGATGATCTGTTCACGCCAGATTCACAGCAGACTTCGCAGATCATCCAGTTTAACAGCGGATTACGCCGTTCCGCATCCTCTTAACGAGGAAATCTCAGGGGATTCGTACAGTCGAACTCATGCTGCGATACGTAAGGAATCATTGATGTTTTCCCCGTCGCGACCGTGACCGCATTTCTCGTGAAACTGAAGGAATTCTCGCATTCGCAGCGCGGGTTCGTGGTTCTGTCACGAAAACTTCTGAGGTGCGTTACGATGTCGTCAAATTCGACATAACCGTTAGAGTCGACGGGGTCGAGATGCCGACATTCAGGGCAGGAACGTGTGAATCGGTTGCCGGACGCATCAATTCCGGTTGCTTGTTCGCCGTCCTTGACAAACCTATAATCGTGACTTCACGAAATGGAATGCAAAAGTCTCAGGCCGGTGTGCGGTCTGGCTGGTTCGTATTTCAAGTGTCCTTGAGGAGTTGTTCCTGTGGCTAAGGTGCGTGTTGGTATTAATGGCTTCGGCCGTATTGGCCGTATCAGTTTTCGTGCGATGGCTGCTCGTCCTGAAGAATTCGAACTCGTCGCCATTAACGACCTCGGCGATCCCAAATCATTGGCCATGTTGTTGAAGTACGACAGCGTGCACGGCCGATTCCCCGGTGAAGTGAAGGCTGACGGCGATTCGTTGATCGTCAACGGGAATAAGGTCAAGGTGGTTGCCGAGCGCGATCCGGCCAAGCTCCCGTGGGGCAGCCTGGGTGTGGATGTCGCTCTGGAATCAACCGGGTTCTTCACGGCTCGGGCGAAGGATGGCAAGTCGGGTTACGACAGCCATTTAACCGCCGGCGCGAAGAAGGTCATTCTGTCGGCTCCCGCGAAGGACAAGCCCGACCTGACCGTCGTCATGGGTGTGAATGACAGCGAATTGAATGCCAGCCACAAGTGCATTTCCAACGCCAGCTGCACGACCAACTGCCTGGCTCCCATCGCCAAGGTGCTGAATGACACGTTCGGCATCACTCGCGGTCTGATGACCACCTGCCACGCTTACACCAACGATCAGCGTCTGGCTGACCAGTTGCACGACAATCTGCACCGTTCACGGGCGGCTGCCGTGAATATCATCCCGACTTCGACGGGTGCGGCGAAGGCCGTCGGTGAAGTGTTGCCGGCGTTGAATGGCAAGCTGACCGGCATTTCGCTCCGCGTTCCGGTCCCCTGCGGCAGCATCACCGATCTCGTGGCCGAACTCGGCCGCGATGTCACAGTTGAAGAAATCAATGCCGCCGTAAAGGCGGCTGCTGATGGCGCGATGAAGGGCATCATTGAATACAACACCGACCCGATTGTCTCCAGCGACATCATCGGTAATACCCACAGCAGCATTTTCGATGCTCCGTGGACGATGGTCATTGGCGGTCGGTTGATCAAGATTCTGTCGTGGTACGACAATGAGTACGGTTACTCGAACCGTACCGCAGACTTGATCGCCAAGGTTGCCAAGCTCTAATTGCTGGCAATCGAAGCGGTTTGAAGCCAAACAAGCCCGGTCTCTCTTCAAAAGAGGCCGGGCTGTTTTTTTAGGGCTGGCGAACGCCTGGCGCCCTTCCGTCCCTGGACTATCAGCAACTGAGCGATTTAATCGACAGGCTCGTCCTTCCAGCGGATCGAATCTTTGGGCACACCAGCTTCATCCAATTTTGATCGCAAGGCCCGTTCAGCGAGTTCTCGTGAGGAGCTCTTCTGAGCGATGCGGATGCGGATGCCGTTATCATCTCCCGTTGCCGAGAGGGCCGCTTCGACGACTTCCTCCAGGCTGGCTGGTTTGAAGGCCGCTTTGCCCTCCGGGCCCCGACGCAGCACGTACTCGCGCCCGTCGATCAAGACATACACCACAGCCGGGGGAGCCACCGGTTCGGGTGCGGTCTGGGATGCGGTTTCCTCTGACGGAGCGGCGTCGATACCGACAGCCTGAGTTTCCGTTTTACCAGTCGGTAGACCGATCCCTCCCGCCCCGAGTCCGAAGTCCAGGTCGGGCAACAGATAGCTCAGCGCGGCACCGATTCCGATACCCGCGACCACCAGCACGCCCATTAATCGAAAGGTTTTCATCGAGAGTTCACTCGTTCCAAGTCAATAATTTTGCGACAGCGTGTCCGGGTCCTCATCTCACTGCAATACTACCTCAAGACCTTCAATCGTGCCCATAGCGATTGGATGAAACCCTTGTCCGGTCTCAAGTTGGCGTGGGTTGTACGTGTGGAATCGGAGATTTTCGAGGTAGCTCGCAGTGCCTGCGATCTCAGCCTGCAGTCATCGTGCCGAAGCCGGTTATTTATCGCCCGCCAGTATGCGAGGCATCTGGCATCCACGAGGATCATCGGTCAATGACGAGCTGATCTGTCTGGTGTTCCCTTTTCGCGTGGGCCCATTTGCGCCAGAATTAAGTGCTTTGCCTGTGAGCCTTGGCCCGGAATTGCATTGTCAAAGGTCGTGTCATGTCTGAGTGGTTGCGAATCGCTGCGGTCGACGAGATTCCAGAAGGAACCGGCAAAGAGTACGTAGCCGGTGACCGGATTGTCGCCCTGTTTCATGTTGCAGGTCAGTTCACGGCCCTGGATGGCGTCTGTCCCCACTCTGGCGGGCCGCTGGCCAAAGGCAAGCTGTGTGGCGCCATTGTGACTTGTCCGTGGCATGGGTGGCAATTCGATGTCACGAACGGACGGCACTGCCTGAATGCCAAATTGTCGCAGCCCAGTTTTTCCGTAAAAGTAGAAGGCACCGATGTTTGGGTTGAGATTCCTTAAGCGGTTATGGCCTGTTGCCGCTGTCCGGGAAGCCAGGACCATGGGAATTGAGGTCGCTGGGGCAGATCACTTCGCCCTCGGCTGCGTTTGGTTACCTGGACTCCAGCACCTTGTGCTGTCTCCCGGTGCTTGTCAGACTTTACCAGCAGGCTAAACTATAGGGGCTTACTGCGGATGATAGATTTCTCTCTGTGGTGCCTGGTTAATGCTGGCCTGCTGACATCAGACTGAAAAGAATTCGCAACACCTATGGATCCCTGGTTCTTAGCCGTTCTGTTGCTGCTGCTGTCGATGGTGTTGTTATTCGCCGAAGTTCTAATCCCCAGCGGCGGATTGTTGTTCTTCGGCTCGATGCTCGCTTTGGCAGGTGCTGTCTGGTCCGCCTACAATGCCTGGTGGTCTGCGAATCCCCTGATGTTCTGGATATTCGTGGTCGGAGCATTGATTCTGCTTCCGGCGTCGGTGGTGGCGGCGATTCAGGTCTGGCCACATACGCCGATGGGTAAGCAACTGGAACCGCCAACTGCGGAAGAAGTGACGCCGTTCGTTATGGAGCAGCAGCGCCTGAGCCGCATGATCGGTCAGCTTGGTGAGACCGTGACACCCCTAAATCCGGCGGGGATGGTGCTGATCGCCGGAGAGCGTGTCCACTGTTTCAGCGAAGGATTGATCGTCGAGCGCGGCGTCCGCGTCCGCGTGCTGGCGGTGCAGGGCAACCGTGTGCTCGTGCGTCCGTCCAACTCGCCGCCCGGGTCGAACGAAAGTGGGGGGGCGATTCCGAATACTTCCATTCAACCTCCCAAGGCGGCTGCCGAAGTCTGGAACCTGGACGATAGCAACTCGGATCTGGATCTGCCCACTGGGCGTGCTTAGCCTTTGGCCGGCACAAGGACTTTGAATTCGTGAATTTTCAGCAGCACCGGCTTCGTCGAGGTCTTAATGATCTGCCCGGCTGACCGGGGACCTCGTCCCGGGGCATCCTGAGACTGTCACAATTGCACCCTGTCACGGTATAACAAGGATCTGGAATGTGCACGCTGCCGCGCGTTGACGCCATACTGCGTGTAATGACATCCGCAAACGCCATTGAAAAATACCTCTGACGAGAGCTCGCTGATTATGCTGCCATTCGCCAGTCTGTTCGCTCAAAACAATGAACTCATGCCGGTGTTGACGATCTTCATCGCGCTGGCCGCGATCTTCTTTTTCCTGATTTTCCTCGCCATCTTCGCGCAGTTCTTTAATTTGTGGATTCAGTCGGTCATGACGGGGGCCGGCATCACCCTCTATGACTTGCTGATGATGAAGCTGCGAAAGGTGAATGCGACTGAGATCGTTCGCAGTAAAATCATGGCGGTGCAGGCGCGAATTACGGACCGATTCCCGCTGACCACGCGCGCATTGGAATCCCATTACCTGTCGGGAGGTAATGTCCAGCGTGTCATTCAAGCCTTGATCGCCGCCCATAAGGCCCGCATTGATCTCGACTGGACGACTGCTTCCGCCATCGATCTGGCTGGCCGTAATGTCCTGGAAGCGGTACGAACCAGCGTTTATCCGAAGGTGATTGACTGTCCTGATCCCAAGAAATCGCAAGGAACCCTGGATGCAGTCTGTGGTGACGGCATTCAGCTCTGTGCCCGGGCGCGCGTGACGGTTCGTACCAACCTGAAGCAATTGGTCGGTGGGGCGACCGAGGACACTGTCATCGCCCGCGTGGGACAGGGTATCGTTTCCGCAATTGGTTCGACGAGTTCCTACAAGACGGTGCTCGAGAATCCCGACATGATTTCACGGACGGTGCTGTCACTGGGATTGGAAGCGCAGACGGCATTCGAGATTGTGTCGATCGACATCGCGGATATCGATGTGGGCGATAATATCGGCGCTCGTCTGCAGGCAGACCAGGCTGAAGCAGATATGCGTGTGGCCCAGGCCCGGGCCGAACAGCGGCGGGCCGAGTTCTACGCCCGCGAGCAGGAAATGTTTGCCAAGATCCAGGAAAGCCGCGCGAAAGTCGTGCTTGCCGAAGCCGAAGTGCCGCGCGCGATTGCCGAATCGTTCAATACCGGCAAGCTGGGTTTGCTGGATTATTACGAATTGAATAACGTCCAGGCCGATACCAAGATGCGTTCGGCGATTGCCGGCGAAGTTCCCTCCATTCCAGGTAATGCGAACTAGTGCGTGGGGAATTCCGGGCGAAGCGGGTGCAGAAAGCTGTTAGAATGATGGCTGAGGCTGCAATCTAGCCGAAGTTGCCAGTCTTCAAGATTGGCCCACAGAACTTCGAGTCTGGCGACGCCGATGGCTACACGGCAGCACGAGGAGAGATCAAGACCATGAGCGGCGGCTTCGAACCACTGTTTTCTGCAGGCTTTCAAGAGCTCGTGGCGTTGATTTTTGTAATGGTCTCGGTCATCGGCTATATCATCAAGACGGTGCAGGGTACCAATCAGCAACTTCCCCCCCCTGTGCAGCGTCCTGGCAAGCGCCGGGAAGAGCGCAATGCGGATGAATTGGACTCGTTCCTGCAGCAGATGAATCGCCAGCCCGACCAACGCCGGTCTAACGAAACCGGTCGTGGTGGCAGCAATCGAGCACGCCCGCAGGGTTCCGGCGGTCAGTCTGGTGCTTCACAGCGACCTCCTGCCAAGCCAGTGCAGCGGCAGCAACCCGCGGGGCAACAACCCCCCGCCAGACGTCTGGTCGAGGACCGTGCTTCGCGTCGTGAGGCCGCTGCAATGGGGGCCAGCGGCAGCGGCAGCGTGGCCCAGCACGTACGCGAACACATGTCTGAGCGAATTGCCGAGGAAGCCAAACGTGATGTCGGCCAGGACATCAAAGAAAGCGTCCAGCACAACATGGGGACCGGTTTGCAGGCGCCAGCCGAAACGGGTTCCGGCGTGCGTAAAACGGCAACCCAGTTGTTCGCGAAAGAACCCCCGACCGCCGCCGAGTGCTGCTCCACCCTGCGGATGGAATCGTTGCGAAAGATGCTCGGCAATCCGGACAGCATCCGTCAGGCGATCGTCGTTCAGGAGATTTTGAATCGGCCGAAGTGCCTGCGATAATAGATTAGAGGCTTCGCAGCGCGCGCTGTTGGACGTGCAGTGTGCCGGCGAGAGCATCTCACTGAAAATTACCACATGCATTCGCTTGAGTGGCGAGCTTGTGTTTGCCAGGCACGTACTCCTTTAGCCACGGCCGGCCAGATTGATCATGGTAGAACCGATTACCCGGGAAATTGAAGTCGCCGCTGTGCGGCGTGGCGCAGAGTCGCGCTCCAGTGTCACCGCAGTTGACGCTGACGATTCCCGGCCGCATGTCATGCTCCTGTCGGGACGATTTCAGGTCCGCGGGAGCTGTACGTATACGCTGCGTCTGGCGAAACACTTGCCGGCCAGCGGGATTCGCCCCCTGGTGGTCTGTCCAAATGCCCGTCTCGTGGAGTCCAGGCAGCGCCGGGAGCTGGGGATTCGCGAGTATCCGTATCTCGACGTACCGTTTTATAACCGGTTGATTTTGCAGCGCGTGGTCTGTGACCTGGGGGATCAAACCCCTGACTTGATTCACGTGCAGTCGCGTCGCGTCCTGCGGCAGGGAAAGTGGCTGGCGCGCAAACTGAATCGCCCTTACATCCTGACCGTCCATGACTATCTCAGCCCGCAGGAAAAAGTTCACCTGAATGATCCGCCATGTGCCCAGGTCATTACCGTCAGCGAATCGGTCAAACGTGATTTTGTCGCGAAAACAGGGATCCGTCCGGAGATTGTGACTGTCATTCCCAGCGGCGTGGATCTCAATGTCGAAGCACGCAAGGAACCCATTCTCGATCCGGGGCATGTTCCCATCATCGGTACCGCCGGCCCGCTGGAGACGGTTAAGGGACTCCCTTTCTTCCTGGGGGCTGCGTCGCGGGTGCTGCAAACCGGCCGCGACGTGGAGTTCCTGGTCTCGGGGGCTGGACCAGAAGAAGCGAACTTGCGGCGCCTGGCGCGTGATTTGGGGATTTCATCTAAGGTGACGTTCGTGCCGTACATGTTGAACTTTGCTGAGTCATTGTCCGCGATGGATATCTTCTGCCTGCCATCGCTGCAGCAGGGGTTGGGAACGATCATGCTGGAAGCGATGGCCTCGGGAATCCCGGTCATTGCGTCGCGCGTGGGGGGCGTCTACGGCGTGATCCACGATCAGCACAACGGCCTGCTGGTTCCGCCGTCAAACAGCCGGCAACTTGCCGACCGCATCCTGGAATTGCTCTGCGATCCATTGCGCGCGCGTCATATCGGCGAAAATGGCCGCGAACTGGTGCAGGAAGAATTTGGTCTGCATCGGATGGTCGGATTAACGGCAGATCTCTATCAACGCGTGATTGAATCGGCATCATCCGTGGCCGCAGCAGTGCCCGTGTAGCGGAGTTTCGTCGGCGTTCCGCCGCCTGATATTGAAAAGCGACAAGAACTTGCCTGCTGGACGGCTGGCCGCGCGAGCGGACTGGGGCTCCGGGCCTGTCATGGTGCCGCGATTTCCAGTGCCTCAAAGCTTCCCGCATCTCACGCAGGCCTGTCTTCGACGATTTCAAAGGCGCTGCTGACTTCCACCGGGATCCGGCACAGCGTACCCGACTCGAAATTTACGAATGCCCAGTTCGTGGACGCCTCGGCCAACAGCGACCGATCCGTGGCTCGCAAGACTTGGAAGCGCCGTAACGACGTCACCTTCTTCATGTCCGCCACCCAGGTTCGAATGATGACCGGGTCCCCCAGTAGTGCGGGTTGTCGGTATTCGATGTGATGACTGCGGACGAGCCAACCCTGCCCCAGTCGCAGATAGTCATTCGTGGTCCAGCCCTGGGCATCCGAATGGCGGACTGCGGCCCGCTGCGTCCAGCGCAGGTATTCAATGTTATTGACGTGCCCCATGAGATCGATCTCGGAGGCCACGACGGTGCGTTCGTCTTCAAAAATTGCCGGCATGTGATTACCAGTGAGTACGGAAGCGTTCTGGAGCGAGTTTTAACGTGCTTAAGGCCTCCTGTCAGGCTCACATTGATGGCAGAATTGTGACCGGTTGGAATTCAGTCTGCGCACGCTTCAACAGTCACATTCCGCCCAGCTTTTTCAGCTTCGAGTTTAATCGAAATCGTGAAGACAACCGTAGTTTGCCCAGCATCTCGTTGCGTCCCAGATTCACAAGTTCTGGCTGGAAATCAGGGACTGCCGACGCATCTCAATCGCGAGTCATGACTTAGATACTAAGGGCCGAACTAACGATTATTTCAGGGTGTTCAGATCGGGTTTCAGTCGTGATTCTGACTTGCGTTGTGGAGGGCGTTCAGGGGCAATAGAGTTAGGACAGAAATATTCGCGACAACAGCTTAAATCGTATGGATTTCCGATTGACAGTACTTTCCAAAGCCGATAAATAAAATGTTGCAGGGTGAATCCAAGTCGTAGTGTATGCTGATCAGGGACGATACAGCCTCGACGCAGAGGACTGCAACCGATCGCTGCCACTGTGGGTGCCAGGGCAGGACAAGATCTATTTTCCAGTTGCACCGCTATCAAAGGAGCCACGGAAATGGCTGACAAGAAGCCCGCTGCTGCTAAGAAGGAAACCGCCGCCCCCAAGTCCACCAAGGCTAAGGAAGGCGCAAAAGCCGCCAAGCCCGCCAAGAAGAAGTAATTTCTTCGATCGGCAACCCGCTCCCCAGCGGTGAAACGCAACCAAACTCCAACAGGCTGAGCAGATTTGCTCGGCCTGTTGTCATTCTTTGGGACATTACGGGCACAGCAGATGCCCTCCCGAATGGAATTCAATTGCGGGCCACGTAAAATTGCACGTTTGGGGTGTTTCCAGCGAGGGCGGGGCTTCTTTGAGACTCGGAAAAACACTGCCTCGCACTCGCTGAGCACCGCGCGCTGCCGGTGATCGTTTCGAAGTGAGCAAACGGGGCCAGTTACCGCGACAATGGCCATGGGAGCTGCTGTTGGGCTCGTGGAAAATTGCCGGTCGGCCCCGCCATCTTCATTGCGGAGGTGATTTGCAGGCTCGGTCGTGTTAAATTGGGTTCTCCGTCAAGTCACGGATGTTGTCGCGTCAATTCGGTTTCGATAGTCCATGTGTCCGAGTTCCGGAACGTTCTTAAGGGGTGGCTAAGATGCCCGTCCGCGTGCGGTGTCCGCAGTGCGAAAAAGTGATCGTTGCGCCAGATGCAGCCCGTGGCAAAGCGGTGAAATGCCCCGAATGCCAGGGACGCGTTCCCGTTCCGGCGGCCGAATCCGAGTCGGCTCCGTCCGGTAAGCCGACTGGCGCCAGGCCGGAGGGCAAGGCACCCGCGAAACCTGCGGCGAAGGCGGCACCTGCCAAGAAGAAGCCTGCGGAAGACGACGACGATTTCCTTGCGAAGCTCGATTTAAGTCGCTCGGAAGATCGGAGCACGAAGGTCTGCCCCAAATGCGGGGCAGTGGTCGAAGAAGAAGACACCGAATGCGCGAGCTGTGGTGTCGATCTGCAGACTGGCGGACTTGGCAAGACTGCGCGCAAAGCCAGAATGAAAGGTGCAGACCCGGCCGATTTCTTCAGTAAAGCCTGGAAAGACGGCGTCGAGTTTTTGAAAGAGAATCTCGGCATTACGATCAATAGCTGGATCAATGTGTTGATCATGTTTGCGGGTTCGGCAGTCGCCCTGCTGCTGGCGGCCGTCTTCAACGCTTACGATCACAAGCCCTCGTTCATCTTCTTTCTCGTTCTGGGGACGCTGGGGTCGCTGGGGGTCTACGGCTGGTTCCTGTCGTTGTCCTCGAAAGTGGTGATGCACGCACTGGAGAAGAAGATCAAGCTGGATCGCACCAGCTTTGAAATCTTCACAGCCATGGCGACGGGTGTGAGCTGGACGATCTGGACGGTAGCGTCTGCGGTCCCTTTCCTCCCGATCATTGCTCCCGTCTATCTCTTTACCCGGGACAGCGGTCCGGCAATTAATTATGGCCTGACTGCGGTCGTGGCGTTGTTCTTTGCCTGGCTGCCGATTCCCTGCGTCATCGCCCATCGCGCGATGCCCGTCGACTGGATGATCTGGGTCTCGCCCCTGATGTGGAAAATTGCCATCAAGAACATCGGTGCTGTATTGTTCTGCTGGGTCGTCGCCTTCTGTACGTGGCTGCCCATCGCCTTGTTGATCCTGGGTGAAGTGCTGTTGCTGAAGAGTTTTCTGATCTCGATCATGCAGGCAGTGGGGATTAAGGATACCTCGGCCATCGAGACCCAGACGGCTGCCATGGGCTTCCCCTTTTCGACGGGCTCGATTGGGGTGGTCGGGGCGATTTTTGTGGTCCTGGGAATGCTGATCCTGCGAGCGGGCGTTCTGTTCCTGTTTTCGTGCTGGTCGATGTACATGTTGCGGGTGTGTGCTCTGTTCACTTTCTACAATAAGAAAGGTCTGGAGCTGATCAGCGAAGTCAAGGAGAAGGCGTACGTCGCGAAGAAGATCGAACTGGGGCCCGACGGCGAGCCCATCAACAAGACTGCTCAAATCCAGGGCATCCTTACGGTCGTCATCGGGATCGTGGTCCTCTACGGGGCTTCCTGTATGATCATGGCCTCGGCAGCCCCCGAATATATTCCAATGCCGAAATTCCTGGCCGAGAAAATTGGCCTGATTCCGAGTTCTGCTCCAGCAGCTCCGGCTGCTGCCGCTCCCGCTGAAGGTGCCGCCGGCGCTCCTGGCGCTGCGGCGCCAGCCGGTGCAGCGGCCCCTGGTGCGGCGATGCCAGGCGCAATGCCCCCGGGGGCAGCAGCTCCCGCAGGCCCGGCGGCTCCCGCTGCCCCGTGATTCGAGGAAGGTTTTCCTTGCGGCGGCCTATGAGACGGGATGCATCAAGTCCACAATCGGGATGAGCGGATCGAAGCAGCGTACCAACCTGGAGCGGTGTGAACTTAGAGGCCAGCTGGCAGCTGTTGTGACACTCGAGGCAGCCGTTTGACCGTGCCGCCTGCTTCAGGCCCTGCATCCGGCTGAGACTGGCTGAAGGGCGGGAACCGAGTTATTCGGCACACCCTATTTCCAGCGATTGATATTACGAGCGTGCTCGGTCCCATATCGGGCATCATGATGTGTGCCCTGCGAGGTGTTGTGCCGCGGCTGTGCCGCTGTCTCTTGCGAGTTCTGTCGCAGCCTTCCAGCCCTCCAACGATATCGCACATGGGAAGTGTAGAGCAGCTGATTCACCACGAAGTTGGTGTGAGACAAGTTGCGGCAGGCAACCGTCTGCCAATTGCGAAGAGCACGACGACGCAGGCGTGTCGCAGATCCCGATAGACGGGTCTCGTGTCGCGAGCAACTCGTACATGCGCGTGACAGACCCGGATGAACCAGCACCGTCTGGACTCCGAGAGGTGTGTTGCAGATTGTCGTACAA
Source organism: uncultured Planctomicrobium sp. (assembly GCA_964596215.1). GTDB lineage: Bacteria > Planctomycetota > Planctomycetia > Planctomycetales > Planctomycetaceae > JAKFVC01. The sequence goes on along the minus strand of CAZQUW010000125.1, from coordinate 145 downwards.
AGAATAAAAAACGGCCTGGGGATGGAGGTCACCCAGGCCGTTCGGTACGTCGAACTCAGTCGGAACTATCCGAGGAATTCTCTTCGGAGTGTGGAGCGTCAGGAGTCGCCCCCTCAGGCTTACCGCAGACCGAAGAGGTTGGCCA
>CAZQUW010000124.1:12090-18324 GCA_964596215.1 uncultured Planctomicrobium sp. | reverse complement strand
ACGCTCACATGTGGCCCAATGGAGGCGAAACCTTCGCTTTCAGTTCGGAAGAATCTCCAGAGCGACCGGAGCCCACAATCCACCCGGCTGATCGGCCGCTCCTTCCCACTGCACTTCGATCTGCAACTGGTTATGGCGTTCGAGCCGTTGTGTGATGTCGAATCGCACGGGGGGCGACGGGTTGTCGATCGCGCCTACAAGTTTCCCATTCAATGTGATGCGTGCCCGGCCCGAAACTCCGTCCAGCAGCAGGTTGACTCGTTCATGAGCATCCAGATTGGTCGGGCAATTGAAGGTGCGCGTGAACAAGGTTCGGCCACGAAAATCGCCGAGAAAACTCTGCCATGCGGCCGGAAGTTTCACAGTTCCCGCCTCAGGCAGGGGGCCAGGCCGCCCCCCCTCTAGCGGCTGAAATCCCCAAGGCCCCTTCAGATTAATTCGATGCATTGCTCCGCCAAGATTGCAGGCTGTCACGTTTTTGAGGCTGAATTGTCCACTTTACAGGCGATCAGACCAACTGCGGCGCCTGATTTGGCAGTCGTCCAGCAGAATCCGATTTTCCCACGGCAAATGTTGGGTCATCCGCCTCCACAATTGTTACATTGAAGAGACTCTCACGAACCCCTACAGGCGCTAACGACTCTCGCAACCTCTGATGACTCCCCAAGTTCTGGTTGAGATCGCTGGTGTCGATCCAGAATCGTGGTTATACTTCCGAAGAATCTGGACGTCGATGGTTGACTGCGGTTTGGTCCAAAATGCCAACGGAACAGGCAATTCGGTGTCGTGATTGCAGTTTTTGGCCTGACAATTGCGTAAATGTGATCGTGTGGACTGGGCGACCGAAAATCTCGGATCTGGAGAACCTCTCTCGCCTTAGTCCGACAACGTAAGTAAACTCCCGTGGCAGCTCTCATTGGCCGCAGTCTGAGGATTGCTGCAAACCAGAATGCCCGGTCGAATGACTGAACAACAAAGCCAATTCCCCGTCCCTGACAGGCGTCGCTGAGGTACCAGCGAATGGAACATAGCTCCGCCGTTCTGTTATCAGAATCCGTCGTAGACAGCTCGACGGGACGGATCGAATTGCCGCCTTTGGCGCCCCATACCGCAGCTTGCGGAAAGGTCCACGGTTCTCCTGTGACTGCGACACTCTCGCCCACTGAAGCACATAGCCGCCGCACCAGCCAGCGAACCAATTCGCTGCTCGGCGTGCAAATCCTCTCGACCGGCTCTTACGTCCCCGACTGCATTATCTCGAACGAGGAAATGCAGGCACAGTGCGGCGTGGATCCCGACTGGATCGTGCAACGCACAGGCATCCATCAGCGGCGCTATTGCAGCCCGGAACAAGCCACAAGCGATTTGTGCGTGGAAGCGGCTCGCCGGGCCATCCGCAACGGCCGCGTTGATCCCTCCGAAATTGACCTGCTGGTGGTCGGCACCTTCACTCCGGACTTTACCTGCCCGTCGACCGCCTGCATTGTCCAGGACAAGCTGGGGCTGGACTGCGGTGCATTTGATGTCCAGGCCGCCTGCGCCGGATTCATGTACGCCCTGGTCACGGCCGCCCAATATGTTGCCACGGGCAACAGCCAGATGGCCCTGGTCATCGGCGGTGATTGCAACAGCCGCATCGTGAACCCGAAGGATCACCGTGTCGCCCCCCTGTTTGGTGACGGGGCAGGAGCCGTATTGTTGACCGCAGGCGATCCTCATCAGGGCCTGCTGTGCTACCAGATCGGAGCCGATGGCGGCGGCGGTCCGCTGCTGGACCGCCGTAGCGGCGGCACGCGACGCCCCAGCACAAAGGAAGACTTGGACGACGGTTTGCAATTCCTGCAAATGGACGGCCGCAATGTTTTCAAATGGGCCGTGCAAACAGTCACCAATACAATTGAATTGATGTTAAACCGCACGGGCATCGACGTCGACGACGTCAGCCTGTACCTGATGCACCAGGCCAACGTCCGCATCATCGACAACGTCGCCGAGCAGCTCGCGCTGCCCCCCGACAAGTTGTTCAAGAACCTGCAGAAATATGGCAACACGTCGGCTGGATCGATTCCGATCGCTCTCGACGAAGCCGTCCAGGCCGGCCGCGTTCACCGCGGCGATACGCTCCTCATGACCGGCTTCGGTGCCGGTCTGACCTGGGGCACATCGTTATTCCGCTGGTAGCACTATCATCGTTCATCGCAGTACGGGCACGTCCGCGTGTTGAAGTTCCGTTCCGCGCCGAACCGAATGGCCGCCCACAAGGTGACCACCTGGATCGCCCCCAGGCCAATGCAGTCGCCACGCGTTGACGATCACTCGTCTCGACAAGGGCCTCACCGCGCACGTAAAGTCTGCACTTGCCTGATTGCGGCACTGTCTAAAACAGCCAGTATTCGAAGAATCGCTCGGCCCAGTCCGCGCGACGCGCCAGGGCGAAACGCAGCAATTCGGACAGAAATTCGTCTGCATTCCGCTTCATCTTTAAGAATGCCGGATTGGATTCCCGAGCCAGTGGCAAGTCAGGTTCGAGTGTTTCGCGCAACGAATCGCGGAATCCGGGAGTCCACATCGCTTCGACAAAGCAGTTCAGGGCCCCCGCCAGCACCTTGAACCGAACATCGCCATATTCCGCGTACAACGCTGCCAAACGCTCGGCGGGGGTCCAGGTCAGCCGTTCTGCCAGCCACTCGGACTTACGTTCCATGGTCCGACTGGATTCCCCCAACAGGAACAGCAACCCCGCGTAAATCAACAGGCGACTGTGCCGCGCCTTCAGATTTCGCAGCCGCCAGCGGTAGTCGCTGGCCAGTTCACCGAACATGTAGGTCTGGCAGAGCGATTTGAAATAACGCACCAGATCATTCAATAGATACGACCACTGCTTGGACGGATCAACCGCCACGTACTGGGCTGCATAGCGTTCGACGATGGCGCGCGTCAGTTCGCGAAACGCCGCTTCCCCCCATACCGGTTGCAGTTCCTGCAGGAACAGGATCCGCGAACCAAACGTCCGCAGATCTTCCGAGACCTTCCCCAGCGACAGGGGATCCAGCAATTGCGAGATGCCGACTGGCGCGGCGTAAATTCCAGTTTTCTCGGGAGCCTCCAGTTCCAGCGAAGCCAGTGCCTGCCACACGGCAGCGAAAGCGTGCGCGCCCGCTGCCGATTCGGGAGACGTCTCCGCCTGCAAGACGACGACAAGGTCGCAATCGGAATCGGCAGTGGCTTCCATCCGCGCGAGCGATCCGGCAATTCCCACCGTCACGATCGTTGGTGGAAGCGAGGCCGCGGCCAGGGCGCGAGAAATCTCGAGCAGACGGGATTGAGAAAAGTCCCAGGCGGTCCGCAGTGCTGGATAATCTGTGCAGGGGAATTGTGCTACCGACCAGTCGCGGTGTTGAGCATATTGCGTTGCGGGAACAATCCGTGAGGGCACGCGAAGGGCTTTCTGTATGTCACCCAGGGACAAGACGAGAACCTGTAACCGGCCTGCAGGACACCGGTTTTCTCATAATACGCAGCCATCTTCCTGTATCCGGTAACTTCACGCCAGCGACGAAACACTTGGCAGCGACGTCGTCAACTCGATGTCACTCGGCGCAAATTGACGTCAAACCAACGGCCGGCCCGGGCACCGCAACTCCCGCACAAGCGGCCTCCTGGAATGTTCAGAATCGCTGCTAACTACCGCAGCCTGATGCATTTATCGCTGCGGGGACGGGTTGCCCCAACAAGCTCAGGGCAATCTTGGCACTCAAACTGCAATTCATCGGTCCAGATCGCCGCATCCCTTCACCCGAGTTTCTGAATCGTCTACTGCGACCCCAGCATCTCGTGCACGGGCATCCCATCGGGCCGTTGCCTCAGGAATCGTGCGATGTCCCTGAAACGCAATTTTCCAATGTGAACTCGCTCGACGGAAAATTCTGGCAGCGAGCCCCAGCAACCCACGACGGGAAGGATCTGATCATGTCTCAACGCGATTTCTACGGCTGCCGGCCGGTCGTCATTAGAGTTTTACTGGGTGGAGCCGTGCTGTGGCCACTGGTTGCCATAGGGCTTGCGGCAGACAAACCGCCCCGGCATGGAGGCACAAATTCTCGACGCAGCGAACACGTCGCCCCTCAGCAATCAAAACCTTCCGGCACCAACTCCAACAAGAATTTTAAAGGGGGCTCGGGATCGACTCAACGCTTCCAGCCTAACTTCAACCGCGAGCCTGCCCGGGGCAACCTGCCGCCTGCCAATCCGGGGCCCAATCGGATCGCCTACCTTCCCGAAAAGGGGGACAAGGGGAAAGGGAGCGGAGCTGCGCCGCGGACCTCACAGCCTGATAAGCCCGTAAAAATCGAGCAGACTCCCAGGATCGAACGCATCAAGCCGCGCAACAATTCGAATCCGCCACCCCAGATTAAGCCGCAGGTGAAACTCAAAATTGAGGACCGCACGAACTCCGGTCCACCCAACAATTCCAAGCGGAGCGGCGGTAACAGTGGCGTTGATGCCCAGCGCGACAGCAAAATCCACGTTCCTAAAATTCAACCAGATTTGAAAGTTCGCACGTCGCCAAACAAGGGTGAGCCAATCAAGAGCGAGCACAGTCCCCGCGAAAAGCCGGTCCGGTTGAAGGACGGTGCGACTCTGACTCGTGACCATCATGAGCAAACTAAAGTCCACCTCGACAAACAGCATCGCGAACTGGTTGCGAATGGCAAAGCCACAAACCGGGTCAAAGTCGTACTCCCCAGGAACACCAGGCAGGAGGGGGGCGAGCGACTCGAAAAATTGCCACGTGAAGCGTTGAGAATCCCAGTCGCCAAGAACGGAAAGCTGGATCCCCATGTCGCAGCGAAACTGAAGATCAGGCCAGCCCGCGAGGTCCTGGAAGTACGACAAAAAAACGGCGAATTCCAACAGCTCGCAAAACTCCGCAGTGGTCAGACCTTCAAGCTAGACCGACAGTTTCAGATGCACCGTCAGGGAGACATCAGCCGCCGGATGAACCTGGTCGCGGGACTGCAACATCGCGGGGGCTGGAGGCACCGTCACTTCGGCCCCATCAGCCCCCTGTACTCCAGCCGCTGCAGGTCTATGTGGTACGCAGGCCCAGGATATTGCTCACCCTACGTCTGGTACCCCAACTGGGCCCCCTGGGTCGATTGGTGCTGGTGGGATACATGTGCGCCGATCTATGACCCCCGTCCCATCTACTGCCAGCCGGTCTATTGCAATCCGTGTACTCCGTGGGTGGCCTGGCAGTTCCCGACCTGGCAACCGCTGCCCTACGCGACCTGCGGAACATGGGTGGATGTCGCGCCCGTAGTCATCAACTCCGGAGCCGACCTGCAATTGCTGGCGACCCGGTTTGTCGATCCGGGACATCCCGAGCATGAACTGGGCCCCCGTTTCCGAGTCTGGTTCCGCAACAACAGTGCTGTCGATCTCAATCACTCGTTCAATGTCCTGCTGCTGGCCGCAACCGATGCCAACGCGTTTGCCGGACTGCCTGAAGCGGGGGTGCAAGTCGCCGGGATACGAGCTGGGGAAACCCAGTCCGTTGATATTCGCCTGCCCTACGCTGCCAATAAACTCGGCCGCGACTCGTCGGGACAGCCCATCCCCTTCACTTACTTGAATGTACTGGTCGACAGTCATAACGAGCTTCCCGAAGCGATGGAAAACAACAACGGGGCGACTCTGATCCGCGGCGACATCCTGCCCGTCGATCCGGTGTCCTTCGCCGCGGACCCCGGAGCGTCGCAACCGAATGGGATGATCCACGTGGCCGGAGAAGGGCTGGGGCCGGAACCCGGTCAGGCCATGGTGGTCATCGGTGACCAGGAGTTCCAGGCCGAAATCCTGGGCTGGTTCGATCTGGGCATCCAGATTCGTCTGCCGGACTTCGAACTTGAGCAAGCGATGGCGGCAGACCTGGTCATCATCCGCGGCGACGGTGCGGCCGCCAATCCGCTGACGATTGAGATCTCTCCACAGCAATCAGGCCTCGCCGTGTCGGCCTTACAGACCACACCGGGGCCCGAACTGGCACCGGCACCGCCACTGCCCGAACCGGAGACGATGTAGGTCACGGCGTTTGACGTCCTCGCCCAGGATTAACGACACCCGCCCCAAGTCAGCAAAAATTCGAAGTCTTTTTATTCGCCCGGTTGGCTCTGCCAGCCGGGCGTTCGTTGTTTCGCAGGCTGCGGGCTTCCACTGCGAATGACAATCCTC
>CAZQUW010000124.1:0-11990 GCA_964596215.1 uncultured Planctomicrobium sp. | reverse complement strand
CCGCTCTACAACAAGTTGAATTTCTCGCTCCCGTGCTGGGACCCGAGTCACGCAACACTGGCCCGCACCAAGCTCAGCGTCTTCCTGTGCCCGTCGGCGACAGGGGGCAGCGACGGCTTTGTCGTCGAGCGTTGGACTTCTGGTTCGTCCGCGGCACCATCGGCACCCGTCCCCATGACTCCGTCGCTGTTTTTCGCCCACGCTCACTATGTGACCAATGCAGGAATCCACCAGCCCTGGGGACGAACCCCCGCTTCGTCGGATGATTTCTCGAAGCCGGAGTTCATCCCTGCCACTGGTCTATCGGTGACTCAAGACGGACCGTTTTATCGGAACTCCCGAGTCCGTGTGGCCGACTGCTCAGACGGTTTATCGAACACAGTATTCGTGGGCGAGCACAGTTCGAGCCTCAGTAACAAGACCTGGTATGGCACCGTACCTTATGCGGCGACCTGTCCCAAACCGGGTTGGCCATCGGAGTGCAACAGCGCCGGTTGCCTGGTGGGAGCACACAGCGGCCCTGACACCCATGACCATCCGCAGGTCATCATTCACGCCCCGAATCATCCGTTCGGCCACACCGACGAGATGCTCTCTGAGCACGTCGGCGGAGCCAACATCATGTTCGGTGACGGTTCGGTGCGATTCATCTCCCAGTTCGTTGATGGTTTCGTGTGGGTGGCAGTGAGCACGCGGAACGGCGGCGAAGTCACTGGCGAACTTTAAACGCGGTCGGCGTCGCTGCGTGGGACGAATTTCTCGGCCCGTCCGAATTCTTGAAAGCTCTGACTCCGTGGAAATCCGAATGAAATCCCACCCGTGCGCTCCGCGAAATTTGCGAAGCTTAAGATCTGTACTAACGGGATGGCTGCCGGCTCGGACGGGCTGGAATACCCATCCCACCGAATCAGCGGCCTGCATTACGCAAGTTTGCCGTTATTATATTGTGCTCACTCTCGTAAGTTGCCTGGGAATCACCGCACTTTCCGGTTGCGGTTCGCCACCGCAAGTCTTGACCGACGAAGCGGTCTTCGGGGAGCTTGATGCGCTCTACACCGCCGTCACGACGAAGCGCCGCAATCTCCTGGAGGATTGCCAGAAACGCATCACCAGGCTGCACGACGAACAGCGAATGTCCGACGAGGGATTCAGCGAGGTCGAAGCGATCATCGCCCTGGCAGAGCAGGACAAATGGACGCCCGCAGCGGAGCGGCTGTATGCCTTTATGCGCGGGCAACGCAAAGCAGAGTAGCCATGCCAGCGGCTTCATCCACAGCCATGGGACTGCACCACGAGGGCAGCCCCAGCTCAGTGAACTCACGGCAGAAATAGAAAACCCCGAGGCTCCTTAAGGAACCTCGGGGCTAATAGTTAAAAATTCTGGAGTCCCGGTTCACGTTGAACCAAGCTTCCACTCTTCCGGCAGATTCCATGGTGCTTGGCACCACTTCCAAAGCCTAAGCAGGCACCGAACCGTGTCCACTACGAACACGATTGGGACGAGTACGGCTGTCCGACGATGTGGGAAGATACGCTCCAGGGAGCAGACCAACTCACAGGGATTACAGCCCGTCGGCGACTGTCAGACAGCCAACCTCTGGTTAGAACTACAAGACATATGTAGACCACCTCCTTCCTGCGAGAAGTTACCCGGATCGTCCAGACCAGTTCTGGAAGTATCCAGCTTTAGTCCGGCCTACCCACGTCTAGGTCAGGCACTGAATCAATACTAGGCAGCCTTGCCGCTTTCGTCAATTGCATTTTTCCGAAGTCCCCGAAAATTGGCATAAATCACGGTTAAATCGACATTTGCGGCCAATTCCCGGAGGCCGAGTATCCGCGTATTACGGGCCGCAAACTGCGCATAATCAGACGCGATCAGAGCTGATTCCGACGCAATTTGAAGCAATGATTTCAGGCGGACGGGCAGGGCAGCCGACTACGCCCGATGTGCCGTCGAGACGAATCCCGCAGCCAGATCGCCGATGTTCTGCAACGCAGCGGCGGTCGAGATACCATCGGTCGTGATGGCCCCCATCTGCCGGACAATCGCCGACCCCACGATGATACCATCAGCCAATCCGCGGAGTTCATCAACCTGTTCCGGACGGCTGATGCCGAAACCCACAGCGAGCGGCAGCTGGGTTTGAGTCTTCAGCCATTTCAACTGGCCGAGCAACTCGTGCGGCAACTGGTCTCGTACCCCGGTCGTACCGGCAATCGAGATGCAGTAGATGAATCCCTGGGCGATTTCCAGGACTCGTTTGGTCCGCTCAGTGGTCGTCGTAGGAGCGATCAATTGTATGAGATCCAACCCATGCCGTGCGGCCAGTGCGGACATGTCGGCGGCTTCATCTGCGGGCAGATCGGGGACGATCAGGCCGGAAAACCCCGCGTCGCGAGCGGTCTTTACGAAGGTTTCCGCCCCCATCCGGAAAATGATCGCATAGGCGACCATCCCCACCAGCGGCGGCAGGGACGATTGCGATTTCGTCAGCTCGGCGACGGTGGCAAACAGCTGCGAAATCTGCAATCCCTTGCCGAGCGAACGCGTGTAGGAAGCCTGAATCACAGGTCCGTCGGCAATGGGATCGCTATAGGGAAAACCGATCTCAATCAGATCCACGCCGCGCGCGGCCAGTTCGCGAATCGTCAATGCCGTGGTTGCCAGGTCCGGATCACCTGCCGTAATGAATGGCATGAACGCCATCCGATTTTCGGCCTTGAGTTTCGCAAACGTCTCTGAGATGCGTGAAGACACGAACGGATTCCTCTTCGAAGGTATTGGTCAGTACGATCAGCGGCCGCCAGCCAGTCGTTTTAGATCGTCTGGCCCAGCACGCGAGCCACTTCATACACATCCTTATCGCCACGCCCGGAAAGGCAAACCACAATGGCTTCATCGGGGCTCCGCAGCCGAGCAGAAATCATGGCCTGCGCCACGGCGTGCGAGCTCTCTAACGCCGGCAAGATCCCCTCCGTCCGCGCCAGCTGACTGAATGCCGCCAGTGCCTGCTCGTCAGTGATGGGGGTATAGTTAACGCGCCGGGAATCCTTCCAGTAGCTGTGCTCGGGACCGACACCGGGATAATCCAATCCGGCGGAGACCGAATGCACATCGCTGGTCTGGCCTTCGGCGTCCTGCAGCACGTAACTGTAGCTGCCATGCAGCACCCCCTTGACGCCGTAGCTCAGGGTCGACGCATGCTGACCGGGAGCCGTCCCGCGTCCGCCCGGTTCCACACCGGTCAGGGCGACCGCAGTATCATCCACAAACGGATAGAACATGCCCGCCGAGTTCGATCCGCCGCCGACGCACGCAATGACTTCATCCGGCAGGCGACCGAGGATTTCGAGGCTTTGCTGTCGCGCTTCACGGCCGATGACCGACTGAAAATCGCGCACCATCATGGGGAAGGGATGCGGACCCACGACGCTGCCAATGATGTAATGCGTATCCTGGACCGATGCCATCCAGTCACGCATCGCTTCGTTGATTGCATCCCGCAACGTCCGCGACCCGCTGGTGACGGGCCGTACTTCCGCGCCCATCGTTTTCATGATGAAGACATTCAGTTTCTGCCGGCGAATGTCTTCCTCACCCATGTAAACAATGCAATCCAGTCCGAAATGTGCACACGCAGTGGCAGTCGCCACACCATGCTGGCCGGCCCCCGTTTCGGCAATCACGCGTTTCTTGCCCATCCGCAGCGTCAACAGCGCCTGTCCGAGAGCGTTGTTGATCTTGTGAGCCCCCGTGTGATTCAGATCCTCACGTTTGAGGTAAATCCGCGCGCCGCCGCAATGTTCGGTGAGCCGTTTGGCAAAGTAGAGGGGATTGGGCCGGCCCACGTAGTTCTTCAACAGATCAGCCAGTTCCGCCTGAAACAGCGGGTCGGCTTTCGCCTGGGCGTAATCGACCGTCAGCAATTCCAGCGCGTGCATCAATGTTTCGGGCACGAACCGCCGGCCAAACTCGCCGAAACGGCCCGCAGCATCGGGCACTTGGGACGTCGCAGGGTCCACGGACTGTATCGAAGAACTCATGAAATTCTCGGCATTTAAAGCCAACCGACCGGTTGGCAAAGGGATGGATCACTGGTGCAAGTCAGCTGCGGTTAACATAAACGTCGTCTGATGTTGGAACTCGCGTGACGATTCATTATTGTGATCAGTGGTAGTCCTTCAAGGGACGGTCCCGATTTCGCCAGATTTGATGAAGCATCGAAACAAAACTGGGACAGTTTTCCTGCCCCGCGGACTGTTCCCTGCAAGAGGGCAGTGTGCCACCTGCGGCAATTTCACTATGATCTAGCCGCCGCGCACGACGTCAAAATGGCAATTCTGGATTTCCGCGACATTGATTCGACGATAATGATAGTCGTGCAGGGCATTGGTAGTCAGGAATCTCCCGCCGAAATTCACTCCTTTGCAGCGGGCGGGTCAGGCGACCCGCCTCACGGCAATCGGACAGAGAAACTCACCGAAAGGTTCGGACATGTTTGATGTGCAGTTCCCCACCACTCCGGAAGCGGTGGCAGATTGGTATCGTCGCGGCCGCGAATCCATTCCGGGCGGCGTCTGCTCGAGCACCCGGTTCAACCAGGGAATCGGCGGACCCGTTTATGCCGCTTCAGCCAAGGGCGCGCGGTTCAAGGATATCGCGGGGAAAGAATACCTCGACATGTCCATGAGCCATGGTGCCACGCTGCTGGGGCACGCACCTGACTTTCTGAAAGAAGCCTTCCAGATTGCGTGGGAACGCGGCATCCTGTGCAGCCTGGACACTCCCTACCACGTGACTCTCGCCGAGGAACTGTGCAAGCTGGTCCCTTGCGCCGAGCGGATTCGCTTTACGAACGCCGGCACCGAGGCCACGATGCACGCGTTGCGACTGTGCCGCGCCGTCACGGGTAAAGAAAAAGTGATCCGCTTCACGGGCCATTTCCACGGCTACCACGACTTGATTTTCATTGGTGGGCATCCCCCGGCCGCGGAACTGGACGCACCGGTCGCCTATCGCGAAAGCCCGGGTATTCCGCGTGCCCTGGCCGACCTGATCATTCCGGTGGAGTACAACAACCGCGAAGCCCTGGAGAAGGCCGTCGCGGCGCACAAGGATGAAGTCGGCACCCTGCTGATCGAACCTGTCGATTACAATTGCGCCTGTATCAAGCCCGAGCCTGGCTTCCTGGAACTCGCCCGCGAACTCGCGACGAAGAATGGCATGATCCTGTTCTTCGATGAGATCCAATCATTCGCCAAAAAGAGTCCCGGCGGGGCCCAGCAGGACTTTGGAGTGACACCCGATATCTGCACCATCGGCAAATCGCTGGGTGCCGGCCTGCCCCTGTCGGCAATTGCGGGCAAAGCCGAATTGATGGACCAGTTCAAGCCCACCGGTCCCGTGGCGCATAGCGGCACGTTCAACGCTCCCTTGCTGTCGATGCTCGGAGGGCTCGGATTTGTCGAACAGATCAAGCAACCCGCCTTCTGGACGAAGATCCAGGCTCTTGGCGAACAACTGTATGCCGGCCTGGACGGGATCGCCAAACGGAGCAAGCTGCCGATGCGCGTGCAATCGCACGGCAGTCGTTTCGGCATCTGCTTCGGTACTCGCGAACCGGTCCGCTGCTATCGCGACACCCTGGTCCATACCCCCAAAACGATGATCGCTTTCTGTCGCGAAACGGCGAAGCGCAACGTCTACTTCCACGACTACGGTGGCAGCTGCTGCCACCACGGTTACTCGCTGGCTCACACGCCGGCGGACATCGATACCGTCCTGAATGTCGTGGAAGATTCACTGCAGGCCATCGCCTAAAACGACGTAAAACATCGCAGGCAGTGATCACAGAACTCCGGAAAAGACGGCGATTAACAGCCGCTGATCCGGAGTTTTTGTATTTCCGCATGACACAACCTCAACGCAAAGCACACTGCGAACTCATCATCCCCACACTTCTGCCAGCAGGGTCACATGTGATGAATTGTGGCTAAATTCTGATTGACAATCTGTCACCACACATATATACAGATTGTAATGTCGCGCCGACATTCATTTCTTTTGATCTCACTTGTGGAGTTCGTCCATGCGCAATCGATCTCGTCGACGAATGGCTTTCACTCTAATTGAACTGCTGGTGGTCATCGCGATTATCGCCGTACTGATTGCCCTATTGCTGCCTGCCGTGCAGCAGGCTCGTGAGTCGGCCCGCCGGACACAGTGCAAGAACAAGATGAAGCAGATTGGTCTGGCGCTGCACAACTATCACGACACCTTCACGGTGTTCCCGGCGAGTGGCTATTCGCCGAACCCGATGTCGGCAGCCGGCTGGTGCACGGGAGGCGGAGGCTCGTATGCAGCAGGATACTCGTACGCCGCCTGGACGTTGATGATCCTGCCCTATATGGACGGGCAGGCGACCTACAACCTCCTCAATTTCAATGCAACCTTTATCTCCATCGGCGACCGTGGTTTCGATAACGGCCCCAACGATGCCTGCTGGTACCGCCAGAATTCAAACTTCCAGTGTCCATCCGACCCGAATTCGAACTCTGGCGTGAATAACACCAACTACTATGGAGTTCAGGGGGGCGGAACAGCAGCCGACGCAGTGTGTACCAATAGCACCGGAACACGGTACTGGATGACTAACGGAACGATCTATCACAACTCTCGGACCCGTCTCGGTGATATTGTCGACGGTTCGAGCAATACGTTTATTGTGGGAGAAACCAAGTACCAAACCGTAAAGGCCGGCAACCCTTCCCAATACCAGGGCTGGGCGTCCAGTGACTGGCCGTACGGCACCTACGGCGCGCCATCGATCGTGGCCGGATGCGTCCTGCCGATCAATTCTGTGAAATGCTATCCCGCTGTCCCCTACAACTACGAAGAACATACACGGATTTTCGGCAGCAACCATGTTGGTGGCTGCCATATGATGCGGGCTGACGGTTCTGTCAATTTCGCGAGCAACAGCATGGACATCACGACTTACCAGCAGATGGGCAAACGCCAGGATGGATTTCCAGTTGGCGGTGGCGGCTCTTGAGCCGGCCGCTACGCTCCGATTCGTTGATGACAAAGTCGTTGATGACAATAGTTGCAGCCCAGCCAGCGTCAAGGAGAATGCATGCATCAAGTCCAGGTGAAAATGACAGCCCTGTTCCATACGTGTCAGTCGGGGATTCTCAAGTCCGGCTTTTTGCTCGCGACCTTATTGCTAACGGGTTGTGGCGGCGGGTCCGATGGCCCCGCGCGTTACGCTGTCTCAGGTAAGGTTGACTTCGGTGGGACCCCCATTCCGTTCGGAGAAATCATGTTTCAACCGGACGGTGAGAAAGGGAACAAAGGGCCGGGAGCCATGGGCCAGATCGAGAACGGGGTCTACAAGATCGATGCTGCAGCGGGACCGATTGGAGGGGCACATATTGTGAGAATCACAGGTCTCGATGGAAAGCCGGCGGCAGGCGCGGCACCGGCTGCCGGTGCTACCACCGGAAAGCCCCTCTTTAAAGAATACCAGACGACAGCCGATCTCCCCAGGCAGGCGACAACCAAAGATTTTTCAGTGCCCAAACGCTAATGCTCAGCCTTTGCGTTTGAAATATTGAACCTCCCGCTCGTGCTGCTGGGCTTTTTCTCGTGTCTCGAATGTTCCGAGGTTTTTGCGTTTTCCCGTCTGTGGATCGGGCTTGCTTGAACACAATCGGTAGTGCCCCGATCGAAGTTTGCGAATCATAGGATTCCCCCTGTTCAGCGGCATTTGGGTGCTGGTATCGCGTGCCCCAACGCACTCAATCAGACCTCTATTTTTCCTCGGACTGCGGCGCCGAGGATTTTTCCACCTGACGCTTGGTTCGGTCAGCAACCTGCTGCGGAAGAGTCTTTTCGACAGAAGATTTTCTCTGGTCTTCGGAGATCTCTTTGAGTCTCGACTCAGGCTCTTCTTCAATATTCGGCACGCGTGTCGGATTCATGTCGGTCCATCCTTCATAAAACCGCGGATCAAGTGCGATCTTTGAGGCCGACAACGCCTGCATGCTCGACACACGTCGCGCAGCAATAGATCAGATTATCGTGCTCGGCTCCGTGACCGATGACTCGGCAGCCACAGTGATTGCACGTTGGTGCCAACGCATGGATCGCACATTCGAAAGAATCAAATGTGTGTTCCTGTCCGTGCATTGTCACGGTGAAAGACTTGTCGTAGTCATTTCCGCAAACATCACATTTCGACATGGAAGTCCCCTCAATCGAGTCCAACACCGAACTTCAATTCACCAGCAACAATGGCAGTGGTGTCCAGGAATGCCGAGACCTATTGGTTCTCGCATCTGTAGATCCCTGGACTGCACATTGATCGATCCGTAGCGGATCAACACACATTTCACGCAACACGCGTGCCAATATGTGGGTAGATCGGGAACTCTACGTCAATGCGGTTTCCTGCATGGAATCGCTCGAGTTCGCTCACGCGCAGGGGAGGTAAACTGCTGTTGCCATATAGTCTTTCGCGATTGGTGGCCGACCGTTTGCCGTTCATATTTTTTTCCATCTGGCTGGCAGCCGATCAGCAAGGCCGCTGAGCAGTCATTTCAACTTGAGGAAAACTTTACATCATCGATCCTCGGGGCCGAGAAAAACACGTCGCTTCACAGCAATCCTGCAGCAGCACAGTGGGAATTGCGAACCGACTGGGAAGCTGGGGGCACGACTGTCATTGACACCTGATTTAGAGGTCACATCGACAGCGATGTCAACCCGCCAGCGGCGAACATCTCGCACACAACAGACGTCTTAATATTCATTTGATTCTGTTGGTATCGATCTTGCATTGGTGACCCGACGCAAGGCACTGATCTGAAACGGAAACTCCATTCCAAGTGCCCTTGCTCCACAGCGGAACTTTCTGGCTCAGACAGCCGGATAAAATCACACTAGTGCTGTATAAGGAGCGATCCCATGTTTCGAAGAATGTTCATTGCATCCGCGTTTGTTGCCGTCACCACCAGCGTCGCACTGCTCTCCGCCGAGTCCCCGGCGACAGCGAAGACCGCCGCAGATGGAAAGCAGCGTACCGCCGACCACCTGCTGGCAACATGCGTGGCTCTGGGTAACCAGGGTGAAATTGCCATTTCCGATATTGGCCGTACCAAGGCCACGAATGAAGATGTGAAGAAGTTTGCAGAGATGATGGTGACCGATCATCATGCCTTCCTCCAGAAGTTGCAAAAATTTGCCCCGGAAGCGACTAAGGCTGGCTATCTCGATAGTGCCACGAAGGAAGCTCGGGCTAACAAGGGGAGCAATAAGATTCAGCAGACGGCAGCCACTGAAGACGACAAATCGGACGTGAAGACTGCCGACGCCAAGTCGGGTGACTCGGCCCAGAACTTCGATCACATGCAGTTGGAAAAGGAACTCGCCGCCCAATGCCTGGCGTCCGCTAAGGAGAAGCTGGATGACAAGAGCGGCCATGAATTCGACGCCTGCTTTATGGGCCTCCAGTTGGGCGCCCACATGCACATGAAAGACAAGCTGATCGTCTTCCAACGACATGTCTCGCCAGAACTGGCCGCAATTCTCGCTGAAGGACAAAAGACCACTGAAGAGCACCTGGCGAAGGCCGAGAAGATCATGAAGGGCCTGGATCACCACACGACCACCAAAACCGTGGAAACGAAACGCGACGGGAAGATCAAGGAACGCAAGGTAACCAAGGAAGCGGAATAACGCAGCGACGTTGAATCACCTCAGGATTCATCATCCGGAACTCCTTGGACTGACCACAATTGATGAGGGGCCGCGGCTGGCCAGCCGCGGCTCTTTTATTTCACGACACCGATCAACGCTGTGCTTGACGTTCCCCGCTAGCCCCAGGTCGCAGGAAACGTTTCGACCCGTTCGTCCAGCCCGGACTAGTCCGCTTTGGGCAGCCCCGGCAACTCCCAGCCTTTGCGATACTCCCGCTGAATGTACTGGGCAGCCTCGGGGCTGTTCGTCACCTTCATACTTTCGCCGTCCCATTCGATCTGCTTGCCCACACGGATCGCCACATTCCCCAGCAATATCGATTCGGTCAGTAACCCGGCATAGTCAAAGTTGGACATTGCGGGGGGACCGCCCTTAATCGCTGCAATCCATTCGGCCTTCATGCCGTCATCACGATTGCCGCCGCCATGACCGCTGGGGTTTCGCGGCAGGGTGACCGGCGGCCCCTTGTAGTCCTTGTACTTGTCGCCGGGCAACAACACGTATTGCGCCCCATAGTCATTGGGCGCGAACAGAATGCCAGTCTCGCCCACCAGAATGGACCCGCTATCCGCCAGTTTTTTACCCGGCTTCAGCACTTGGCTCAGCAGGTCTTCCGGAGGCAGGACTTGCTTGCCGGCCGGATTGTGACGTCCGCCTTCGCGGCCCTCATACCAGTAGAATTTCAACGGCGGCAGATCGCCGCGCGCCGGGAAGTTGTAGGTGATCTTCGCTGACGACGGGAAGGTCTCGGCATTCACATCGGTCGCTTCGGCCACGATGCTCGTCGGGTAGCCCAGCTTGCACGCCATAAATGCCATGTTGGCCGTATGACACGCCATGTCACCCAGGGCACCCGTGCCGAAATCGAGCCATCCCCGCCACGAAAACGGATGATACTTCGGTGAATACGGACGCTCGGGGGCCGGTCCCAGGAACAGGTCCCAATGGACATGAGCGGGGCAGGCGGGCGGATCGACCGGTCGAGCAACCAGGTCGGGCGCCTGATCCCAGACGGGGCGGTTGGTCCACACGTGAATCTCTTTGACGTGGCCAATGGCTCCCGCTTGAATGATCTCGACGGCCCGCCGCAAACCATCATCCGCGGTCCCCTGGTTCCCCATCTGGGTTGCGACTTTGTTCTTTCTGGCAACCTCACGCATCATGCGGGCTTCAAACACCGAATGCGTCAGCGGCTTTTGACAATAGACATGCTTGCCCAGATTCATTGCCGTAATGCTGGCAATGGCATGCGTGTGATCGGGCGTACTGACAGTCACCGCATCGATCGACTTCCCAATCTCATCGAACATCTTGCGAAAGTCATTGAACTTCTGAAACCCCTTGTGCCTGTTGTCCTTGGAAAGGACTGCCGCCTTGGAATTCAAATGGTTATCGTCGATATCACACAGGGCAACAATACGGCCATGATTGCCGGCGTGATCGGTATCGCTGCCCCCTTTCCCGGCGACACCAATGCAGCCAATTCGAACCTCTTCATTGGCAGAGTTACTGATGGCCGGAGTCGTATCACCTGAAACCCAGTAAGCAACGCCAACGGCGGTCGACGTCTTCAAAAAGTCACGACGGGTTTGCGAGTGTCTCATGTGGCTTCTCTCCGGGATAAAACAATCTGGCGACAGATCATGCCTGAACGGCGGTACGCGGAATCATAACAGAACTCCATTCCGGACATCAGAACACTCGTGGTTCGTTTCGCGAGCAAAACGCCCACGAACGACATTTCCCGTACAAACTCGAAGCGCGAGCCCCATCCTTGCAGCAAGCACTCGCTGGCACTTCAACCTTGTGTTCACAAACCTGACCTGGCGACAGTAACTTTGCGTTCGAGAGGTTCGTATTGATCCTGGAACCGATCGATCGCCATTTGCGGATCGAGATTAAACAGGGCTCGACCACCCGTTCCCCAGGTGGTCACCTGGTAATGAAACAGGGCACACGCCTCGCGGACCGTTCCCACGGCAGCGACATCTTCCATGTCACCCCCTTCGATGGCTTCAAACCGGATATTGACCCCCACGAAGGCCGTAATCAAACCCGATTGACGGTCGCGAGCGAATGTCACGTGGTCTTGCCATTGGCAATCAAGCCAACGCAAGCCGCGCGGCTTGCCGAGCGAACTGGCCAAGGTAAAGAATTTCGCCTCGAGCATTTCTCGCTGGCGGCGAAACGCCTGCAATGCCTGCTCGGCCTGGCGACGGCGCGACCG
>CAZQUW010000123.1:0-18440 GCA_964596215.1 uncultured Planctomicrobium sp. | reverse complement strand
TGAGTGGCAATTCGGGAAGTCTGGCGGGTCACGGGTGTCCGGGCTGAATTCCGATAATCGCGCCCCGAAGCGCCCGAACCGAACCCGTGGGGAATTCTCCCGGCATTGGCACCGCCACCAGACTTTCGCCGGAGCCACTGCGGGGTAAAAACACTCTGCTTTCCTGCGAATCATCAAACCAACCCAACCTACCGACCATAGCATCATGAGCCGTATTTTGCATCCCTTGTTCGCCCTCTTAGCATCTGCCACTCGCGGCCGCAGGAAGAACGTGCCTGCGGCGTGTGGGTGGTCAATATCGAAACTGGGCAATCGATTGCCTTCGTCAAGTTCGAAGATGCGGTGCAGGTGATCTTCAGCGTGCAGGTATTGACTAATCTCCATTTTCCAGACTTGGTAAACGACAATCCTGATGTCATGGCAGGTTCATTCGACTTGCCAGACGAATCACTCGCCGATGTGCCGCTTACCCTGAGACAACCGGCGTACCGAACGGCGAAGACTGGAATACCCGATGCGTCAATGACGTCATCATGATGGGAAGGTCAGGACCAGGAGATAACACACGAGGCAACATGGGAGCCAGATTGGACAACCGGGATATCTTGAGTGAAAGTTTCGAATTCTGACTAAACCAAATCATCGTGCTACTATGCAGCCAAACTGATTTTCGGACGAAACGCAGCCGGATCTTACCAGCAATCTGAAGAGAGATTGTCTTGTTTTCACTATTCAGATTTTGTTCACTGTTTACTCTTGTAACTCCCTAAACCAGACGCCACTGTTAGGTTGATCGGTTGCGGAGACGAATCGAAACACTTTGCTTCTGACAGGCATGGTTTCATTACCCACTGGCCTCAATCTTTGCAAAGTGCAATTCCTCAATCGACCTGGTGACTACCGTGTCAAGCAGTCTGACGTCTAATTATGTCAAGAATCCCACTCGGCACTGGAAGTGTCCGAGGGGACCTACCAGTCGGTCACCGATGTGCCCGACTTTCATTCGGAGCCTCGCTTTTGCGAAGCTCTGTTGAATATTAGGCGTCGATCAGTGCGGGAATCCAGCACCGTCAGTATCACTCCAACCGTGCTCGCCTAGCGCCAGGTCCCGAGATCTGTCCGACAACTTTCTTCAGTTGTCCGACAGCAGAGGTCGCGCCGTGTTCGGTTCAGTAGCACCTGACATCGTTTTGCACTCGACTTTGCGAAACAGTGCCAGACTTACTCGTGTTACGTCGCGGCTCCTCTTTTTCTTTTATCGTGCAGAGCAAACTATTCCTGCAAGAACTGCCTTTCCATGCTGATTTCCAACTGGTTGAGTTTATTCGTAAGACGCGTGTTCCGGCGGAAGCTGCCACACGGCAAGCGTATCGCTCCCAGAAAATTGCGGAATTCGGTCGGATCGCTGGAGGCGCTTGAATCGCGCGTGATGCTGTCGACATTTGTGGTCGACTCGATCGGCGACAGCGGCACGGGCAGTGGAAACAGCGGCGATTTGCGGTATGTCATAAATCTCGCGAATGCAGATCCGGACGCGGATATTATCACGTTCGCCCCGAGCCTGACCGCCAGTGGTCCGGCGACAATCAGCTTGTCCACGGTGGGTGATACCACGGCCGGTTCCAGCGACTTCGGCATCACCACGGACATTACCATCCAGGGACCGTCCGGAAACAATGGCGTATCTCTCCTCAACACGGGCAGCAACCAACGTCTATTCTTTGTGGCCACAACCGGAAGTCTGACACTCGATTCCTTGACCCTGAGTGGTGGCAATCTATTTGTCGCGAATTTCGACAATAGCAGTTACAGCAGCGGCGGGGCTGTCTTCAACCAGGGCTCGCTCACGATTCGCAACTCGACGCTGTCAAACAACTCAGCGTCGTTCTATCTCGGTGGTCGAGGCGGTGCCATCTACAACGATGCGGGAAGCATCGTCATCACCAACTCAACCTTGACAGGAAACTCGGCGAACGGATTTGTCTCTAGTGCGCAATCCCTGGGTGGGGCGATCTTTTCCCATAACGGCTCGCTGGAAGTGTCCAGCAGCACAATCAGTGGTAACACGGCTGATGGGGGAGGCCGCGGCGTTTACATCCAGGGTGACGGCGACACAGCCACGGCGATCATCTCCAATACGCTCATCGGCGAGAGCAACACCAGCGTCACGGACCTGGTCGCGGCCGCTGTCAATTCCGGCGACACGGTCACGAGTGGCAGTGGCAACCTGATTCGTACCCAGACTGGTTTCAGCGGGACCATCGTCACCACGGCCGATCCGCTGTTGTTACAGTTGGCTGATCGACTTGTTCCGAACCTGCAGGCTGGCAGTCCCGCCATCAACGCTGGCAATAATGCTGTTCTGCCCGCTTCCGCGTTTACGGCTCAATCTACCCTGTCCGGCGTCATCGGCAACAGCGACACCAGTTTCACCGTGGCCGACGCCGGGGCGATTGCCCTGCATGCGTTGATCCGCATCGACAGTGAAGTTATGCAGGTGACGGGCATTTCCGGGAACCAGTTGACGGTGGCGCGTGGTGCGAATTCGACCCCGGCGGCCAGTCACCTTTCCGCGGCCACTGTTTCACTCGCCCTTGACCAGCGCGGCTTTCCGCGCATCAGTGCGGGCCAGATTGACATCGGGGCCTTCGAGTACCTGGATGCGTACTACCAGGTCACCACTACAGCCGACGATGCGGGTTCGATCACTGTGCGGGGCCATGCGGGCACTGCAGATGACCCGTTTCGAGCGACGACACTGGCTGCCGCCCTGCGTGCCGCTCCCATGGACTACGGCATCGATACGATCGTGTTTGATCCCGTCCTGACAGCCAGCGGTCCAGCGGCGATCAGCTTGTCTACGGTCGGTGACACCACTGTGGGCCCAAGCGTGTTCGGCATCACCTCGAATGTCACCATCCAGGGGCCCACGGGCAGCAATGGCATCTTTCTCCAGAACGTGGGGAGCCAACGCCTGTTCTTTGTTCACACCACCGGAAGCTTGACCCTAGACTCGCTGACCTTGAGCGGTGGTCAATCGCTGGGTGGTAATGGGAACGACGCCGAAGTTCAACCGAGCGGCAGCCTGGAGGGTGGCGGAGGCGGTGGTGGTGGCGGTGCGGGAATGGGGGGAGCAATTTTTAATCGGGGAATACTCACCCTATTAGGAAGTACATTGAGCGGAAACACGGCCCAGGGTGGACAGGGAGGCGATGGGGCACTCCAAATCAACAGCATCTTTGGCTATCCAGGTGGTAGCGGTGGTGGCCCTGATGGTGGAGTTGGTGGCCGCAGAGGAATCGCTGGCAGTTACCCCGGTGGTACCGGCGGCGTAGGAGGATTCGGTAGTGGGGCCGGGGGAGGTGGCGGAGCAAGTGGATCGGGCGGCGGTGGCGGAACGGGTGGCAATGGTGGCTTTGGTGGCGGTGGTGGTGGTGGTGGCCTGCAAGGCACTTATTATGGTACTCCCGGTGTCGGCGGAGTAGCGGGCTTCGGGGGTAGCGCGGGGACCGACGCAGGTGCCCCGACAGTAGATTATGGCGGCAGAGGAGGCGGAGGTGGAGGTCTTGGGGGGGCGGTATTCAACGAACAAGGCACTGTCGTCATCACCAACTCGACATTTTCAGGAAACATCGCTCAGGGTGGGGATTCTGCCAGCGGCCTGGGTGGTGCCGTCTTCTCCCACAATGGCACTCTCACCGTGCTCAACACCACAATCAGTGGCAACACGGCGGCAGAGGGAGGTCGCGGCATTTACGTCCTGGGCGATGGCACCACCGCGACTGCCACGATCAGCAACACGATCATCGGGCAGAGCGATACCAGCGTCCTCGACTTTGTCGGCAAGACGATCAACGGCGGTGGCCTGACCACCAGTGGCAGCGGCAATCTGATCCGCTGGCAGTACGGCTTCAGCGGTATCATTGCCGAGATTGGGGATCCCGGTTTGACCGCGCTGGGCGATCATGGCGGCCCGACCCCGACGATGGCCCTGATGTCCGGCAGTGTGGCCATCGACGCCGGCGACAACGCGGCCATCCAAACGACTCTCTCGACAGCGATCACTGGCAGCGACACGAGTCTTACCGTGGCCAACGCCCTCATGATCGCGATGAACTCGTTGATCCAGATCGACAGCGAAGTCATGCGGGTGAGCCGCATCTCCGGCAATGTGCTCACGGTAATCCGCGGAGAAAATGGCACGACCCCGACCAGTCACACCGCCTCGGCGACGGTGACACTCGCGATCGATCAGCGCGGTTTCTCACGCATCGCCCGCTCGGCCGTGGACATTGGAGCGGTGGAATCCTCGCTGTCTTATTATATTGTGACCAGCACGACGGACGACGCCGGGTCAATCACTTCGGGGGCCGGTACGCCGGACAACCCATTCCAGGCGACGACACTTCGCGCAGCGATTACCGCCGCCACGCTGGACCTCGGCGACGACACCATTGTCTTCGACGCCAGCCTGACCACCAGTGGCCCGGCAACGATCAACCTGTCCACGGTCGGCGACACTTCCTTCGGCCCCAGCGCCTTTGGAATTACAACTAGCATCACGATCCAGGGGCCGACCGGTCCTTATGGTGTGACGCTGCAGAGCGTTGGCAGCATGCGGCTGTTCGAGGTCGGTTACTTTGGCAGTCTGACGCTCAATTCTCTGACCCTGAGCGGCGGGGCGGCGCAGGCTGGTGACAACGGAGGTGCCATATTTAACCGGGGATTGCTCACGGTTCTCAATTCGACCCTCACTGACAACGAGGCCGTCGCTGGCGACGGTGGCGCCCTGTTCAATGATGTGGGAACCGTCGTCATTCAGAATTCCACGTTCACTAATAACTCGGCTCAGGGGGGACAAGGCGGCGCGATCTATTCCCATAACGGGTCGCTGACCATCCGTAATGGCACGCTCAGCGGTAACGCGGCCGTGGACGGCCGCGGTGTCTACATCATGGGCGATGGCGTCAACTACATCGCGGACGCGAACATCAGCAATTCCATTATCGGACAAAGCGACACCGATGTCACCGATTTTGTCGTCGCGACGATCAATGGCGGCCAGACGAACACGAGCGGTTTCAACAACCTGATCGGCTATCCGAATAACGTTGCCAGCGATTACGGTGTGATCTCGATCAATGTCGACCCCCAATTGACCGCGTTGGACGATTATGGTGGTCCGACTCAGACCATGGGATTGCTCGCCGGCAGTCCTGCGATTGATGGCGGCTTCAATTCGGCCATTCAAACGATCCTGGCGACCAATGTCGACGCCAGCGCGACGCGTTTCGCCGTCTCCAACGCAAGTGTCATCGCGAAGAATTCGCTGATCCGGGTGGACGGTGAAGTGATGCGGGTGACGGATATCTCCGTCAACACGCTCACCGTGCAGCGTGGTGTTAATGGCACAATTGCCGCCACCCACTCGCAACTGGCAACGGTCTCGCTCGCGGCCGATCAGCGTGGCAAGTCGCGCTTCCGGGGTTCGGTTGTCGACATCGGCGCCTTCGAGTCTTCGCCTCCCACCTACTATGTCGTCACCGGGACGGGGGATGGGATCGGTTCAATTACGACCACAGGCCATACCGGCACGTCAGCCGACCCCTACCTGGCCACGACGCTGCGCGCTGCCATTGCCGCCGCCACGGCCGACCTGGCCGTGGATACGATTGTCTTCGACCCGAGCCTGACCGCCAGCGGCCCGGCCACCATCAGCTTGTCCACAGTGGTCGACACTTTCGCCGGTCCCAGCAACTTCGACATTCGCACGAACATCACGATCCAGGGGCCAACGGGCAACTACGGCATTACCCTCTTGAATGTGGGCAGTGGGCGATTGTTTGACGTCAGCGCCGCCGGAAGCCTGACGCTCGATTCGCTGACCTTGAGCGGGGGGCAGGCCCAGACTGGCGACAGCGGCGGTGCAGTCTTCAACCGCGGCACGCTCTCGATTCGCAATTCGACATTCACCGACAACTCGGCCCTGACGGGTGATGGCGGCTCGGTGTTCAATGACGCGGGCTCCGTCATCATTGTGAATTCCACGTTCGAAGGCAACGCGGCTTCAGGGGGACTCGGAGGGGCGGTCTTTTCTCGTAATGGCTCGATGACCGTTCGCAGCAGCACATTCAGTGACAACACCGCGCTGAACGGCCGAGGCATCTACATCCTCGGTGATGGTGCAACTGCTACAGCGTCGGTCAGTAACACGATCATCGGCCAGAGTGACACGAGTGTCACGGACTTTGTCGCGGCCGCGATTAATGGGGGCAGCACGCTCACCAGTGGCGTCAAAAACCTGATCCGCAGTGCGTCCGGTTTGAGCTTCGGCACAGAATTTAGCACGGCCGAGCCATTGCTGGGGGCTCTCAGCACCAACGGCGGACCGACCTCCACCCTGGCCCCGCTCACCGGAAGTCCGGCCATCAATGCGGGCAGCAACGCGACCGTTCAAGCCACGTTGAGCAGTCGCATTGTGGCCAGTGACACGACGCTGACCGCATCCAATGCCGGTGCCCTGGCGGCCTATTCGCTGATCCTCGTGGACAACGAGTTGATGTTATTGACGGGAGTCTCTGGCAATACGTTAACGGTGCAGCGCGGCGTGAACGGCACCACCGCAGTGACTCACAACCGCAATGCGGCCCTCTCGCTGGCTCTCGATCAGCGTGGTTCATCGCGGCTGTTCGGATCGTCTGTCGATATCGGTGCGTACGAAGTCCAGTCCAATTCCACGACGACGGCCCTCTCCGCGCCGGGAATCATTTTCGGTGCAGATGGTAGCGTGACGGTCAGCGTCGTCAGTGCCATCGCCGGAACACCGACCGGCAGTGTGTCGCTAATCGTCGACGGGAGCGCTCCGTTGACGCAACCGTTGTCGGGCGGATCTGCCACCTTCATCCTCACCGGTTTGGTCGCGGGCAGTCATACGCTCGAGGCCAGCTACACCCCACTCGGGAGTTTCCTGGCCAGTTCAGTGAACGGCGCATTGGTCGTCGCCCCGGCCACGCCCACAGTGAGCATTGACGATCACAACGGCGGGCAATGGAAATTTGACTTCGGCACGGGCTATTCTGTGACGGCAACTGTCACCGGCATCGGTGGCACCCCCGCTGGCACCCTGGAATCGATCTCGCCGACGCTCAGCTACTACGTTGGCAATTACGTGAACGTGAGCCAGCTCCCCAGCCCCCTGCCCGGTGCGCCCACAAATGTCGGCAACTACACGGTAGTGGCCCGCTTTGCCGGCAGCGCGAATTACTCAGCCGCTTCAGATCTGCACACGTTCGCGATCATCGACAGCGCGGCGGTCCTCACCGGCAGCAGCGGGATCACGACCATTGGCGGCGTCGAAGGTCTCAGCGACGCTTCGCTGGTTGCTGCTGCCTTCACCTACTCGAATCTCGGGGCCATCGCTTCGACCTTCACGACGTCGATTGACTGGGGCGACGGTACAGTCGCGGACTCAACCGCGACGGTGTCCGGTACCAGCGGAAACTTTACCGTCCAGGGATCCCACTTCTATCTGGAAGACGGTGACTACCCGTTCACGATCACGGTCACCGACAACGGCGGTAAGACGGCCTCCGTCACCGGCACTGCTACTGTCGCCGATGCGCCTTTAAGCAACGTGGTGAATGTTCCCTTCACTCCCGTTGTAGGCAGCCCATTTTCCGGTACGGTCGCCAGCTTCACCGATACCAACGTGGGGACGGCCGACTTCCCCACGATCGATCCGGCCGATTACTCGGCCACGATCACCTGGGGTGACGGCAGCACGTCCGCCGGTACAATTGCCTATACCGGCACGCCGGGCAAGTTCACGGTCAATGCCAGCGACTCCCCTCATACTTATGCCACCAATGGAGCACAGTCGAGCGGTTTCTTCGTTACCGTCGAGCATGGCAGCCTGACACCGGTCAACACACCCAGCGTCTCGGTGACTGTAGCCGATGTCGTCTATGCCGGATCGCTGCAGTTTATTACCACGGGCAACTTCGTCAATCAGGCGGGTGTCTATACGACCAGCGCCCTGACCCAGGTCGGCTTCGGCCCGGATCCCGACTCGCTGTTGCCGTTCACCTTTACTCCAATGGTGACACTCGGAGGCAACGTCACGATTGATACGGTGAGTGCGACATTCAGCAACACCGGCGCAGTGACTGACGATCTGACGGGCGACTCGACAGTCCTGCTCGCCGACGGCATTCCGATCGGCACCCCCATTGCGACCCTGGTCGATGCAGATGGCAACGGCATCAACGTCTCGGGGGCCAGTCTGCTGGTTGGAAGTTCGCCGTTCATTCCCGATTCGCTGCAGTTTGCCCACGATGACGACGGCAGTTCGGAAATCCACCTTCAGGGTGCCCTGACATTACCGAATGGCCTGCGGATCAACGCCGGTCCAGACAACTTCGTCAACGTCAACAGCGACGGGATTAAACTCTCCGGAACAAGCAGTGGCGCCAGTCTGGGGGGCTCGCTCACAGTCGGCGGCCTCACCATCTCGCTGGCGAACCTGACGATCACCAATGACAACATTACCCTTGACGGGGGAGTCATCGGGATCACTTCCGAGGAAAATGTCTTCACGATTTCCGGAGACTGCCTCGTCGAAGTGGCCGGTTGGCCCGCGGTGCTGGTCACCGTCAACGGCGAGATCAAGAACGGCGCGATCGACTCGTTCAGCCTGACGCTGGACAACAACGTTACGTTCCAACTAGCGGGCATCACTGTCACAAGCCTGGCTGGAAATCCGTTGAAGCTGAGCTATTCGGCTGACGAGGGCGAGTTCACATTGACGGGAAGTGCCAAGCTCGACGTACCGGGCATGGGCGCTCCGTTCTTCGTAACCGCGGAGGGCACGATCAACGAGGGGGCACTTCAGAGCCTCAACTTTACGGCTGTCACCAGCCAGGTGCTGACGATTGCCGGGGTCACTGTAACGACCACGGTCGCCAACCCCTTGAGCCTGAACTTTCTGGATTTCTCGTCTCCCACCAGCCGGTTCGTGCTGACTGGGAGTGCAACCATCGAGGTGACCGGGCTGGGCAACTCGCTGGAAGTGACTGCCACGGGTACGGTGAGCAGTGGCCAGTTACAGAATCTGGAGTTGACGCTGTCGACCGAGGCATCGCTGAGCGTCGGTACGGTGACGGTCTTCCCCACTGATTTGCGATTGAAGTATGTGTCCTCGGGCAACACGCTCACCGTGGACGACGTGGAATATCCAGGGCCGGCATTTGAGATTGCCGGCAGCGCCACAATTGATGTACCTGGCCTGGGTGATCCATTCCACGTGACGGCGGCCGGCGCGATCAGTAACGGCGAACTACAAAGCCTGGAACTGTCGGTGGCGTCTAACGCGGCAATCAGCGTGGCCGGAGTCACAATTGCCACTACGGCCGACAACCCGCTCACCTTCGGTTATGTCCTGGCCGCCGACAATCAGTTCACGGTCACGGGCAGCGCGACCGTCAGCATTCCGGGGCTGGGCAGTTCGATTGATGTGACGACGGCAGGAGTGGTCAGCGATGGCGAACTGCAAAGCCTGGATCTGGACGTCGTAGCCAACCAGGTACTGACCGTCTCCGGTGTGAGCGTCACCGCCAACACGCTGTCTTTCAGCTACTTGCTGTCCGAGGGAAACAAGTTCACCGTAGAGGGCAACGCGACGATCGAAGTGTTGCGCCTGGGTAACACGATTAACGTCACCGCTAGTGGCACCATCAGTAATGACAAACTGCAAAGCCTGGATCTGGCCCTGGAGTCCACGGAATATTCGATCGGTGGACTGACGGTCGATTCCACTTCGTTGACGCTGGCTTATACTCCGTCTTCGTTCACTGTGAGTGGAGAGGCCGTCGTCACGATTCCGGAGACGAATACCCAGTTCACGTTTTCCGCTTCGGGCTTGTTGGGAAACGCTTTACAGTTCCTGACGCTGACCGGCACCGCCAGCAATGCTTCCTTCCCGCTGGCAGGGGCGACCGTTTCGCCGACCTTGCTGACATTCACCTATGAGGCGGCCCAGGATCAGTTCAGCATGAGCGGTGCTGCAAGCGTGGAATTCCCGGTCATCGGAGCGATCGACACGACTTTCTCAGGCCAGGTCGTCAATAACGCATTGAGGAATTTCACGTTCACCGCCGCTGCCAACTCGACGTTTATGGTGGCCGGTGTGAGCATTTCCGCGGCGGAGTTGACGTTTGAGTATTCCTATGATGACGTGGGGGGCACGTTCGAAATAGCTGGCTCCGGGAGCACGGCGTTTCCCGTCTTCGGAACATACAACACGAAAGTCACGGGGCTTATCAGCAGTAACGAGCTGACCAGCTTCACGCTGCAGGTGACGTCCGCCAACACTCTACTTCTGCTCGCCGGAGTCAGTGTGACTCCGATCAGTTTGTCGTTCGAGTATGCTCGCGATGCCGGCGTCGATACCTTCACGGCGGCCGGAGTGGCCAGCGTGGCCTTCCCCACTTTCGGTACAGTAGTCACGCGCATCTCGGGGGTCGTCGCCAACAACGCCTTCGAAACTCTGACGTTTACCGCCACCAGTTCCAACGTGCAGGTGACTCTTCCGGGTGGCCTGACAATTCGTCCGAGCGGTATGGCATTCTCGTACGATTCGACGGGTCCCGAGTTCAACCTGGGCGGCGCCGCGAGCATCACAGTGCCCACTTTCGGGACGTTCCAGGTCACCGCCAGTGGGACCATCAGCGGTAATGTGCTGCAGAGTTTGACGTTCACAGCTGCTTCGGACAATGCGTCGTTCGTCATCGCCAGCGCGACGATTGCGCCACGCAGTTTGACATTTGACTATGCCGCGCCGAGCACGTTTACAGTCGGAGGCGCTGCGACGGTCACCTTCCCGTCACTGGGGACGCTGGACGTCGAAGCCCTGGGCACTATCAGTCAGAATGTTCTGCAGTCCTTGACTTTGACCGCCACCCTGACCGACAACCCGGCCTGGTCAACGAACGGGATCAGCATTACACCCAAAAGTCTCGAGCTGACCTACCAGGCCAGTCCGCTGACATTCTCCTTCGCAGGCGCGGCCCATGTCACGATCACCGACCCGCTCGTGATGGATACCGATGTCATCGTGGGGGGCGCATTTGCCAACGGCGGACTGCAGAGACTATCGTTAGGACTTAGCGACGCCTCGTCCATTAATATTGATGTGACGATGCATGTCGGCAGTATTACCCCCAGAATTAACGGTGGACTGACCGGCCCTCTGACATTGTCTCTGACCAAACTGAGCAGTCCTAATCCCCATCTGGAAGTCAGCGGGGACAGCACGCATCCCCTCGTCCAGGGAACTTTGAACGTCAGCGGTTTTCCGGGTGTCAACATCTCCGGCCCGATCCTCGTCGGGTTCAGCCTGGGCATCAACAGTGCGGGAGTGGTCGATCAGGCGACAGTGGATATTACCGGCACACTTTCCACCGGCTTCAAAGTGTTCAAGGTGAGTGTCACCAATCCGTCGTTCTCGTACCAGGCAAGTCCTGCGGAATTGAGCTTGAGTGGTACTGCTTCAGCGACGATCGGCAACGGTACGACCACCTTCGCGACGGCCACGGTCACCCTGGGAGATGCGGCCGCGAACAGACCGGGACTGGTCTGGAAAAACGGGGCATTGGACAGCGCCTACATCAGGAAGTTTGCGGCGACCGTCAGAATTCCCGATGTCGCCAGCGTGGCCCTTTCGGACTTCACGTTCGACTACCGGCCCAACGCGAGTCAGAGCGTCTTCACCGCCAGCGGACGGATCCAGGCCACCGTCTTGACCGGCGTCGTCAATTTGAACCTGCCGCCGATCGACTTCAACAACGGCACGCTGGCGAGCTTCATCGTTCCCAATGTCAGCGCTTCCTTCGCGGGCTTATCCCTGAAGGCGACGAATGTGCGGGTCGGGTTTGGTGTGAATATCGGCACGTTCCAGCCCGTGGTCACCGTCAGTGGCGTGGGTTCGGTCACGGTGGCTGGAGCAACGGTCACGGCGACATTCGGTTCCGGATCCACGCCCGGCCTGACGTTCGCGAACTCCGCGCTGCCAACACAGGCGGATATTACGCTCAATGGCGACATGGGACTGCCGGGCGTCGTGATCGTCCGGGCGGCCGGGCTGCATCTGACCTATAACGCCAGCACGCTGACCTTCAACCTGTCGGGGTCGACGACCGTTTTCATCCCCGCGCTCGGGAACACTGGAGTCGGCGTGACACTCGGCAATCCGGCCACGAGCACGCCCGGAATCAGTATTGTTAATGGCGTCCTGAAGACGGTCTTCGTGACGATCAATCCCGGTTCGACCATGGACCTGGCCGGCATCATGCAGGTGACCACTTCCTCGGGAGTGACGCTGTCCTACGACAGCAATACATCCACCCTGCAGTTCTATGGCAGCGTCACCGCCAGTCTGAGCGCATTCCCGGCGGCGGGCAATTTGAACATTACGTTTGGCAACAGCGCCGCCCCGGGGCTGCTGATCCGGAATGGCGCGCTGGTCAGCATGAACGCCACGGCCACCGCCAATCTGAAGCTGGTGGGCCTGACGCTGGCCAATGCCAACCTCGGCTTAGCGTGGTCGTCGGGAGTCCTGTCCCTGTGGGGTGGAGCGACCGCGTCGATTGGCGGCCTGGCCAACCTGACTTACGTCATGGGTAGCAGCAGTGATCCCGGGTTGACCATTAATACCCAGACGGCTCAACTGACGAAGCTCCGCGGCACGATCAGCAGTAATCTGAAATTTGGGTCGCTGACGTTATCGGGTGCGACAACCCTGGCGTACGCCTCCAATTCATTTGGATTCAGCGGGAATCTGACCGCATCCCTCAGCAGCCTGTCGTTCGTTGCGAATGTCTCGGGTGCGATGACCACCACGGGCACGCTGACGAGCCTGAACTTCTCGGGCAATGCCAACATCGGATTGTTCGACGTCACTCTCGGGAATCTCGCCGTGGCGGGCAGCTATTCCGCGGCAACGGACGCCATCAGCCTGACCGGCACGGCGACAGTGAGCCTTCCGGCGTTCATTCCGGATGTCATTGCCACGTTCCTGGGCGGCCGGAGCCTGGGTTCGCTGTCTACAAGCATCTACGTGACCCCGAACGTGGCGACCAGTTACGTGGGAATTGCGATTGTCATTGGTGGTACGACCTATGGAGTGAATGTCTATGGCGACCTGTCACAGAAGTACTCACCCGCGTCACTCGACGCCCTGTTGCATCCGGTCGCCACGGTCGTCAATGCGGTGGTGAGCGTCGTCGAAGACATTGGCAGCTTCTTCGGATCGCTCGGCCCCTTGGACGGAGCCACGATTTACTACGACGCGAACGGCGATCTGATCCAAGATCCTGATGAGCAATTCACCGTGACTGGGCCTGACGGTGGATTTACGCCGATCAATACGAGCAGCAGCACAGTTGGCCAATTAGTGATGTCGGGCGGCACGGATTTGTCGACCAATCTGCCGAATACGCTGGTGTTGACCGCACCGGCGGACGTGGGAATCGTGACGCCCCTGACGACTCTGGTCAATCAGTTAATGATCCAGAACGTCGATCCGGACATGATCTACAACAGCAAGAAGCAGATGGCCTTTGCCCAGGTGAATCAGGCTCTGGGTATCGCGTCGACAATCAATCCGATCGCCCAGAATGTTCTGCAACTGGCCCTGGCTGGAAACGCCGACGCCGCCGACGCGTTTGCCGCGGAAGTCGGCCTGACTGCCTTCGTCACCGAAGTCGCCGGACTGCTGAGCGGTCTCCCCGGTGCGGGCTCGGCCGAATCCCTCAGCACGACAGTGTTTTCCAGTCTCGCCCGATTCATCCGCAATTCCCCCGGCGCGCGACTTGACCTATCGGACCCCGCCATCGTCGAGGACTTGATAAATGCGGCAGCCAGCGACGCGGCACTGAGCATCGATCCGTCGATTGTGTCGGGCGCCGCCACGGTCATTACCGCTGTGAACCAGAAGATCGAAGCGTTGATCATCCCGGGCGACTCGAATTTCCTGACTTCCGTGGTTCAGGTCCAGGTCGTGTCCGTACGGGATATCACAGCCGATCTGAAAGAGGCTGCGGCCGGAACAATGGCGATTGCCGACGTGGTCGCCAACTATACCGGTACCGCGTTCGACGACAAGGTCAACGGGGCCGTGATCGGAAACCTCAATCCCTACTCCACGCTCTTATCGATCGTGCCGCTTGTCAGCCAGGACGTCGGTGCCGGTCGGCCCGCGACATTCGACTTCCTGGTCTATCTGACGACGTCGGCTCCACTCACGTCCGATGTGACCGTGAACTATTCCACCGAGGACCTGGTGGGAGCGTCGGCAGCGGCTGGCGATTACACCCCAGTCAGCGGCACATTGACATGGACGGCCGGTGGTAGCACGGCTCCCCAGATCATTTCCGTTCCAGTCCATGTGGCCGGTCCGATTGTCCAGGACAAGTTATTCAAAGTCGTGCTCTCGAATGCCACGAACGCCGACGTCGTCAATATTTATGGCGTGGGCGACATTCAGGCTGCGGACTTCGCGACCTCGACGGTGCTGACCGCTTCGGCCGGCCCGTGGAAAGCTGGCGACCCGGGAACCTTCACCGCGACTGTCACCAACCAGGATGCGACGCTGAGCCCGGCAAACGGGACGGTCACATTCTTCGACGGAGCAGTGGAACTCGGCACGGTAACCCTTGTCAGCGGGTCGGCCGATTTTGTCACGTCGACACTGACGGGTGGCAGCCACACGATCACCGCTGTCTACAACGGCTTTGATATTTCGGGCGCTCACTATCTCACGAGCGTTTCGGCGGATTTGCTTCAGACAGTGGCCCAGGCCGAGCAGTCGATTACTTTCACCACGCCAGCCGACCAGACGTACGGCGCAGTCGACTTGCTGCTGGAAGCCACGGCAACCTCAGAATTGCCGGTCAGTTACCGGATTGTCTCCGGCCCCGCCAGTATTTCCGGTCAGTTCCTCACCATCACCGGCGCTGGAACTGTGGTAGTCGAAGCTTCGCAGCTCGGCGACAGCGATTACAACGCGGCACTGCCGGTGCAGCGCTCCTTCAACGTGAGCCGCGCTTCTCTGACGTTCACGGTTGACGATCTGGCGGTAGCGTATGGGGCGCCGGTGCCCACCTTGACGGGACTCTTCAGCGGTTTTGTCAATGACGACGATTGGGGTAGTGTGACCACTCAGCCGACGTTCTCCATCGATCCCGCAGTCGGTGACGCTGGAATCTACGTCATCAGTGCCAGTGGCGACGTCTCTGATAATTATGAATTATCCTTTGTCTCGGGCACGCTGACGGTGACTCAGGCGGCGAGCCTGTTGTCGCTCTCGCCTGTGCCGGCGGCAACTGTTTATGGTCAGACCACGACGCTAACGGTCAATGTCACGAACGGTGATTCCGGAACAGGAACACCGACCGGAACCGTCACGTTCTTCGATGATGGGATCGAACTGAGCAGCTTACCGCTGTCGAATGGCTCGGCCAGCCTGACGCTCAGTAACTGGAGCGTGGGAGGCCACGCATTGACCGCCTCCTATGACGGCGATTTGAACTTTACTGCAAATGTCTCTGATATCCAGACTCTCACCGTGGTGCAGGATGCCAGCGTCGCCTCGCTGTCGATCGGCGCCGGCCAGTCGGCTGCTGGAAGCGTA
This sequence comes from uncultured Planctomicrobium sp., assembly GCA_964596215.1. Lineage (GTDB taxonomy): Bacteria > Planctomycetota > Planctomycetia > Planctomycetales > Planctomycetaceae > JAKFVC01. Next base: position 2,755 of record CAZQUW010000123.1, on the reverse strand, counting down.
CTGACCGCCACGATCACTGCTGCAGCGCCGGGGTCGGGAACGCCCACAGGGACCGTCCAGTTCGTGAATGGCACCACCGTTATCGAAACAGTGACCCTGACCAATGGCACTGCCAGTATTCCCATCGGATCCGCGGTCGCCACGCAGGTGTCGGTTTACTACCTGGGTGATGTCAACTTCCTGCCTGGGTCCGCGATTGGTGCGCAGGCACCCGCGGTGGTGGAAGACGACGTGAGCCTCATCTCGTCGGCGTCCGGAAACGCGACCTTCGGCACCCCCCTCACATTTACCGCGAATGTGACCGCCGTGTCTCCCGCGGGACCTCCCGTCGGATCTGTGCTGTTCCTGGATGGAACGGTGCTGTTGGAAACCGTTCCGCTGGTGAATGGAGCGGCCAGTTACACACCGTATCTCACCGTTGGTGAGCATGCGATCTTCGCAGTCTACATCGGTGACGATGGATACGAAGCCAGTTCCCCGATCGTCCACTCGAGCATCGATTTCGCCACTCCGACGCTGACGATCAACGCGGCGGGGGGCGTTTACAACGGGCAGGCAATCGGTGCCACAGCGACGGTGGCAGGGGGCATCGCGGGTGTAGACAGTGCCCCTGGCAATAGCCTGGAAGGGATCGGCCTGAGTCTCAATTACCAACTGCTGGATGACAACGGTAATTTCGTGGAGGACCTGGGCAGCGTGGCCCCCACCCATGGTGGAACTTATCTCGTGATCGCGACGTTCGCAGGCAGCGCCGATTATGCCGCGACGACCGCTTCCGCCGTCTATGTCATCAGCCAGGCCAGCGTTTTGATCTCCGTTACGGGATACAGCGCCGTCTATGACGGCAATGCCCACGGTGCCAGCGGCACGGCGACCGGCATCAATGGTGAAGACCTCTCGCAACTGCTGAGCCTGGGTAGCCGGTTTACCGCCGGCCCCGGTGGCGTCGCCAACTGGTCCTTTGCCGGCAACACGGACTACGCGTCCGCCAGCGGACATGTCGATATCGCGATCCGCAAGGCGACGGCCAACCTGAATGTCAGTGGATACGGTGGCATCTATGATGGAAACGAACATGGTGCCGTCGCAGCACCGACGGGTGTCAACGGAGAAGACCTTAGTAATCTGTTCAGCCCGGGCCCCTTCTTCTCGGACGCGCCCGGCGGGATCGCCCACTGGACCTTCTTCGGCGATAACAATTACGCAGCGGCCAGCGGCGATGTGGCGATTGAAATCTCCAAGGCCGTCGCAACGTTTCCGGTGAGTGGATTCAGCGGCAGCTACGACGGGCGCCCCCATGGTGCCACCGCATCTCCCACGGGCGTGAAGGGCGAAGATCTCAGCGGCCTGTTTAGCGCGGGAACCTCGTTTACAACGGTGTCCACTAACACTGCTCATTGGATCTTCCTGGGGAATCAGAACTATGAACCCTCCAGCGGCGATGTCACCATCGAGATCGGCCGAGCTCTGGCGAACATCAGAGTCGATGCCTTCAATGGTCGCTATGACGGCAATGCCCATCGTGCCAGCGGCTCGGCCACCGGCGTTAACGGCGAGGACCTCAGCTCGTTGCTTAACCTCGGTGCCAGCTTCACCATTCTGCCCGGAGGTACCGCACATTGGACTTTTGCAGGCAATGCCAGCTATCTGCCCACCAGCGGTGATGTCGTCAACGTCATCAACCAGCCGACGATTGTCACGGCTCGCTTTTCGGCCGACACTGGACTTTCCGACAGTGACCTCATCACCAGTACCGCAGCGCAGACGATCTCCGGCACCACCAGTCTCGTCCTGGTCAGCGGAGAGTTCGTGCAGGTTTCGCTCGATGCCGGTACCACGTGGAGCACGGCCACGACCTCGGTCGGCTCCAACATCTGGTCATTCAATACCACGCTGACCGGTAGCAATACCCTGAGGGTTCGAGTCTCCGATGCGGCCGGCAAATTGAGCCCGGTCTACGCGCAGGTTTATACGCTCGACACGACTGCGCCGAATGCGCCTTCCATCCCTGACCTGGCGAGCGGTAGCGACAGCGGCACGCTGGATACCGACAATCTCACCAACGTGACGACTCCCACGTTTACTGGGACCGCGGACAGTGACACGACGGTGACCTTGTACGACACGGACGGCACGACTGTCCTGGGAACATCCCTGGCAACTGACGGTACTTGGTTGATCACGAGCTCTGTGCTGGGGGCGGGCGTTCACACGATTTCCGCAACCGCGACGGATACGGCTGGAAATGTTACCCGCAGTGCCTCGGGCTTGACGGTCACCATCGACTCAAGCCTGCCGGTTCTGGTGGGTTTTACACGGCAAATGCCGGCGGCCAGTCCGACCAATGCCGACACCCTGATGTTCCGTGCTACTTTCAACGAGACTGTCGACGGAGTTGATGTCGCAGACTTTATCGTGAACGGCACGACTGCCATTGTCACAGTGGTATCACCCATTGCCGGCAGCAATGGTCAGCAATACGACATCACTGTCGCGGGTGACAATCTGAGTCGGTTCAATGGGATCGTCGGCTTGGATGTCAGCCCGTCGCCGACGATTACCGACATTGCCGGCAACCAACTGCCCGGCTTGGAACCGGCCACGGACCAGACGTACCTGCTGGATCACATTTCGCCGACAGTGACGATCACACCGAATGGGACGACCACGTCTGCCAGCCCGATCCTTTTCACATTTCAGTTCACCGAGACTGTCTTCAATTTTGATGCCGCTGACATCGCAATCACGAACGGCA
>CAZQUW010000122.1:12214-18592 GCA_964596215.1 uncultured Planctomicrobium sp. | reverse complement strand
TGAGGGCCTAGTTCTCGTTAAGGGAGTGCAGGTTCGACCCCTGTCTCGGGCATTTTTGAACACAACATCAAATGGCATAGGAGATTCGCCCCATCGCTGAAAAATACCTTCGGTCATTCACTGCCAGGGAAAACATGGGGCCAAGTCACTCGATTCGGGTGTATCAAGACTTCACCAACGACGTCAAACCAGACGGTCGGGTCGTCGAGGTTGCGGGCCCCTTTCGTCTCGCAACGTCGACCGGGATCGCGATTGATAAGCTCGAAAAAGGCCGCTATCTGATCGTGGAACGTGACGTCGAGATCTACTCGGAAGACCCGGGAGCATTCTAGAAACACCCAAGTTTCACTGCTTTCGCCAAGATTCAAAGCTAAAACAGGATATGGAGCCAATGAGTTCCATGTCCTGTTTTCGTTTTCCGAGCCAGCCTGAATGGCTGGCCTGCGATTCACCATCAGCCCACTCTATTGATCACTGCTCTGGCCGCGGGCCAGCTGGGGCGATTTCAGCAGAATCCAGTCGCTGGCACTGCGGGCTGGCATGTCGGAAACTCCTGTCTGTTCAGTGGAGTTTGAGCGATCGCATCAAAAGTAAGCTATACTCGCGATGAGGAAAGTGCGAAAATCTGTCTTGAATCTCGCCAGTTTCCACAAAGTAATACTGCAAAAATACTTCTGACTTATTGGCGAGCGTGCTTGCGGGCCAACAGAGATCTGTTTCCGGGTGAGGCGTAAAGTGACAGCTCAACAAGACCCGTCGGTAGTAGAACATGACGACCACGGTGACGGCCCCGACCTCAAACTTTTGCTGGAGACGGCAGTGCAACCGAAAGGGCTGGATACTGAGCCACGTCAGAATTTGAGTACTGCTGCGGCCCCCAGCGCCTGGATTGGACGCAAGCTCGGCAAATACGAAGTCACCGGCGTACTGGGGCGCGGCGGGATGGGCTTCGTCCTGAAAGCCCTCGATCCGCTCATTGAACGCCACGTCGCCATCAAGTTGCTCCCTGAAGACCTGGCAGAGGACGACAACTCTCTGCAAAGGTTTCTGGCCGAAGCCAAATCGGCAGGCAAGCTTAACCATCCCAATGCGGTCTCGATTTATGAAATCGGCCAGGAGGGGCAGGCGTACTTTCTGGTGATGGAATTGATCCCGGGGGGGAGCGTGGCGGATGGTCTGACCGCCGGGCATCCCTATTCGGTGCTCAATGCCACGCGCATTATGCTCGACGCGTGCAAGGGACTGGCCGCAGCCCACGCAGTCGGACTGATCCATCGCGACATCAAGCCTGCCAACCTGATGACGGCGGCTGATGGGTCGGTCAAGATCACCGACTTCGGCCTTGCCAAATCGAGCGGTCCGCGGGCGCGCGAGCTCACTCAGGCCGGGTTGATTGTTGGCACCCCGTACTTCATGAGTCCCGAACAATGCGAGGGCCGCCCGGTCGATACACGCAGTGATATTTATTCGCTGGGGGCCACGTATTACTGCCTGCTCACGGGGAAGAACCCCTACCAGGACACCAACAGCGTGATCCAGGTGATGTTTGCTCATTGCCAGGGCCCCATCCCCGATCCGCGAGAGGTCGATCCCACGCTTCCCGAAGCCTGTTCGGCGATTGTCGCTCGCGCGATGGCGAAAGCCGCCGGTGACCGCTACCAGGCCGTGACCGACATGCTCGCCGACCTGCAGGCAGTCTACTCGACCTTGTCAGGGGCCATGCGGATCCAGCTTCCCAGTCAATCGGGTATTCAGGCTGCTTTGCCGGCGAATGTCTCGGCGACGCAAGTCGTCCCGGCGAACCAGCCGGCCACGGCAGTCAGGTCTTCCGCCCCAGGCAGGGTTTCACGACGCTTGTGGATCGGGGGCGGAATCGGTGCGGCCGCGTTGCTGTTGTTCTTCGGCGCGGGTGCCTGGAAGACCAGGCCTCCCGCCACTCCGACAGCGTCGGCCTCGACGGTACCGGCAGTTCCGACCGGTGAACCCATCAAGGTCGGCGTGCTGCATTCGTTAAGCGGTACGATGGCGGTCAGTGCCAGCGTGGTTGTAGATGCGACTTTACTGGCGATTGACGAGATTAATCAAGCGGGTGGACTGCTGGGGCGCCCCGTGAAGGCGATCGTTGTCGATGCGCGGTCGGACGACAAGATCTACATCAAAGAGGCCGAACGCCTGCTGACGGAAGATAAAGTCTGCACGGTATTCGGCTGCTGGACCTCGGCCAGCCGTAAAGCCGTCAAACCGATCTTCGAGGACCACGACAACCTGTTGATCTATCCGCTTCAGTACGAAGGACTCGAGGAGTCGCCCAACATCGTCTATACGGGTGCGGCCCCCAACCAACAGATTCTGCCCGCTCTGGATTGGGCGATGTCCGTGCTGAATAAGAAGCGATTCTTCCTGGTCGGATCTGACTACGTCTTTCCGCGTGCAGCCAACGCTATCATCAAAGACTATTTGCAAAGCAAGGGTTGCGAAGTCGTTGGTGAACACTATCTGCGAATGGGAAGCCCCCTGGCAGATCACATCGTCGAGGCGATCGTGAAGGCCAGGCCGGATATGATCCTGAACACGATCAATGGCGACTCGAATACCGCCTTCTTCCGCAGCTTGCGCGCAGCCGGGGTGGCCTCGTCGAACATTCCCAGTCTCTCGTTCAGCTTTGCCGAACAGGAACTTCGAAGCTTGAGCACGGCGGATACTCAGGGGGACTATGCTGCCTGGACTTATTTTCAATCGGTTGACACCCCCGAGAGCCAGCAGTTTGTCGAGAAATTTCTGGAGAAATATCCGCAGCGAGTGATCTCCGATCCCATGGAGTCGGCGTATGTCGGCGTCAATATCTGGGCCAAGGCGGTATCGGCGGCTGGCAGTACGGATCCCATCAAGATTCGGCGCGCCATGCTGAACCAGAAATTCGAAGCCCCCAGCGGTCCGACGCGCATCGATCCAGACACGCAACATGCCTTCAAGACACCCCGAGTCGGCCAGATTCGCGGTGACGGCCAGTTCGATATTGTCTGGTCCGCTGCCGAACCCGTGCGGCCGCAGCCCTATCCGGCCACGCGCACCGCCAGCGAATGGAAGGCCTTTCTCTACGATCTCAATACCGGCTGGGGAGGCCAGTGGTCGGCCCCCTGAGCCAGATCGAATCGCTTCACACTTTTAGCTTTGCGGAGCGAGTCGCTCGCGGAGATAGCTCGCCCGGGCAACGTTGCGTTCGCCCGAGTCGAGGGCGCAGTGCCGCAGCTTTTGCAGATGTGCCGGCTGCGTGAAAATGAAGAGTTCATTCACTGTCGGAATTGGCAGATCTTCGATCAGCCCCAGGTTGATCCCCATCCGCAGGCTCGACAGATGCTGCATCGTCTCTTCTGATGTAATCGTCTGAGCCGACTTCAGGATTCCATAGGCGCGGGAGACCTGATCGTGCAGGCCCTGGCGATTCTCCTTGATCAGGGCGGTCCGCACGCGGCGTTCGTAACCGATGATGTTGGGAATCACATCTTTCAGGTTCTTGATCAGCTGTTCTTCGCTTTTGCCCAGTGTCGTCTGGTTCGAAATCTGATAGAAGTCGCCCATCGCCTGGCTGCCTTCACCGTACAGTCCACGGACCGCCAGGCCAATCTTATGCAGCGCTTGAAAAACCTTCTGGATCTCTTTGGTTTGAACCAGCGCTGGCAAGTGCAGCATCACGCTGACCCGGATCCCTGTACCGCAATTGGTCGGGCAGGCGGTCAGATAGCCCAGCTGTTCATTGAATGCAAAGCAGACCTGCTCTTCCAGCAGATCGTCAATCTGATTGATCTCCTGCCAGCACGATTCCAGGGCCAGTCCGCTGCGGAGAACTTGAATACGCAAATGGTCTTCTTCATTGACCATCAAGCTGACATTTTCGGCCGAGCTGAAGCCCACGCCACGCGGTCCCTGTCCCTCGGACAGTTCGCGGCTGATCAGCTGGCGTTCCACCAAGAACTGCCGGTCCAGCCGCTGCAGCAGGGTGACGTCGAAATAATTGAGCGACTTGCGAGATGCCAGGCGGGCAATCTGGCCACTCAGGATGCGTTCGATCTCGGCCCGGGCCGTTTCGTCGGCGCGAGTCAGAAACGGAAACTGCGAGAGATTACGAGCCAGCCGGATGCGGGTGGATATCACGATATCCGCTTCCGGTCCCTCACCCCGCAGCCACTCGCCACTCGACTGAATCAGCTCGTCCAGTTTCACTGTAATTCCTTGCCTGCGATGGTCCGTCAATCTGCTGCCACGTTCAGGAAGCAGGCCCAGTGGCTCGGCCGGAGCTTTGCCATTCCTGTGGCCGAAGTCCCGCGTTAGCCAACTCGAGATCCTGACACAGGGTGATGTAACATCCTCAACGTGGTGTCGACAGACTCATCCTCAATCGACCAGTGCCCTCGTACCGGGAACCATCCCGGAATCGGCGGCCAGCCGCAGCATACTCGATTCTGACTGCTCTTCCGAGCTCTAATCTTTTTCTTCCTCGGACGCGGCCGTTTGCGTTTCCTGCTCGAGCCGTTGAATCTCATCCCGTAATTTGGCGGCCTCTTCGTAAGACTCCTCGGCAATGGCGACTTTCAACTCGCCGCGGAGCTTGATCAGGCGATATTGTTTGCGACTGTCATCGGGAGTCCGCTTGGGGACCTTGCCGAAGTGTTGCGTCTCGCCATGGATATTCTCCAAGAGGGGCAGCAGCTCTTCCTGGAAGGCAATGTAATCATGCGGGCAACCCAACCGGCCCTGTTTGCGGAATTCCTTAAACGTGATGCCACAATTGGGGCAGGCCAGTTGATCGAGCTCTTTGAGCTTCGATTCGCCCTCTTCTTCAGCGGCCGCACCCGCCGGCAAGTCGTTCCCTTTGGCTTCAGCCTGTGACAGGTATTGCTGAGCGCATTCTTCGCAGAAATGATGTTCAGCCGCGACCCCTTTGACAATCTCGGTGATGTGCAGGGTGGCGGGACTGGGGCAAGTTTGACATTTCATGACTCAGACCTCACAGGCTCGTACTCGCCGCAATACATCTAGACACTTCGCAAATTGAAGCTCAAAAACCACCTGACCGGAAGTCTGGGGGAAGCGATTCAGACAACTTCGTCAATGTCGACTCCGGATTGAGACAGCGCGCGAATTCTAACGCCGAGCCCCCTTGTGTCAAGTTGGGTAAAACGATGTCTGCGACGACCTTACACTCAGCGGCCTGTGGCGAAGCCGGAGCGTGATCTCAGGCGGGATCGACTTCCTGGTAACCACGACAGCACAGGGAATTGATTCGACAACGTCGAACACTCCCAGGGGGACGCTGGCCTGGGCCGTGTGGCAGTCGCGGGCCAGGAAAACATGAGTTCCCGATCGATTGCCACTGTTAAGTGGAGTGTTTGTCGTAACGGTTTTCAGTGTATTGGGTTGCATCTTTTGCGATTCTGGATATCCGGGGGGCTGGTTTCAGACCCGCTCGACAATCAGTGCCACGGCATTGCCTCCTCCCAGGCACAAGCTGGCCAAACCACGTCGCAGGCCGCGCTGTTCAAGGGCGCTCAGCAGGGTGACCAGGACCCGGGCACCACTCGCACCAATCGGATGTCCCAGGGCAATCGCGCCGCCGTGGACATTGACTCGGGCGGGGTCCAGCTGCAGTTCGTTGGCGCTGGCGACCATCTGCGCCGCGAACGCTTCGTTCAGTTCAAACAAATCGATGTCCTGGATCTGCAGCCTGGCTTTGGCCAGGACTCCACGCACCGCCGTGACGGGGGCGATGAAAATATCCTTCGGAGCGACTCCGCTGGTGTGATAGGCGAGGATTTTGGCCTTCCACGGTGATTGAACATGCTTCGCCGTCGCTTCGTCAACGACGACGACCGCAGCCGCTCCATCATTCAACGTCGACGCATTTCCGGCCGTGACTGTGCCGTCGGCATTGAACACGGGCTTCAGCCGTGCGAGGCCCGGCATGTCGGTATCGGCCCGCGGACCTTCGTCTTGATCAACGACGATCTCAGACTTCTTGACTTTGACGGTGACCGGCAAAATCTCGGCCTTGAATTTTCCCGACTGCAGTGCCGCCGTGGCCCGTGCCTGGCTTTCGCAGGCAAACTGGTCCTGAGCTTCGCGCGTCACGTTGAACTTGCGGGCAATATGATCGGCATGGCTGCCCATGTGGCAACCTTCCAGGGAGCACCACAGGCCGTCCAGAATCATCGAATCTTCCAGCTTGCCGTCACCCAGCTTCCAGCCGTCGCGTGCCCCCCGCAGCAGGTGCGGGGCCCGGCTCATGCTTTCCATGCCCCCCGCGACCACGATCGAAGCATCCCCGGCGCGGATCGCCTGGGCAGCCAGCATGACCGCCTGCAGGCCCGAGCCGCACATCTT
>CAZQUW010000122.1:0-12114 GCA_964596215.1 uncultured Planctomicrobium sp. | reverse complement strand
CGCGGATCGCCTGGGCAGCCAGCATGACCGCCTGCAGGCCCGAGCCGCACATCTTGTTGATCGTCAGCGCCGAGACCGTATCCGGCAAGCCCGCTTTGAGGGCGGCCTGTCGAGCCGGCGCTTGGCCGACTCCAGCCGCCAGGACCTCGCCCATGATCACATCCTGGACTTGATCGGCACTGATCCCGGCACGCTGGATCGCTTCACGAATGACCAGCGCGCCCAATTCGGGAGCCGTCAGCGAGGACAGCCCACCGAGGAATTTGCCAATGGGAGTGCGAACTCCACCCAAAATGTATGCGTCTGACATGGCTTGTGAATCCTAAAATATGCTGCTCTGAAGTGCTGGCTGCGTATGCCCCATGGGTTTATCAAGCGCTCAATACGACTATTGAGAGTGCGCTACTTCACTTCGAAATATTCGCAAATCAATGGTCCAACCGGGCCGTCGATTGTGGAAGTCCTGCCCGTTAGCCATTTTCTCGTGAGACCAAATGTAGTCCATTGTGCGGTCTTTCGCGACGTTCAAGGGGGCTTCGATTGCCGCTGCGCTGTCCCATCTCCTATTTTATCCCTTTTATTCCACGTCCCAGGTCACGGCGGACACTATGCCCCAGATTTGCGTTTTCTGCGGATCCAACTTTGGTCACGATCCGATCTATCGTCAAACGGCCACGGCGATGGGTCAGGCCCTGGTACGTGCCGGCTGGGGACTGGTCTATGGCGGGGGGAGTGTCGGGATGATGGGGGTGATTGCCGATGCCGTTCTGGCTGCCGGAGGCGAGGTCATCGGCGTGATTCCCGAGAAGCTGGCGGTGGTGGAACTGCTGCACGTCGGAGTGCGCGACATGCGTGTGGTCCCCACGATGCACGTCCGCAAGGCCCTGATGGCCGAGCTGTCCGAGGGCTTCATTGCCCTGCCCGGCGGTTACGGGACACTTGAAGAACTGTTCGAAGTCATTACCTGGGCTCAGCTGGGGATCCATTCCAAACCGATTGGCATTCTGAATACCAACGGTTACTTCGATGCCCTGCTGGCATTTATCGAGCGTTCGATTGAGGACAGTTTCATCAAGGCAGAGCATCGCGCTCTGTTTGTGGTTGCGACCGATCCGGATGAATTGCTGGCGCGATTGAAGACGCACAAAATGCCCGCGGCGCCGAAGTGGATCGGTCGGGCGCAGATTTAATTGAAGGATGAATTGAAGGGTGAAGAGGCCGGACGATTTCGGCCTGCGGGTGTCTTCGACCCTCTCGCTCACTATTGATCATGATCAGGCCTTCGCATCCTCGCTAACCTGTCCCGCAGTTCCCTTACGAGACGCATCCAGCTACTCTGGTGTGAACGGATCGACAATTTCTTAAAAGTGCCTCGCCTTTCGTAAGGAATACTCCATGGCCGAAACGCCATCGCCGGCGGTCCATGAAAAACGTCACGCAGGTGATCTGCCGCCGTGGCGCGTGGCCGATCTGCCGGAGCCGCTGCCGTTTAATGTCAGGAATCTGTTCCGTACGATTGGGCCGGGGGCCATCCTGCTGGCCAGTTCCATCGGCGGCGGAGAATGGCTGGTGGGGCCGGCCGCTGCCGTCAAGCACGGGATGTCGGTCTTCTGGATCGCAACAACCGCGATCATTCTGCAGACCGTCTTGAACCTCGAAGGGATTCGCTACACGCTCTACACCGGCGAACCGATCGTCACCGGCATCATGCGTCTCCGGCCCAGTTCCCGCTTCTGGGGCACATTGTATAGTGTGATGACGATTGTGCAGCTGGGCGTGCCGGCCCTTGCGGCATCGTGCGGTCCCGTGATTTTTGCCGGACTGTTCCACCATATTGCCGGGACCTCGGATTCAGGGACCGTGCTGATCTTCACGTACCTGACGATTGCGCTCGGAGTGGCCTTGCTCTGTTTCGGCGGGACGATTGAGCTCATGCTGGAGCGAGTCTCGTGGGCGATGATCGTCTACATCTTTTTGTTCCTGACCCTGGCCAACATTATGTTCGTGCCGTGGAGTCACTGGGTGACAGTCTTCGTGGGCTTCTTCCCGTTGCACAATGTCGCCGGCGTCCTGAATGGCTCGATTTCCTTGACCGACTGGATCAGCACCACGGATCTGCTGTTGTTAGGGACGCTCGCTGCGACGGCCGGTGCCGGCGGTATCGGCAATCTGACGATTTCCAACTGGTTCCGCGACAAGGGCATGGGGATGGGCAGTCTGGTGGGCTCGATTGGAACCGCGGTCGGTTCAGAGCACCACACGGTGGCAGGTACCGGTGTCGTCTTTCCGATTACTTCGGAGAATATGCGGCGCTGGAACACGTGGTGGACTTACGCCAAAGCCGACCAGATCTGGCTGTGGGCTCTCGGTTGCTTCGTGGGGATGTTCCTGAACGTCAACCTGGCGACGGCGCTGATTCCGCCCGGGACCAACATGGAAGGTCTCAATACGGGAACTCAGCAAGCTGCGGCCATGTCGGGATTGTGGTCTGGGTTCTGGTACCTGGCGCTGTTGAACGGTTTCTGGATTTTGTTCTCCACGCATCTCGGCAACACCGACGTCATGGTGCGCACCGTCACCGATATCTGGTGGGTTGCCAGTCCGAAAGTGCGCGAACGGAATCAGGGTCAGATCAGCCGCGTGTACTATTTCATCCTGTTGCTGGCGACCATCTGGGGCTGTGTTGCCGTCCTCTCGGGCGAAGCGATGCAGCTCTTCAAGTTCCTCGGCTTTATGGCCAACCTGGTGCTGGCGATTTCTGCGGTCCAGGTACTGATTGTGAATACCACGCTGCTGCCCAAAGAACTGCGTCCGACGTACATTCGCCGGGCGATCCTGGTGGTCTGTGCTCTGTTCTACGGAGTCTTCTTCGTGCTGATGGCGGGGAATGAAGTTCGCAAGTTTATGACTCCGCCGACAGCGACCCCGCAGGCTGCGGTCGTGCTGGTCTCGGGGCGGGACGTGGGATAAATTGGAGTATCGCTGTCTGGATCGGGCACTGACGCCCGCTGAGCTGCAGGTCATAACGTATCAGGTTCGATCGAGTCTGTCGGATCGTAAGTTCAATGAATGCGTTTGGTCGCCGTGCGATCAACGGCACACTGTGATTGGCATCGCAAGAGGTACGCAAGATGGGTTGGAAATGCTGGAAGCTCGCTCTATGCATGGCGTGGGTCGTCAGCCTGGAATCCACGTTGCTGCAGGCGCAATCGCCGGCTGGCAAGGTGGACTTCAACCGCGACATCCGACCGATCCTGTCGGAAACGTGCTTTACCTGCCATGGGCCAGATCAAAGCCAGCGCAAGGCCGACTTACGGCTCGATACGAAAGAGGGGCTCCAGGCCCTCGGCGGTGCCCCCCGGGTGATCGTGCCGGGCAAACCTGGCGAGAGCGAAATCATCGCTCGGCTCACTTCCTCCGACCCTGAAGAACGCATGCCGCCGGCAGCAACCGGCAAGACCGTCACCCCCGCGCAAATTGAGCTGATCAAACGCTGGATCGAACAAGGGGCCGAATTCAAAGGGCACTGGGCCTACATCCCTCCGACCCTGTCCCCCATTCCTGCAATAGATCAGCCGGATTTCGTGCGGAACGATATCGATCGCTTCGTGCTGGCCGAGCTTCGGGAAAAGGGACTGGCGCCTGCACCGGCCGCCGATCGTCGAACGTTGATTCGACGTTTGTTTTTCGATCTGCTGGGGCTGCCACCGAAGCCCGCAGATGTCGAGGCCTTCGTGGCCGACAAATCGCCCGAAGCCTATGAAAAGCTCGTTGATCACCTGTTGGATTCGCCCTACTACGGCGAGCGGATGGCCATGTTCTGGCTGGACCTGGTCCGCTATGCCGACACCAATGGCTATCACGGCGACAACCACGAAGATCGCGACATGTACCGCGATTATGTGATCGCCTCGTTCAATAACAACAAGCCGTTCAACCAGTTTACCATCGAACAACTTGCGGGCGATCTGCTGCCCAACGCCACGACCGAACAGCGGATTGCGTCCGGCTACAATCGCCTGTTGATGACGACCCGGGAAGGGGGCGCCCAGGCCAAGGAATATCTGGCCAAATATTCGGCCGACCGCGTGCGGAATGTGTCGGCCGTCTGGATGGCCTCGACCATGGGCTGCTGCGAATGCCACGATCATAAGTTTGATCCGTTCCGCGCCAAAGATTTTTATGGGCTGGCCGCGTTCTTCGCCGACATCCAGGAAACGGCCGTCGGCGAACAGGCCGGCACGCCCATTCCCACTCCACAGCAGACGGCCCGGCAGCTGGAACTGGATGCGAAGATCGAAGCGATCAAGGCGCAGCTCGAGAATCCCAGCACGATCACCAATAACGATGTCGCGTACGCGCAATCCAAATGGGAAACCACGGCCCTCGCCGACCTGGCAAAGAACAAGCCGGTCTGGAGCGTTATCAAACCGCTGACGTCGGAATCCACCGGCAAGGCGACGCTGACCGCGCAGGATGATCTGTCGGTACTCAGCTCCGGCGAGAACCCCGCGAAAGACACCTATACCATCACCCTGGCCACCGACCTGCCGCGCGTAACGGGGTTGCGTCTCGAAGCGCTGACCCATCCCACGCTGAGTAACGGAGGCCTGTCGCGGTCGAATGGAAATTTTGTGCTGACCGGCATCGAAGTGACGGTTGCGCCCACCCTGGTCGACGCACCTCGCCCCGTCAAGATTGCGGCCGGTATGGCTGACTACGAACAGAGCGGTTTTCCGATTGCCCACGCGTTGGATGCGAACCCGGAAACGGGTTGGGCCGTAGGCGGCTACGAGAAGAAGGAGAATCGTCAGGCGGCATTCGTGTTTGCCGAGCCGCTGGCGATGACCCCTGAATCGCGATTGACGGTCCGTCTGAAACATGAATCTCAACATGCGGGGCACAATATCGGTTGCTTCCGCCTGGCGTTGACGGCGGGCGACAAGCCCACGCTGCAGGATCAGGGGCTGCCGGATACGGTCGTCGCGGTCCTGAAGATCGCCGCCGATCAACGGAACGCCGACCAGAAAAAAGTCTTGACCGACTACTATAAAACGATTGATCCGGGACTGGTCCGCTTGCGTCAGCAGCTGGCCCTCGAGGAAACCGAGAAGAAGAATTTTCAAAAGACGATCCGCACGACGCTGGTGTCTACCGCGGGGCCGCCACGCATGATTCGTGTCCTGCCGCGCGGCAACTGGCTGGATGAAACCGGCGAAGTCGTCCTGCCCGCAGTCCCTGGATTTTTGCAGCAGGCGCCGCCCTCTGCCGATCGCCGCCAGACCCGGCTGGACTTGGCCGAGTGGTTCGTGCGACGTGACAATCCGCTGGTCGCCCGAGTCATGGTCAATCGCCTGTGGAAGCTGACCTTTGGCCAGGGACTGGTGAAATCGCTGGAAGATTTTGGCGCACAAGGCGCGTGGCCGACGCACCCCGAACTGCTCGACTGGCTGGCTCTCGATTTCGTGGACCACGGCTGGGATGTGAAACGGACGCTGAAGTTGCTGGTCATGTCCGGAACCTATCAGCAGTCATCCCTGGTCAGCGAAAAACTGAAGCAGGTTGATCCGTTCAACAGCTGGCTGGCCCGTCAGGGGCGATTCCGGCTCGATGCCGAAATCATTCGTGACAACGCCCTCGCCACCAGCGGACTGTTGATCCACAAGCTCGGCGGTCCCAGCTCCAAACCCTATCAGCCACCTGGATATTGGTCGCATCTGAATTTCCCCATGCGGGAGTGGCAGAACGATCAGGGCGAAGGCCTGTATCGTCGAGGTCTCTATACCTACTGGTGCCGCACGTTCCTGCACCCCAGCTTGAAAACGTTTGATGCCCCGACCCGCGAAGAATGTACCGTCGAGCGGACACGTTCCAATACGCCGCTGCAGGCGCTGGTCCTGTTGAATGACCCCACCTACGTCGAAGCCAGCCGCAAACTGGCCGAACGGATGCTCCGTGAAGGTGGCCCCGACATCGGTGCACGGCTGCAGTTCGCCTATCAGCAACTGCTGTCACGGGCTCCCCGGCCGGAGGAATTGAAGATCCTGACGGAAATGTATCAAAAACACTTGGCCGAGTATCAGGCGGAGAAACCGGCCGCCGAAGAACTGTTGAAGATCGGTGCGGCGGCAGCATCGGCCGATCTAGATCCCGCGCAACTCGCCGCGACGACTTCGATTGCGCGGGTATTGTATAACCTGCACGAGACCATTACGCGGAATTGAGCAGGTCGAATACAGTGCAGGTAGCCGAACTCGGTGACTGACTCATTCATTCAGTCAGTCACCGGTCAGCGTCATGTATCAAATGTCCAGATGGAGAGTTGCGCGCCTGGGCGGGGTGGTTTGTATTGACACTTCCGGGCGCGCTGTAAAGTCACCATCCTGCAGGCGTACTGCGCGCCGGACCTGTCGGATGGCGATGGAGGCAAACAAATTTCGGCAGACAAATTCCGGATCAGCTTTGATCAGCTGTAGTGTCAGAGTTGCTATTCACCATCCGGTCCTTCGGTTTTTGTAGCTCATTTCACTGCTGCCGCGACGATTCCGTGGCGGTTGATATCGATCCATTCCTGAGGCGAGGCCTGATCATGTTTTATGATTCCCTGGTTCTCGTGCCGTTGCTGATTTCAACGGCCTGGCTGGTCGTCACGATTCGTGCCCGCTGTTTCTTTCCGGCGATGCTGCCGATCTGGACGGTGGTCTGGGGCTGCTATCTGTTCTATTGGCATCTGGCTTTCAGCAATCCGCCGGCAGTTGGCACGTTGTTCGTGTTGCTCATTCCGACAATGCTCGTCCTGAAACAGCGGGGCTTCGGCTGGCGCGTCAGTATGTTGTCCTGTGTGGCCTGCGCCGTCGTCGCATTCGCCGTTTCCCTGCTGGAATTCCGAACCACCTACCGGCAGCATCAGAAAATGTTGGCCGACTATCCCAAGGTTGATCTGCGATCGCGCTTGGCCTACGAGCCGCCGGCTACCTCTGAAAGTCCTCGGTTTGATTCCCGGCAGCTTGCCCAACAGCAGGAGAGTTTTCGAGACTTCCGGCACCGATTTGGATTCTATGGAGGCTCGGGGATCTATCGCAGTACGCGACGACAACGGGCATTCGAGGCCCTGGCACAAGTCCACGCGGGGTTTCTGGCCGACTTCATCGCGCAGCCTGCGATGGGCTGGGGACGACTGCCGGCGATGCGGCTGCTGAATCACTACGATCTTGACGTTGATGTGGATGCCGATTCGCACCCCGACCAACAGCCGCCACTCCAGAATCAGCCGGCCCCTACGGTTGAACCCGAGGGCTCGCCCCGAACCACGCCTTTAGACGTGGCCAGAAATCCCCCGGCGGATGGGCTGACGGTCGCTGCTGCCACGCCTCGGATTATGCCGGATCCTGTGTCGCTGCAGGTAGCGCATCGTAACAACGTCATCGGCTTCGCGCCGCCCAATTCGTTCGGTGGCGTTAACGAGAGATTGGAAGCGTTCGGATTTCAGTCGCATGCCTATCGGCCTTCCGTGGAATCAAGCGAGGAAAGTTCAACACAATCAATAGAGTCTCGAGGCTGGAAATTGGCCCGCCTCGAACTTGTCAGCCTGCTGAAGCACACGCCTGCCGCGGTGTATGTCTCGGAACACCTGCCTGCCATGGACGAACTCCGCGACGCCCCGACCAGGCCGACGACTGACTTTGAGCTGGCGGCCGTCCGCAAGCTTCGTGAAGGTCAGGAACTGATTACCGAGCCGTCGCCGCATGGGCTGCGAATGGTGGGGGCGATCCGGGCGATTGAGCAGTGCCGGAAGTGCCACCAAGTTCCGCTGGGCGGATTGCTGGGTGCCTTTTCCTATCAGTTCCGATCGGGTCTTTAGCAGGGGATCGCGCAGCGATGTCCACATGTAGCCTGCATCGCTCCGCGTGAAGCAAGCCCTGCTCGCGGTCAAGTTTGCATGCCTTCAGGGTGTGTCCGCACGCTCGGCTGACTTCACGCGGAGCGATGCAGGCTACTCTCGCTGTCGCGAGGTTCTATACTTCCGAATAAGTGTGCAGGTGTGCGATTCAGCCGCAGCTGATCTTGACGCGAGGGGGGCCTTCAGGGATTATCCCGCTCCCTTCAGACCTGCCTGCCGCCCGACTTCACGTCCCCACGCCAACCCCGACCGATCTACCGAGTTTCCAGAATTCCTCAGTGTGAGCTTCCGCAGATGCGCCGCGCTCGGTTCCAATCTCTGGCTATTTTGTGCATCAGCGTCTCGCCGCTGCTGACCGGTTGCGTGGCGTTAAGCTTGGGAATCGGAGGGAAGACGCAGCAAGTCGTCGCCGATAGTCCAGAGACCAAGGATCGAGTCAATAATCTGGAAGCCCGCGTCGCGGCCCTGGAACAACAATTGACTCTGCCTCCACCTCTGAATGGGATTTCTGGTCCGACTGAAACGGGCCCGGTAACCCCCAGCGGCCCGGGACTCGAAGTGCAACAATAAGGCCGACTCAGCCTGTCAACGCTCTCCAGCCTGCTGAGTCCCGCGGCCATTGGTGTTCGGGCCGGTGGAAGCCGGAAAATTTCAAGTCGCGTCGATTCTGGCACCGCCGGGAATCTCGGCCGAATCTGCATTCTAAACGCTTCTTGTGAAATGCAAGTTATTCAGGCGTGAGTGGTTGTGATATGTGTTGG
The DNA here is from genome assembly GCA_964596215.1 of uncultured Planctomicrobium sp. Classification (GTDB taxonomy): domain Bacteria; phylum Planctomycetota; class Planctomycetia; order Planctomycetales; family Planctomycetaceae; genus JAKFVC01. The sequence goes on along the minus strand of CAZQUW010000122.1, from coordinate 3,453 downwards.
TTGCCCCTCTGAAAAAAACCATTTGACAGGCAACAGTCTAAGCTGTATTTTACCGATTAGTTAAATAACCGTTTGGTAAAATACAAATGCCAACAGATCGACTCAGTGCCATTTTTGCTGCTCTCGCTGATCCGACCCGGCGTGCGATCCTCGCGCGGCTGGCGATGGGGGCATTGACGGTAACCGAGCTGGCGCAGCCCTTTCAGATGACGCTGCCCGGCATTTCCAAGCATCTCAAGGTGCTGGAGCGGGCGGGATTGATCTCGCGGGGGCGGGATGCGCAGTGGCGACCCTGTCAGCTGCAGGCCGAACCGTTGAAAGAAGTCGCGGCGTGGGTGGATGAATACCGCCGCTTCTGGGATGCCAGCCTGGATCGGCTGAATGACTATCTGATCGAACTTCAAGCCAAGGCGAAGCAAGATGAATCCGCAAGCTAGCCCGACCGCCAGGACCGACGATCTCGATTTAATGATTACGCGCATGCTGGATGCTCCGCGGGAACTTGTCTTCCAGGCGTGGACTGACCCCGAACAGCTGGTGCAGTGGTATGCTCCACCGGGCTGTCAGATCCACTTTCGCCAGATCAACATTCAGGAGGGCGGGACATTTCATTCCTGCATCCGGACGCCTGATGGATTTCGCTGCTGGTGCATCGGCAGGTATGCAGAGATTGTCGCGCCGGAACGCATTGTGTTTACACTGGCGAGTGCCGACGAAGAGGGCCAGCGGATCGATTCCGCCGCGGCCGGGCATGATCCTGACTGGCCGGCCGAAACGACCGTCACTGTGACCTTGTCTGAAGTGGCGGGGCAGACCAAACTCACACTCACACAGACCGTGCGGGAGTCCCTGGCGAAACGGACAGGGGCGCATCCCAGCTGGATCCAGATGTTGGATCGCCTGGCTGAACTGGTGGAACGTGTGGACGCGTAACACAAAAACGTGTCGTGCTGTGCCGCACAGGCTCGAGCAGCCTTGTGCCAAAACTCTCCGAGGAGCGTCTGCATGCCTGTTTACATCACCTTCGCTGTCGTCGTGGTACTGCTGTTCGTGGCGTTGCTAATCTTCATCGCGACGCGCTCGGACACCTTGCATGTCGAACGCAGTGCGCTGATCAATGCACCGGCGGATGTTGTGTTTGGGATCATTAATGATCTTCACCAATGGAGCTTGTGGTCCCCCTACGATAAGCGGGATCCAAACATGCAGAAGACCTTTGAAGGGGCGTCGGTCGGACCGGGGGCCAGCTATGCCTGGAACGGCAACAAGGAAGTGGGGGCAGGTCGCCTGACGATTGTAGAGAGTACACCCGGCGAACTGGTGACGATGCAGCTCGAGTTTACCAGGCCGTTTGCCTGTCAGAATCGAGTCGATTTCAAACTCGTCCCCACGGCCGGTGGAACACGGGTCAGCTGGATCATGGAGGGAAAAAATAACTTTATTTCCAAGGCCATGTCGCTCATCATCAACATGGATAAGATGGTGGGCACCGATTTTGAGCAGGGTCTCGCCAACCTGAATTCGGTTGCGCAGGCCAAGTCCTGAACAGCCTGCATCAATTTGAACCTGCATCAATTTGAAGGGAGTACATGGTCAACGTTGGAATCTGGGATTGGGTGCCACTGGCTCTGCCAGTGCCGGGTGTCAAGTGACTCGCACGAAGCACTGGTCGCGCCAGTGGCTCTCCACTTTTTAGATTTTGCAGAGCACTAATTAATGTCGCACGATTGTAGAACAAATCCACGTAGGACGGACAATCCTGTCCGTCTGCTTGAGAGTTGACTGTAGAAGACGGACAGGATTGTCCGTCCTACAGTCGCAAAAAGGTGCTGGGCCTAGGAGACGTCCCGCAATGACGCAGGGCGATGTCGCGGTCGGTTACTGAATTTTGGATATTAAGACTCATGGTTGCAGAAACGAGTTCCACAGTGCCCCCCGCAGACCGGGTCCTGGTGATTACACGGGTCCTGGATGCCCCGCGCAGCCTGGTCTTTTCCGTGTGGACACAGCCTGAGCATTTAGTTCGCTGGTGGGGGCCGAAGGACTTCACATTGCCCTTCTGCGAGACGGAATTCCGCGTCGGCGGATCGTATCGGTACTGCATGCGCGCCCCGGATGGCGTCGACTACTGGGTCTGGGGCACCTATCGCGAGATTATTGAACCCGAGCGCATTGTTTTTACCTGGGGGCGTGAGGATGCCGAAGGCAATCCGATCCCGGAATCGATCGTCACTGTGACCTTGGCGGAACATGAAGATGGCAAGACAATGCTGACGTTGCATCATGCCGTGTTTACCACGGTCGAAGACCGCGATGCTCACAATGGCGGCTGGACCGAATGCCTGGAGCGTCTGGCACAATACGTGGCACAGGCTCATCGATAGAGCACGTTGGCAGCCGCGAGTCACCTGTAAAACGTCAACAAAAACCCCTGCAAGAACTCGGCGTCAGTTCAGAGCCGGTTTTGTCAGGGGTTCTGAATCTGTTATCGAGAGAACGACAAAGGAAATCGATATGTCGACTGCGACCGCCCCCACATCGAAGGCCATGCTCTGGACCGGACGAGTTCTGAGTACGCTGCCGGTGTTATTGCTGATCATGAGTGCCACCATGAAATTGACGATGGCCAAGGATGCGGTCGAGGGACTTAAGAAGTTCGGGTATCCGGACGGTGTGCTGTTCCCGCTGGGCATCGTCGAGATTGTCTGTACCGCGCTGTATGCCATTCCGCAGACATCGGTACTGGGGGCGATCCTGTTAACCGGGTATCTCGGTGGCGCCACTGCCACGCATCTGCGAGTGAATGATCCCTTCATTCCACCGGTCGTCATCGGCGTGGTACTGTGGCTGGGATTGTTCTTGCGAGATGCCCGGATCCGGGCACTCATTCCCTTCAAGCGTTCAAGTCCGTAAGCCGCACGACAGTCTGCAAAATTTCTGATATGCCGTGGGGCAGCCAGCCTGACCCGCGTCGGCGGATGGTGCGCGCCGTGTCCAATTCGATGAATCGAGCTGAGTGCCCGGTTGAGGCGCGATAATTCGGGAGCGACTTAACCGGGCACTCACGTAGCTTGACTCTCCAGAGTCGAGCGAATTTCGCAAATCACCCACGTTCAACAGTTCGTGTCGACGGCCATTGGAAGGATCTGCGCCCCAGTTCGGGGGCGCTTAAGAATTCCGAAATTGTTCTGAACTGCTAGTGCGTCATGGAGTTGAACGATTTCGAACCACGGGGAATATGAGGAGCACGCTGAAGATCACGCGAGATGGAGATTTGGCCAGTGTGTGCTGTGGATGGTAGAAGGGAGTTGGGGAAATGACGAATGTCGAAATCCGAATGTCGAATGAATGACCAATGACATAACGGTGAAGAGTGGGATGCAACATTTCAAAGAAATCAAAGAGGACAAAGAAGTCGCGCGTTTTGTTTGTCTGTGAGTGGGAGAATCTCTC
>CAZQUW010000121.1:0-18605 GCA_964596215.1 uncultured Planctomicrobium sp. | reverse complement strand
GAGTTGCAGGAGATGCTGTACGCCCAGGACCGCTGGTCGGTGCTGCTGATCTTTCAGGCGATGGATGCGGCCGGCAAAGACGGGGCCATCAAGCATGTGATGTCGGGAGTCAATCCGCAGGGGTGTCAGGTATTTTCCTTTAAGGCGCCCACCAGTGAGGACCTCGATCACGATTACTTGTGGCGCTGCCTGAAGTGCCTGCCCGAGCGGGGACGAATTGGCATCTTCAATCGCTCGTATTACGAAGAAACGCTCGCCGTCCGAGTGCATCCCGAGCACCTCGCCAGGCAAAAGCTGCCCCAGAAGCTGGTCACTAAACGGATCTGGGACGAACGCTTCAGCGACATCCAGAATGTCGAGTCCTACCTGGCGCACAACGGTGTGGTCGTTTGCAAGTTCTTTCTGCACGTCTCCAAAGATGAACAGCTCAAACGCTTCCTGAGCCGGCTGGATGAGCCCGAGAAGAACTGGAAGTTCTCCAGCGCGGATGCCCATGAGCGCGACTACTGGAACGATTACATGAAGGCGTATGACGAGACGATCCGTAATACGGCCTCCAAGGATGCGCCGTGGTATGTGGTCCCCGCCGACAACAAATGGTTCACGCGCATCGTCGTGGCTGCAGCAGTCATCGACACGCTCAAGTCGCTCGATTTGCATTTCCCCAAAGTCGATGACGCGAAACGCCAGGAACTGGCGGGAGTTCGCGATGTCTTATTGGATACGAAATAGAACTGGGACTCTCGCAGGGTCAGTTCGCGATTCGTACGCTTTCGAAGATCACCAGAGATCAATCCTAACCCAAGGAATTACAGATGAGCCCCAGCCCCAAAGAGCCTAAACATCGTCCTGTGCCGTCGGCACCTGTGTCCGGACCGTTGAGCGCGGACGAACTGCGGAAGTTGGATGCCTATTGGCGGGCGTCGAACTACCTTTCTGTGGGACAGATCTATCTGTTTGATAACCCCCTGCTAAAACTTCCGCTGAAGCGCGAACATGTCAAGCCGCGACTCGTCGGGCACTGGGGGACGACGCCTGGATTAAATTTCATGTATGTGCATCTCAATCGCGTCATCAAGCGCGATGATCTCAACATGATCTATGTGATCGGTCCGGGACATGGCGGGCCGGCGTTGGTCGCGCATGCGTATCTCGAAGGGACGTACAGCGAGGTCTTTCCCAACATCGGCCAGGACGAAGCAGGGATGAAGCGGCTGTTTACGCAGTTCAGCTTCCCCGGTGGCATCCCCAGCCACGTCGCGCCGGAAACGCCCGGCTCGATTCACGAAGGGGGCGAGTTGGGTTACGCGCTCTCGCATGCCTTCGGAGCAGCGTTTGACAATCCTGAATTGATTGTGGCCTGCGTCGTTGGCGACGGCGAGGCAGAGACCGGGCCGCTCGCGACCGGTTGGCATTCCAACAAGTTTCTTAACCCGGCGCGGGACGGAGCCGTGCTGCCGATCCTGCATCTCAACGGCTATAAGATTGCGAATCCGTGTTTTCTGGCCCGTATCCCGAAGGAAGAACTGACTAAACTGTTCGAGGGCTATGGCTACAAGCCGTACTACGTCGAAGGGCACGAGCCGGAAGCGATGCACCAGCAGATGGCTTCGGTGATGGACGAAGCCACCGCCGAGATCAAACGGATCTGGGCGGAGTCTCGCGGCAAGCAGGGATTTCAGGGGCGTCCCGCGTGGCCGATGATCGTGCTCCGCAGCCCGAAAGGCTGGACCTGTCCCGCCGAGATCGATGGCAAGAAGGCCGAGGACTATTGGCGTTCACACCAGGTCCCGATGGGTAACATGGACGCCGCGGGCCACGTCAAGATTCTCGAAGAGTGGATGAAGACCTACCGGCCCAACGAGTTGTTCGACGAGAATGGCAGGCTGAAGGCAGAGATTGCCGCGCTCGCTCCGACCGGACATCGCCGCATGAGCGACAATCCGCATGCGAACGGCGGCTTGCTGCTGCGTGATCTGAAGATGCCCGATTTCCGCAACTACGCGGTTAAAGTGACATATCCCGGTGCTGTCGATGCCGAAGCGACTCGGCACATGGGAACATTTCTACGCGATGTGATGAAGCTGAATCTCGACGCGAAGAATTTTCGCGTGTTCAGTCCCGACGAGAACAACTCGAACCGCTGGCAGGACGTGCTGGAGGTCACGAACCGCTGCTACGTGGCGGACATTCTGCCCGAAGACGATCACCTTTCCCCCGACGGCCGAGTGATGGAAGTGCTCAGTGAACATCAATGCCAGGGCTGGCTGGAAGGCTATTTGCTCACCGGCCGACATGGGTTCTTCTCGTGCTACGAGGCCTTCATTCACATCATTGATTCGATGTTCAACCAGCACGCAAAGTGGTTGAAGACGTGCAACCACATTTCGTGGCGGAGGCCAATCGGCTCGCTGAATTACCTGCTCAGCTCGCACGTCTGGCGCCAGGACCACAACGGCCTCTCGCACCAGGACCCCGGTTTCCTCGACCACGTCGTCAACAAAAAGGCCGAGGTCGTCCGCGTGTATCTGCCACCCGACGCAAACACGCTGTTGAGTGTCACGGACCACTGTCTCCGTAGCCGCAATTACGTCAATGTGATTGTGGCGGGCAAGCAACTGGCTCCCCAGTGGCTGACGATGGATGAAGCCATCAAGCATTGCACCGCCGGTATTGGCATCTGGGAATTTGCTTCGAACGACAAAGGGAGCGAGCCGGATGTCGTCATGGCCTGCTGTGGTGACGTGCCCACGCTCGAAACGCTGGCCGCCGTCGAACTGCTGCGGAAGCACGTCCCCGAGTTGAAGATCCGCGTTGTCAACGTCGTCGATCTGATGAAGCTGCAACCTCCGAAGGAGCACCCACACGGCTTACCCGACCACGAATTCGATGCGATCTTCACGATTGACAAGCCGGTCATTTTCGCGTTCCACGGCTATCCGTGGCTGATTCACCGGCTGACGTATCGTCGCCACGGGCACAAGAACCTGCACGTCCGCGGCTTCAAAGAGGAAGGCTCGACAACGACGCCGTTCGACATGGTGGTGATGAACGAATTGGATCGTTACTCGCTGGTCAACGACGTGATCGACCGCGTCCCACAGCTGGCATCGCGAGCTGCCTACGCCAAGCAAGCAATCCGCGACAAGCTGCTTGAGCACAAGCAGTACGTTGCCAAATACGGAGATGACCTGCCCGAGATCTCCGGGTGGAGATGGGGCCAGGAAGGACCTGTCGTGAAACGCGGAACGTCCACTGGAGGCGACAATGTGTGACTGATGTCAGGCTGTTTGCCGACGGCGGAGCAGAACTTCACGCTCCGCCGTCCGGCATGTTGTTCGCACAAGTCCCAGCCCCCGTCGATCGCAGAAAAAGCAACCCATGAACGCCGTCGATCACCCGGGACGAAGCTATCCACTCGGGGCCACCCCCTGCGCGGAAGGCGCCAACTTCAGCCTGTACTCGCGGCACGCCACCGGTGTGGAGCTGGTGCTGTTTGATCGCGCTGATGATGCGGTTCCCTCCCGCGTGGTGCCGCTCGATCCGTACCTCAATCGTACGTACTATTACTGGCACGTGTTTGTGGCCGGAGTGTTGCCGGGGCAGATCTATGGATACCGCGTCCACGGCCCGGTGGCCCCCGATCTTGGTTTGAGATTCGATTCCAGCAGGATTCTTCTGGACCCTTATGGCCGCGGAGTCGTTGTGCCGCAGGGGTACAGTCGCGAGTCCGCGCGGCGGGAAGGCGGTGCTGCCGAGGCTGGCATGAAAAGTGTTCTGGCTAATCCAGATACTTATGACTGGGAGGGAGACGTGTGTTTGCGGATCCCGGCTTCCCGGACGATCATTTATGAGACTCACGTGCGAGGCTTTACCCAGCACCCGAGTTCGGGGGTTAGCGCCCAGAAACGGGGCACTTATGCGGGACTGATTGAGAAAATCCCTTATCTGCGGCAACTCGGGATCACGACTGTCGAGTTGCTGCCGGTCCAGCAGTTTGATGCCCAGGATTGTCCGCCGGGAAGGACGAACTACTGGGGCTATTCGCCGATCTCGTTTTTTGCACCTCACGCGGCCTATAGCTCGTGCCAGGATCCGCTGGGGCCGTTGAACGAGTTTCGCGACATGGTGAAGGCGCTCCATCGGGCGGGGATCGAGGTTGTTCTGGACGTGGTGTTCAATCATACGGCGGAAGGGAACGAACGTGGGCCGACACTTGGTTTCCGTGGAATCGACAACACCACTTATTACATTCTGGATGATGGAGGCGGCCGCTATGCCGATTACTCCGGTTGCGGCAATACGCTGAATGCCAACCATCCGATTGTCCGGCGCATGATCGTCGATTGTCTGCGGTACTGGGTGGAAGTCATGCATGTTGATGGCTTTCGATTTGACCTGGCGTCCATTCTGTCACGCGATGAAACGGGACGACCACTGCCGAATCCCCCTGTCTTATGGGACATTGAGACTGACCCGATATTGGCCGGGAGCAAGTTGTTTGCGGAAGCCTGGGACGCGGCCGGTCTCTATCAAGTCGGACATTTTGTGGGGGACGCCTGGCGTGAGTGGAATGGGAGATTTCGCGATGATCTGCGCGACTTCTTGCGGGGTGAACCTGGCTCATTGTGCCGCGTGGCCGACCGCCTGGTCGGAAGCCCCGAGATCTATGGCCATAAGTCGCGCGAGGTTGAGCAGAGTGTGAACTTTGTCACCTGCCATGATGGATTCACGCTGAATGATCAGGTGTCCTATAACCAGAAGCACAATGAGGCGAATGGCGAGGACAACCGCGACGGCGCCAATGATAACCGCAGTTGGAACTGCGGTGTCGAGGGGCCAACCGACGAGGCGGCGGTCGAATCTTTGCGAAATCGCCAGGTTAAGAACCATTTGACTCTCACCCTGATCGCGTTGGGTGTGCCGATGATCCTGATGGGAGATGAGGTCCGGCGGACTCAGGGGGGCAACAATAATGCCTATTGTCAGGACAATGAGATCAGCTGGTTCGATTGGTCGCACGTTGAGAAACATGCGGATGTGCTGCGTTTTGTCAGTTTGCTGTGCGCGCGGCGCAGATTGCGGGAATTCGAACGCGAAGAACAGCGTGTGAGTCTGACGACTATGCTGCGGGAGGCGATCAAAGCCTGGCACGGAGTTCGATTGAATCAGCCGGATTGGGCTGACGATTCGCACTCGGTGGCCCTTGGCGGTGAACTACGCAGTGCGGGTCTGCGATTTCATCTGATTTTAAATGCATATCGCGAACCACTTGACTTCGAGCTCCCGAAACTTGACCAAGGCCAATGGCGACGCTGGATCGATACGGCTCTGGAGTCACCACAGGACATCGAACCCTGGGAGCAGGCTCCGGAAATCGATGATGTCTGCTATCGCGCGGCCGATCATTCCGTGGTGATGCTGTACTCCTTGATTCCTAAGTGAACTAAGCAGGTGAATGCGACCCCTGTCATCAGCTTGAAGATGGCACGTTCTGGATTCCATAAATATCCGGCCCCAGATCATGGATTGATCGAGACAAGATGAGTGAATGGAGATCGCGAACTCCGCAGGGTTCGCCATAGTGCACAATTTTGATGCGAGAATTCCATGAGCAAGACTCAGAAGAGCGCCGTAAAGAAGTTGAAAAAGTATGAATGCGGCGGGTTCCGCGTGGCCGGGGAGGGGGATCATGAGAGCTATGATCGGCACCTGGTGTTCGATCATGCGATTCCCCCGGACGCGGCCAGCCAGCGCCAGCGATTTGAGGCCCTCTCCAGATCACTGCGCGATTTGCTCACGCAGCGGTGGCTGCTGACTCAGCAGACCCATAAGACGGAAAACGTCAAGCGCGTGTACTACCTGTCGATGGAGTTCTTGATCGGTCGCGCCTTGAGCAACAATATCATCAATCTGGGGGTGGAGCAGTTTGTTCGCGAAGATCTCCAGTCGGACCCCCGTCTGAACTGGCAGGAAGTTGTGGACGCGGAACCCGATGCCGGGCTGGGCAACGGCGGCCTGGGACGGCTTGCCGCCTGCTTCATCGACTCGTTGGCGACACTGCAGATTCCCGCAATGGGATATGGACTACGATATGAGTACGGAATTTTTCGACAGGAAATTCAGAATGGATTTCAGGTCGAATATCCCGATCACTGGCTGGCACAGCCCGATCCCTGGGAGGTCGTTCGTCCCACGGAAACCGTGCAGATTGCACTCGGTTGTGCATTCTGTCTCGAAAATGGAAATCTGCGTGCCGTTCCGGGGCGACCGACCCATTTGCTGGGTGTGCCCTATGATCGTCCGATTGTCGGCTTCGGGGGGCAGACCATCAATACGCTGCGACTCTGGGGGACGGCGACACCGGACTTTTTTGATTTCGGCGAATTCAGTTCGGGCGATTTTGTCGGGGCGATTGTCGATCGGGCCATGGCGGAGACCGTCACCCGCGTGCTCTATCCTGACGACTCCACACGCGCTGGACAGGCACTCCGCTTCGTCCAGGAATACTTCCTGGTGTGCTGTTCTCTCGGCGATATCGTGAATCGATTCCGGAGCACGAATGACAACTGGTCCGCGCTGCCGGACAAGGTGGCGATTCAACTGAACGATACCCATCCGGCGATGGCTGTTGCCGAGTTGATGCGTATTCTGCTCGATCAGGCGCAGCTGGGGTGGGACGAGGCGTGGGAGATGACGGTGCGCACGCTCGCCTACACGAATCACACATTGCTTCCTGAGGCTCTTGAGAAGTGGCCTGTACAGTTCTTCGAGCTCGTGTGCCCACGACTGCTGGAGATCATCTACGAGATCAATCGACGGTTCCTCGACAGAGTCCGGGAGCAGTTCCCGGGCGACAACAGTCGCCTGCGGAACGTCAGCTTGATCGAAGAAGGTCCGGCTCGCCAGGTGCGGATGGCCAATCTGGCGATCGTGGGAACTCATAGTACGAACGGTGTCGCACAGATCCATTCCGACTTGTTGCGGACCCGAGTCGTCGCAGATTTCGCGGCAATCTTCCCCGAGCGGTTTAATAACAAGACGAATGGCGTGACACCCCGACGGTGGCTGCTGGCTGCCAACCGCGGATTGTCCGAGTTGATCACAGAAGCGATTGGCGACAAATGGGTCACGGATCTCACGGAACTGCAGCGATTGAAGCCGCTGGCCGATGACACCGAGTTTCGCAATCGATTTCTGGCCACCAAGCAGGCCGCGAAGACACAGTTTGCGAACTGGTTGAAGGCGACCACTGGCCAGGACATCGATCCGACCTCGATCTTCGATAGTCAGGTCAAACGGATCCACGAGTATAAACGGCAATTGCTCAACGCACTGCATGTGGTTGTGCTCTATAACCGATTGCGTGCCAATCCGACGCTGGTGATGCCGCCGCGGACGTTTTTCTTCGCCGGCAAGGCGGCGCCGGCCTATCACCTTGCGAAGCTGATCATCAAGCTGATCAACAATCTGGGACAAGTGATCGATGCCGATCCTGTTTCACGCGGCAAAATTAAGGTTGTGTTCTTGCCGAATTACAACGTCTCACTGGCAGAGCGACTCATTCCGGCCAGCGACGTTTCCGAGCAGATTTCGACGGCCGGGTATGAAGCCAGCGGGACCGGCAATATGAAGTTCATGATGAATGGCGCGCTGACGATCGGTACGCGCGACGGGGCTACGATCGAGATGGCCGCAGAGGCCGGTGAGGAAAACTTCTTCCTGTTCGGCCTGACCGCGGACCAGGTCGCCAGCAGCCGCGGTTACTACAGCCCGCGGTGGCATTACGAAAACGAACCCGAGACTCGGGCTGCGCTCGACTTAATCTTTAATGACCATTTCAGCCGCAGCGAACCGGGTGTCTTTAATTCAATTCGCGACACGCTGCTGGACCACGGCGACCATTACATGCACCTGGCCGATCTCACTTCTTACGCGCAGGCCCAGCAGCGGCTTGGTGAGTTATACACGACTCCTGATGCCTGGGGACGGAAGGCGATTCTGAACATTGCCAGTTCAGGGAAGTTTTCCAGCGATCGAACGATCGCCGAGTATGCCGCGGAAATCTGGAACGCAACACCTTGTCCGATTGATTAGGGCCTCCGGGCAATCGGGTCCCAGTTTCGACCGAGGAAACAGGAATGACAGATTGGAGTGTGACATGAGCGAATCGCTGCCCATTGTCTATTTGGCACGACATGGAGAGACCGCCTGGAGTCTGTCAGGCCAGTACACGGGGCTGACCGATCTGCCCTTAACGGAGCATGGCGAACGCACGGCCTGGCGATTGGGGGAGCGGCTCCGGGAGCTCACTTTTGCCAAGGTGATTTCCAGCCCGCTGGTGCGTGCCAGACGGACCTGCGAGCTGGCCGGATTTGGGGCCGTCGCCGAAGTCGATCAGGACCTGATGGAATGGAACTACGGGCAGTTCGAAGGTCGCCGGAGTGCCGAAGTTCATGCCGAGCATCCCGAGTGGCAGCTGTTCCGAGATGGTTGCCCGGGTGGCGAATCGCCGGCGCAAGTCAGCGAACGAGCCGATCGCGTTATCCGTCGTGCGCGGGGGATTTCCGGGAACGTACTGCTGTTCTCGAGCGGGCATTTCATCCGGGTACTAGCCGCACGCTGGCTTGGGCTCGAGCCATCCATGAATAGTCGCTACTTCCTGCTTAGTACCGCGAGCCTGAGTGCGTTGGGATTCGATAATGACCTGTCACGTCCTGTGATTCGGTTGTGGAATGAAACACGCCACGTGGACACATGATCGGAAGTTCGACAATGCCTCACCGTGCAGATGCACCGCAATCACATAACTCCACAGTACCTGGTGCGCGCTGGATGGTGCCAGTTGCGCGCTGGGTTCCCGGTTATCGGCGCGAATGGCTGGCGAGCGACGCGCTGGCAGGTGTGACACTGGCGGCCTTCGCGATTCCCGTATCGCTGGCGTATGCGACGCTGGCCGGGTTACCGCCTCATTGTGGCATCTATTGCTACCTGCTGGGGGGGCTGGCATATGCCTTGTTCGGAACTTCCCGGCAACTCGCGATCGGGCCAACGTCCGCACTGGCCATGCTGGTCGGTGCGACCGTGGCCGGGATGGCGGACGGCGATCCGGCACGCTGGGCGGGAATTGCTGCCCTGACGGCATTGGTCGTGGCAGGGGTCAGCGCGCTGGCCTGGCTGCTGCGGTTGAGTGCCCTGATGAGCTTCGTCAGTGAAACGATACTGCTGGGCTTTAAGGCAGGTGCGGCACTGACCATCGCGCTGACCCAGCTTCCAAAGTTGTTTGGCGTCGCGGGCGGGGGCGAGTTTTTCTTCGAGCGTCTCTGGGTCCTGGGGGGGCAACTTCCGCAGACAAACGTGGCCGTGCTCAGCTTCGGGCTAGTCGCGCTGGGGCTCTTGCTGGCGGGCGAGAAACTCCTGCCCGGGCGTCCCGTTGCGCTCGCGGTCGTGGCCCTGTCGATTCTGGTCATGTCACTGACTTCGCTCGAAGGAGCCGGCCTGAAGATTGTCGGCGACCTGCCGCAGGGGCTGCCTGCGATCAGCTGGCCGTCGCTCCGTGTGCGCGACGTGGACGGGGTCATACCGCTGGCGTTGGCCTGTTTCCTGCTCTCGTATATTGAAAGCGTTTCGGCCGCGCGGACCCTCGCCGCTCAGCATGGTTACGAAGTCGATCCGCGGCAGGAGCTACTGGGGCTCAGTGCCGCCAACTTCGTGGTGGCGTTTGGTCAGGGCTTTCCCGTGGCGGGAGGGCTGTCGCAATCGGCCGTGAATGACAAAGCCGGGGCCAAGTCGCCGCTGGCCCTGGTGCTGGCATCGGTGACGCTGGCGGTGTGCCTGCAGTTCTTGACGGGCCTGTTGCGAAACTTGCCCACAGTAGTGCTGGCTGCGGTGGTGCTGGTTGCCGTACGGGGTCTGATTGATATCAAGGCACTGCAGCGACTCAGGCATGTCAGTCGACTGGAGTTCCGCATCTCCATGGTGGCCCTGGTGGGCGTATTGTTTCTGGGGATCCTCAAGGGGGTGCTTCTGGCCGCGATCGTTTCGCTACTGATGCTGATCAGCGCTGCTGCGCGGCCACATGTGGCATTTCTGGGACGCATCCCCGGTACACGCAGATTCTCCGACATCGCACGACACCCCGAGAATGAACTGATTCCCGGCGTGTTACTGTTTCGAGTTGAAGCATCGCTGCTCTATTTTAATATCGATTATGTGCGCAGCGTGCTGTGGCAGAAAATTCGGGCTGCGGCACCGCTGCGGTGTGTCGTGTGCGACCTGTCAAATTCGCCACTGGTCGATGTTGCCGCCGCACGCATGTTATCGAGTCTGTCAGCAGAGCTCGTTGGGCAAGGTGTGCAGTTGCGGCTGGTGGAAGCGCACTCGCAGGTGCGCGACTTACTGCGGGCTGAGGGAATCGACGAAACCGTAGGTCTCGTGGGGCGCCACGTATCGCTGGAACAAGTTATCGCTGAATGTGAACACTCATGCCAGACGCCATCCTGATTCTGAATGCTGGCTCGTCGAGCCTGAAATTCTCGGTGTTTCGCGACAGTGAACCGCCTGAGCTGGTCGTGCGCGGCCAGTTGGAAGCACTGTCGAGCGAACCGCATTTTGTGGCTCGTGATGCGGCCGGAAAGGTCGTGGAAGAACATGCCTGGCCGGAAGGCGCGAGCCTGGGGCACCAGCAGGCCATTGAGTTTCTGTTCGACTGGGGCCAGCGCGGGACTCTGGGTGAGTTCCACCTGGTGGCAGCCGGACATCGCATCGTACATGGCGGGATGAAGTTTACGCAGCCGGTCCGATTGGATGCGGAGGTCCTCGCGGAACTGGAGCTCCTCGTGCCGTTGGCTCCATTGCATCAGCCGCACCATCTGGCCGCGATCCGGGCAGTTACGAAATATGCGCCCGCGATGCCGCAGGTGGCCTGCTTCGATACTTCCTTTCACCGGGTGCAGCCGGCGGTCGCACAGCGGTACGCCATTCCCCGCAGGTTGACCGAATCAGGGATCCAGCACTACGGTTTTCACGGATTGTCGTACGAATATATTGCGTCGCAACTGGCCGATATCGATCCTCGTGCCGCGACCGGCCGGACGGTCGTCGCGCACCTGGGTAACGGTGCCAGTATGTGTGCTTTAAGCGGCGGCCGCAGCGTCGCCACGACCATGGGCTTCACCCCGCTGGACGGACTGGTGATGGGAACGCGTTGCGGGTCGATTGACCCGGGCGTGCTGTTGTACTTGATGGTTCATCACCATCTGGATGTGACTGCATTGGAGCGGGTGCTGACGCATGAATCAGGCTTGCTGGGAGTCTCCGGGATTTCAAGCGACATGCGGACCCTGCTGGAGCGGGCGGCTGCCGATGAGCACGCCGCGGAAGCGATCGATCTGTTCGTCTACCGCCTGACGCGCGAACTGGGGTCGCTGGCCGCGGCGCTCGGTGGTTTGGATGCCGTCGTCTTTACCGGGGGCATTGGCGAGAACGCACCGTTGATTCGAACCCGCGTCTGCCAGGCTGCCAGCTGGCTGGGGCTGGATTTTGATGCCCACAGTAATGCGCACAGCGGCCCGCGCATTTCACGCCCGAACAGTCCCGTGAGCGCATGGGTGATCCCAACCAACGAAGAGCTGATGATTGCCCTGCACACCCAGCAGCTGTTGAAATCGAACTGACCTTTAACCCACCAGCGTTGTTCGGCGTATTGGTCGAATGTTGCCTGGAAGCGAATATCAGGAAAGAATCCACGATGAAGAAATCGAAGTCTGTGAAGACAACCTCAGCGAGCGTCAGCCTGGCCGATGAGGACCAGGTTAAGGATGTCCTGACCAATGCCGTTCTGGGGCTGTGGGATGTTGTCAACAACCTCACCCGATTAAAGCCGTCGCGGCGTGAGCGATATCGCGTGACGATCTTCGGGTCGGCTCGGGTGGCACCCGGCAGTGTTGGGTACGAGGAGACAAAACGCTGTGCTGCCGAGTTGGCCAGACTGGGCTGCGACATCATCACCGGCGGTGGTCCCGGGTTGATGCAGGCTGCAAATGAAGGAGCGGCGAGCTCTCCCGAGCTCTCGGAGTCGATCGGCATTCGTGTCAATTTGCCATTTGAGCAGGATGTCAATTCCTTCGTCGGGCAGGCGTTTGAGCATCGCACGTTCTTCACACGGTTGCATCAGTTTGTGCTGACTTCAGACGCATTCCTGGTCGCTCCCGGGGGCGTGGGGACCGTTTTAGAAACCCTGATGATCTGGCAGTTGCTGCAGGTCCACCACCTGAATAACACGCCGTTGATCCTGGTCGGCAAGATGTGGCCGGGCCTGGTGGAATGGGCGAGGACTTCGATGCTGGACGCCGAGTTTCCCCTGGCCAGTCCGGAAGACATGGCCATCCCACAATGCGTGGCGAATGCTGACGGAGCGATTGCGATCATCAAGAAAGCTCATGCCCGCTGGCTGCGTGAAAACGGCAAGTCAGCCAAGTCACCGGCACGCGCCAGACGTAAGGCGACAGGGGGCAAGTAAAGTCACTCCCTGCGTGACGTGTTCAATCCGTAAAACTTCCCGATCTCATTTATGTTTCATTCGCGCCACGTCAGACACTGGGAATTGAGTGCTTTTATCGCAGATTGATCGTTCCGAAATCGGCCGAAGAAAACCGTTGGCGAAATTCGATCCTGATTATATTTCATCGAGAATAGGCATCTTCGTGAATCAGTGACCTTAAAGGCGAGCAAATTTCGGACGGCATCGCAGAATTTGAAAACACAGAGGTACTGAGGAAACAGAGGCTCTATTTGAACTCTGTGTGCAATTCCTCTGTGTTCTCTGAGGCTCTGTGTTTCAAAAGATTTGATTCACTTCTATGCGATCCCTTGTAGGGCATTCAATCACTGCCCCATTTCTGGATTGCTTCTGAACTGGCATAAAAGCGCGGCCGAAACTTGGATTGAGAATGAACACGTCACCCCCGCCCTGACTGGCGGGGGCACCTGCAGGATGGCAGATGCTCACGCAGTTCGTCCTTGGTATCCGCATCGTGCACGGCATGTGCTAGTGGGCGGGGCCGATATCAGCGCTTGCCGCCTCGGGGGTGCTATTTGCAATCGCAGGCGCAGGAAGAGGTTTCGAGCCTTCAAAGTACCGCACCACGACGAAGTTGAAAACCGGGGTAAACACGACTCCGAAGAATGTGACGCCCAACATACCGCTGAAGACGGCCAGGCCCAGGGCATAGCGCATTTCGTATCCGGCGCCCAATCCCGTGATTAACGGGACGACCCCCAGGATAAACGCGAACGATGTCATCAGGATCGGCCGCAGGCGGGCCTTGCAGGCTTCTACGGTGGCGTCCGGCAGACTCATGCCTTCAGCCTGGAGTTGTTTGGCGAACTCCACGATCAGAATGGCGTTCTTTGCGGCCAGGGCGATCAATACCACCAGACCGATCTGTGTGAAAATGTTGTTATCCATGCCGGTGATCCACAGTCCGGCCAAAGCAGCCAGCAGGCACATCGGAACGATCAGCAGAATTGCCAGCGGCATCGACCAGCTTTCAAACTGGGCCGCCAATACGAGGAACACAAACACGACCGCCAGCGGAAAGACCATCTTGGTCAGCACATCCTTGCTGGCTTCAATCTGTTCAAAGGCCAGCTCGGTCCATTCCGTCCCCATGCTGGGGGGCAATTCGCGTTTGGCGATTTCTTCCATGAGTGAGATGGCAGTTCCCGAACTGCCTCCGGGACCCGGGCTGGCCACCAGATCGGCCGAAGGATACATGTTAAAGCGATACACAATGCCCGGCCCGCTGACGTCACTGATCGAAATCAGCGTGGCCAGTGGGACCATATCCCCAGACGCATTACGAACCTTCAGTTTGCCGATGTCCTCCGTCCGCATGCGATATTCGGAGTCGGCCTGCAGGTTGACCTGCCAGTTGCGACCAAACCGGGTGAAGTCATTGGCATAGGACGAGCCGAGATTGATCTGCAGAGTCTCGAAAACGTCACTTAGCGGAATGCCCAACGACTTGGCTTTCTCACGATCGACGTCCACAAACAACTGCGGCTGATTGGCCTGAAAGCTGGAGAAAGCTCCGGCCAGTGATCCCTGTGCATTCGATGCACTGACCAGGTTCGAGACCATTCCCTGCAGCCCCTCTGGTCCCAGTTCGCCGCGGTCCTGGACTTGCATCTTCAGCCCCGCAGTTGATCCCAACCCGTCAATCGGAGGTGCGCCGAAGACGGCGATCGAAGCCTCTTGAATCTTCGACAGCTTGGCCCGCAGCTGGGCGACCAATCCATCCGCCCGCAGATCCGGGTGTTCCATGCGCTCTTCGAATGGTGACAGAATGACGAACATACCCGCTGAGTTCGAGGAGTTGACACTGGTTACGATCGAGTACCCCGGCACTGTGATGGTGTGGGCCACTCCGCGTGTTTCACGGACAAGCTTGGTGACCGTCTCCGCCACCTGCTGCGATCGTTCAAGGCTCGCACCGTCCGGAAGCTGCATATTGATGACCAGGTAGCCCTTGTCCTGGGCTGGAATAAAGCCCATGGGAACCACCTGAAACCCGCGGACAGTCAGGCCGATCAAGGCTCCGTACAGAAGCAGCATGAACACCGACAGGCGCAGCAGATGAGCCACCACCTTCCCGTAATAGTTGGTGAAGACATCGACCACGACGTTGAACGCGTCGAACAGTCTGAGCAACAGGTAATTGACCACGCCATTCGCAAACCAGCCAATCACGGCCCCGGTGAGCATCACGCCGGCCCAGATGCCCCACAATTGCAGGCTCGAAGCGGCTTCGACTGGAGCTCCATGTCCACCGGCGTGAATCCCAAACAACGGCAACAGCAGTGGCTTCAGGTACGCGTCGGCCAGCATACCGAAGATCAGTGCCACACCAAGCTTGGGCAGGGCTTCGCGTTTGTGCCCGGCTCCATGCGGCTTAATCAGGGTCACCGCTCGTGCGGGGGCCATGGTCATCGCGTTGATGGCTGAAATGACAGTGGCCGCGGCAATCGTCAGCGCGAACTGTCGAAAGAACTGACCGGGGATACCAGCGATGAACGCCGTCGGGATAAATACCGAGCATAGCACCAGTGTGATCGCGATGACCGGCCCCGTAATCTCATCCATCGCCTTGATTACCGCCTCACGTGGCGGGAGTCCCTTTGACATCCAGCGTTCGATATTCTCGACAACGACAATGGCATCATCCACCACAATGCCGATGGCCACCACCAGGCCCAGCATCGACAGATTGTTGAGAGAGAAACCGAGCGCCTGCATGACCGCCAGGGTTCCAATCAGTGAGACGGGAACGTCGATCATGGGCATCAATGTCGCACGCCAATCCTGCAGGAACAGCAGCACAACGATGAAGACCAGCACGAAGGCTTCGAACAGTGTTTTATAAACTTCGTGTACGGATTCTTCGACAAACATCGTGGTGTCGTAGACGATGCGATATTCCAGGCCCTTGGGGAATCGCTCTTTCAGCCGCTCCATCGTGGACCGCACCGCCTCTGCCGTGGCCAGGGCGTTCGAACCGGGCAGTTGAAAGACGGCCATCGTTACGCACGGTTCGCCATCCAGGAAGCTGTCAACGTCGTAGTTTTTGGCCCCCAGCTCGGTGCGTCCAATGTCACTCAGACGGACGATCTCGCCGTTCGCTCCGCGCTTGACCACAATCGCATCGAATTGTTCTGCGGACAACAGCCGCCCCAGCGTGTTAATGGTGAGCTGAAAGTCGACTCCGGCGGGTGCCGGGGGTTGACCGACGCGTCCAGCCGCGACCTGCACGTTCTGCTCGCGCAACGCATTCAGCACGTCGATTGCGGTCATATTGCGGGAGGCCAGCTGTTCGGGTTTCAGCCAGATCCGCATGGCGTAGTCGCGGGCGCCCAGGAAGGTGACGTCCCCCACACCCGGCAATCGGGCGAGCGAGTCCTTGATCTGAATTGTCGCATAGTTGGACAGATAGAGCTGGTCGAATCCCCCCGGTGTCGAGATCAGATTCACGCACATGAGGATACTGGGAGACTTCTTCTTGGTCGTGACCCCCTGGCGCTTAACCTCTTCCGGCAGTTTGGCCTCGGCAATGGCCACGCGGTTCTGCACCAGCACCTGGGCTTCATCGATATCGGTACCCAGTCGGAACGTCACATCGATTGAGAGAGTCCCGTCGTTTGAGCTGCGTGAGGACATGTAGAGCATGTTCTCGACGCCGTTCACTTCCTGCTCAATCGGAGCTGCGACGGTATCCGCCACGACTTTCGCATTGGCACCCGGATAGGTCGTCGAGATCTGAATCGTCGGCGGAACGACTTCCGGGTATTGAGCGATGGGCAGGCCCACCAACGCCACCAATCCGATAATGATAATGACCACGGACAGCACGGTGGCAAATACCGGACGATCCACGAAGAAGCGAGCAAGCATTGTGCGGTCTCAACAATTGAAAGGAGCGTGTGCGAAGTGCCTTACTTGGCGGCAGGAGCAGTCTTCTTTTGTGGCTTGACCTTCGCGCCCGGCCGGGCCCGCTGGATGCCGTTCACAATGACCCAATCGGTCGGCTTCAAGCCGGATGTGATGACACGCTCGCCATCGGAAACAGATCCCAGGCTCACGTCGCGCCGCTCCACTTCGTCCTTGTCGTTGACCACCAGCACGTATCGCAGATTCTGATCAGTGGCGATGGCACGATCGGAAATCAGCAGCTCCCGGTGCGGTCCACCGACTGGCAGACGGACTCGGGTGAACAGTCCGGGAACGAAGGTCTGATCCTCATTCGCGATGGCCGCTCTGGCTCGGATTGTTCCCGTCGATGCATTGACCTGGTTGTCCACGAAGTCCAATTTTCCCTCATGAGGGAACCCTGTTTCACCCGCCAAAGCGATCTTTACGGGCAGATTCATCTCCTTGACATGCGACATTATGAGGAGTTCCCCGCTCTTGCGGAGCACTTCCTTGTAATGCAGCAATGACTGTTCATCGACGTTGAAGTAAACATACATCGGATCGAGACTGACGATGGTGGTCAGCACCCCGCTGGCATCCAGGTTGGGCGAGATCTGATTTCCGACAGCCACATTCGAACGGCTGACGCGTCCCGAGACGGGCGCAGTAATCTTGGCAAATTCGACGTCGAGTTCGGCCTTGACGATCTGCTGGATTGCTGCCGCTTTGGCGGCCAGGGCAACCCCCTTGTCGGCGATCGAGATTTCCAGATCCTGCTGGCTGACGGCATTCGACTTGCGAAGTTCAACATACCGCGCCACTTGTGCCGTAGTCTGTTCCAGCGTCGCTTCGGCCCGCGCCAGCGCGGCTTTTGCCTGTCCCAACGAAGCGTCGAATGGCCGCGGGTCAATTTCGAACAGCGGTTCGTCCTTCTTGATCTCCTGACCGTCTTGAAAATTGATCTTTTGCAATTGCCCGGCGACGCGCGCCCGGATTTCTACGAACTGGGGAGATTCGGTGCGCCCGGTGAAGTCGAGAAAATCTGTAACCTCGCGCTCGGTGGGCCGGCTGACCGTGACTTCCGGCGGCGGCGTGGGAGCGGCAGCAGGAACATCATTTTTGCACCCAGCGACGAATCCCAAACAGATCGCGACAGCTGTCAGGCCGACACTTCGCGATTGAACAACACTCATCATCTACCTCCACTTGAAGCGGAAATCGCATTCAGACAATGCCCAATTCGAATGAGCCAACTTTAACCACTCATCAGATTCTCATTCGGGGCTTTCCTTGACAGGCACGAGAGGTCGAAATCTTGCCGGAAAGCGGAGCGGAATGATGTGTCGAAAGAACATCGCAAGTTGCATGCCAGCGAAGGGATAGCCATTTCTGGATGACCTTGCAGAGGTATCAACTTTCCGACACCCGCCAAGATCTGGTTGTCAGTCACCGATACAGCAATACCAGATATACAAGTAGTCGAGCAACCATTCGACCGTAAATTGAGAGTTTCGACATTTTGTCATGCGTAGTCTGCGTGTTTTTCCAAATTCCATGTTCGACGGCGTAAGAGCGACCGTGCGTTGGTTGGAACCGTTGAAGGGACAAGCATTCTCCTCTGCAGAATCGCACCGTCACTGAGTGTGCTCTGTGTGCCGGGCTGAGCGAATTCGCTCGTTACGGCACGACGGAATGCTCACCCAGAGCTTATCGGTAGACGCTTCATCGATCCATGATCCACCAGCGCGGCTGCACTCAATCGAGCGAGCTTGCGCGCGTGTCGTCCGGTAGTTTTGCCCCCGCTTTTCGGCGGGCGATCGAATTACATGTTCGCGAAGACATAGCTCAGCAGCTGCGGGTCGAACCCCTTCCAAATCGTGCCATTTGAACAGACGATTCTGCCATGCTCGAGATTTCCAGTGATGTTCCAGTCCACTGCCAGAATCGTGTTTGACTTGTTCAGAGCAGTGCTCTGGACTGTAAAGGCGTCATTTCCGGAACGGAGATTGATATTCAGCGTCTCGACCGTGCCGTCGGAAAGACTGCCGGTGGTCGCTCCGCCGGACGTGGCCTTCGCTCCCACGATCATCGTCAGGCCATCGTCGCTGACGGCGATGGCGCGGCCGACCTGGCGCGG
>CAZQUW010000120.1:15562-18662 GCA_964596215.1 uncultured Planctomicrobium sp. | reverse complement strand
CGACGGCGATGGCAGCAAGTAGCTATCAACAAAGAGTTTCGGCAGGGTACACGACCGGCTGCCGCGACACAATGGACGCTGCTCTGCGGTCGCTGACTTGTCACGAAACTCGCCACGAGTTCTGGTGGGTTTCGTCAGATTTTTCGCAGTCCTGGCGATGTCGGCTGAGAATCCACGCCAGGTCAGATGACGTAATCCTCTGTTGGGGCGAAGACGCGAACCTTGCGGGGTGAGGCGAAGAGGAATTCACCGGCCATTGGTCTGAGTTCGGAATACCGGTCCAGGCTTAACTCGATATTCAAGTTCATCCCAAATTCTGCGGACTGCACGCGCACTTTGGCGACCGAGCCCGCGGGGTGAACCTGCAGCACCTTGACCTGCATGGCAGCTCCGTTGGGGGCCACTCGATCGAGGTCGACTTCGTGCGGCCGAACGTAGGCGGTTGCCGTCTGCGCGATGTCGTGGGAATACTCGGGATAGGCCATCTCAAAGCCCTGCAAGTGAACCTTGCCCGACTGCATCCGCCCGTGAAAGACATTTACATTGCCCAGAAAATCCATCACGAACGCGTTGGCGGGATGGTCAAACACTTCCTGCGGCGTCCCCAGCTGTTCGATCTTTCCTGATTGCATCACGACGACCTTGTCAGCAACCTCAAAGGCCTCTTCCTGATCGTGAGTGACAAAGATCGTGGTGACATGCATCTGATCGTGCAGTTGCCGCAACCATTGCCGCAGTTCCGCCCGGACCTTCGCATCGAGAGCGCCGAAGGGCTCGTCGAGTAACAGCACACGCGGCTGGACCCCCAGGGCTCGCGCCAAAGCCACGCGTTGCCGCTGGCCGCCTGACAGCTGTGCCGGATAGCGTTTCTCGAGTCCCTCTAACCTGACGAGATGCAACAACTCGCGAACACGTTTCGCCACGTCGGCGTTGGGGGTCTTCCGAATCCGCATGCCAAACGCAACGTTTTCGAACACCGTCATGTGACGGAACAGGGCATAGTGCTGAAATACGAACCCGATCTGCCGCTCCTGCGGCCGGCTGTGGGTCATGTCGAGATCCTGGTAGCGCACGACCCCGGCATTGGCCGTCTCGAGTCCGGCAATGATGCGCAGCAACGTGGTTTTGCCGGAACCCGAAGGCCCCAGCAACGCCACGAGTTCGCCACCTTGAACTTCCAGGTTGATATCGGTCAGCGCCTGAAAATTACCGAAGTGCTTGCTGACGTGTTCGATCGTGATACTCATGCTAGCCTGTCCTCGGCACCGCGGGCCGAAATGCGCAACGTCGAAGTTTGCGTGTCGCTGGTCGTGTAACCTGTGTGCCCCGTCCGGGCCTTCTCATTTACTCATCCACTTGTTCATCCGCCGATGCTGCCAACAGCCTGGCATTCTGATGTTCGAGCATCGTCTTGATGCCCAGCGTGACCAGGGCCAGCAGGGTTAAGACCGAGGCGACGGCGAACGAACCGGGCATGTTGTATTCCTGGAACAGCTTTTCAATACGCAGCGGCATCGTGTCGGTCTTGCCGGCGATGTGGCCGGAGACTACGTGCACTGCACCGAATTCCCCCATGGCTCGGGCGTTGCACAAGATGATGCCATACAGCAAACCCAGGCTGATGTTCGGTAAGGTAATGCGCCAGAATAATTGCCAGCCGTTGGCCCCCAGGCTGACGGCCGCGATTTCCTCGTCGGCCCCCAACGCTTCCATGACGGGAATCAGTTCTCGCGCGACGAACGGAAGTGTCACGAACGTGGTGGCCAGGATCAGGCCGGGATAGGCGAAGACGACCTGGATTCCATGTGCTCCCAGCCAGGGACCCCACAGACCCTGCCGGCCGAACAGCAACATGATCATCAGACCGGCAACCACCGGTGAGACTGCAAATGGCAGGTCGATAATCGAAATCAGCAACGTCCGTCCCGGGAATCGGAAACGGGTCACCGCCCAGGCAACTGCCACCCCAAACACCGTATTCGCCAGGACGGCGGGGGGCACCACGATAAATGTCAGCCACATCGCATGCCGCGTGTCGGGATCGCCCAGCAACTGCTCACGGTACGTGCTCCAGCCATTGGCCAGGGCCTGGTAAAACACGCTGGCGATCGGCACGATCACCAGGACACTCATGATGCCGACGGCAGCCGCGATCAGCAGATACCGGACCCAGGCGGGTTCGGTGTGCGAACCACGACCCGTGGAACCATGCTTGTGGCCGACGGCTCGACTAGTGTGCATAGCGAGCACTCCGCCATTCGAGGTAATTGATCAGCATTAACAGGCTGAAGGACATCAACAGCATCACCATGGCAATCCCGGTCGCCTCGGCTTCCGCAAACTCTTCCAGGCGCGACACAATCAGTACGGGAACAATCTCTTCGGCATACGGCTTATTGCTGGAGATGAAGACCACCGAACCATATTCCCCCATGGCGCGGGCGAAGGTTAAAGCGAATCCGGTCCACATCGCGGGAGCCAGCGGCGGGATCAGCACGCGCCAGATGATCTGCCAGCGATTGGCCCCCATCGACGCCGCGGCCTCTTCCACGTCGGCATCCATGCTTTCCAAGACAGGCTGCAGGGTGCGCACGACAAACGGCAGCCCAATAAAGACGAGCACCAGGACGATGCCCGCATTGGTGCCGTCGAATTTGATTCCCAGCGGCACCAGCACTTTGCCGAACCACCCATTCTTGGAATACAGGCTCGAGTAGACCAAACCAGCGACTGCCGTCGGCAATGCAAACGGCAGATCGACCAGCGAATCGAGCAGCCGCTTGCCGTAGAATTCGTAACGAACCAGAACCCACGCCAGCAGGAATCCCAGTCCCAGGTCAATAATTGATGCATAGAGCGACGTACTGAGCGTCACGTAATAGGCAGACCGGGCTCGTTCAGTCCAGACTGCGCCCAGGAACTGACTTGATGTCAGCGTCGTGACCTTATAGACGCAGACGAGCAGCGGCAGTATGACCATCAGGCACAGATACCCGATGGAAATGCCGAGACTGACTCGGAAGCCCGGCAAGATCCGGCGGTTCGACTGCATCGAAAGGAAACTCCCACTGAGGTAGAGACTAACTGTACGATCCTGACA
>CAZQUW010000120.1:0-15462 GCA_964596215.1 uncultured Planctomicrobium sp. | reverse complement strand
CAGCCGACTCACTCGAATCGATTGCTGCGGGGCCCGACCCAACTAGTTCTTGTCCCCGCTGCCGGGCTTGTAGATCTGGTCGAACAGGCCACCATCGGCGAAGAACTTGGTTTGCACCTCGGCCCAGCCCCCCTTCGCGATTTCCGTGATCGGGAACAGCTTGATTTCCTGGAATTCGGATTTGTGCCTGACGAAAATGTCGGGATTCGTTGGCCGGAAATGGTGGTGGGCAATGATTTCCTGACCGGCATCTGTGTAGAGGAATTTCAAATAAGCTTCAGCCACTTCGCGTGTCTGCTTCGTGTCGACAACTTGATCGACGACGGCCACATGTGGTTCGTGCAGGATGCTGATGGACGGATAGACGATTTCCAGCTCACCCTGCGATTCTTCGACTTCCAGATAAGCTTCGCTCTCCATCGTCAGATGCACGTCTCCCACACCCTTCTGTGAGAATGTGACGGTCGCACCGCGGGCACCCGTATCGAGCTTCGGAGTTCGCTGGTACAGCCTGGCAATAAACTTCTGAGCATCCACTTCCGAGCCACCGGCCAGAACCACGCTGCCCCAGGCCGCCAGCAAACTGAGCTTGCCGTTGCCGGACGTCTTGGGATTCGGCGTGATGATCTCAATGCCATCCTTCTCCACGAGGTCCGACCAGTTCTTGATGCCCTTGGGGTTACCTTTGCGGACCACCAGGACCACCGTTGACGTGTAGGGCAACGAACGGTGGGGCAGCTTTTCTTCCCAGCCATCCTTCAGCAGCCCCTTCTTATGCAGTTGCTCGGTATCCGACCAGATTGACAGCGTGGCCACATCAGCCGCCAATCCGTCAATAATCGCCCGAGCCTGGCCACCCGAACTGCCGTGTGACTGCTTGATCTCCAGGTCGATGCCGGACTTCTTTTCATAGTCGGGCACAAACGCGGCGTTCAGATCCTTCCAGAGTTCGCGAGTCGGATCGTACGACACATTCAGCAACTCCACTGACGTGGCTTTACCGGCAGTCGAAGAAGTCGCGGGGGCACAACCACTGATGGCACTCACTGCAACCAGACCCGCACTAAGAAGAGCTCCGAGAACCCACTGACGCCGACGGTAAATGGACATTTCTTCAATTTCCTCTACCCACTGCAAGAGATAAAAATCTAGCAGATACTGGGTGATATTTAAGCATAAAAAAATTTGGACTGACAGCTTTAGATTCCGTCCGCAAAGACGAAATTCGAGAACACTTCTTCGCGGGCGACCGGTGCACCCCTCATCACTTTGGCCAACGTCGCTTGATCCATCAGTTTCGAGGTGTAATTCCGGATCTCTAACAGCACACGACGAAATCGGCAGTGCGACTCCTGGCTGCAACTCTCGTAGTGGGTGGACGATACGCAAGCAATCGGGGCCAGCACGCCGTCAAAATGACGCACCACCTGGCCCATCGTGATTTCTTCGGGCCGCTTGGCCAGTTGAAAACCTCCGATGCGCCCGGCAACACTCGAAACCCAGCCCAGTTTCTTCATGTCGAGCATAATCTGCTCCAGGAATCGCTGCGGAACGTCGTTCTTCTCCGCCAGCTCCCGAATCGAGACCGGACCTTCTCCATAGCGATCACCCAGCGTCAGCAGGGCTCGTAAGGCGTAATCCGATTTCCTGGACAGTTTCATCGGCAATCTCTTGACAGGCGGGGGAATAATACCCGACTGGTTTGGTCGTATTTTAGGAGTCTGCCCAAAAAGTGTCAACAAACTCTCTAGGTTTACTCGTCTGTTTAATCGCCAAAGCATCAGGATAGCGACTCGAATTTCGGCTGAAAACCCATGCTGCACACAACTTGAGAAATTCAAGCGGCGGCCGTTCTTCTCAAACGGCAACCAGACTTCTGGAACCTGGGATGTTTTCCGGCATCCGCTTTGCCAATCTGTGCCGATCACTTAGAATCAATGCCGCGCGAAACAACGATTGGAGCGATACATGCGGGTGTGGCCAGGTAGACCCTATCCCCTGGGGGCAACGTGGGATGGGTCGGGTGTTAATTTCGCAGTATTCTCGGAACACGCGAGTAAAGTGGAACTCTGCTTGTTCGATTCCTCGGACCTGAGTGTCGAGGCACGGCGAATTTCGCTACCCGAGCAGACCGACATTGTGTGGCATGGATATCTGCCCGATGTCGAACCGGGGCAAGTCTACGGCTATCGAGTCCACGGTCCTTATAATCCGGCTGCGGGCCATCGCTTTAATCCTAACAAGGTGTTGCTCGATCCCTACGCCAAGGCGATCGGCCGCGACGTGCAATGGTCCGATGCCATGTTCGGCTATCAGATCGGCGATCCACGTGCCGATTTGTCGTATGACTCGCGCGACAACGCCAGCGAAGCTCCCCTGGGAGTGGTCATCGACACCTCGTTCAATTGGGGCAGCGACCGTCCGCTGCGGACCCCGTGGCACAAGACGCTGATTTACGAAATGCACGTGCGGGGTTTCACCAAGCGCCATCCCGGGGTACCCAAGGCGCTGCAGGGGACTTACGCCGGAGTTGTCTCGGATGAAGCCCTGCGCCATTTGCTCAAACTGGGCGTGACCGCGGTCGAACTGATGCCCGTGCATCACCATGCCGACGACCGGTTCCTCGAGGAGAAGGGGCTCAAGAATTACTGGGGTTACAACACCCTGTCATATTTCTCGCCCGACAGTCGCTATGTCGCGGCGAAGACACCGCAAGACGGCGTGCGCGAGTTTCAGCGGATGGTCCGCACACTGCATGAAGCAGGCATCGAAGTCATCCTGGACGTGGTCTACAACCACACGGCCGAGGGCAATCACCTGGGGCCGACGTTGTCCCTGCGTGGCTTTGATAACGCCAATTATTACCGGTTAATGGCCGATAATCCCCGGTACTACATGGATTTCACCGGCTGTGGTAACACGCTTAACATGCGTTGTCCACGCGTCCTCCAGTTGATCATGGACAGCCTGCGCTACTGGGTGCAGGAGATGCACGTTGATGGTTTCCGGTTTGATCTGTGCAGCGCCCTGGCTCGCGAACTGTATGACGTCGACAAGCTGGGGGCCTTCTTCGACATCATCCACCAGGACCCGGTCCTGTCGCAGGTGAAGCTGATTGCCGAACCCTGGGACCTGGGGATTGGCGGTTATCAAGTGGGCAATTTCCCGGTACTGTGGACCGAATGGAACGGGCAATATCGCGACTCGATCCGCAAGTTCTGGCGGGGCGACGGTCATGCCGTCTCCGAAATGGCCACACGCTTGTGCGGCAGCAGCGATCTGTACTCACGCAGTGGACGCCGGCCGTACGCCAGTATCAACTTCGTGACCTGCCATGACGGATTCACCCTGCACGATCTGGTCAGTTACAACGACAAGCACAACCTGGCCAACGGGGAAGGGAATCGCGACGGAGAAAGCAAGAATGACAGCTGGAATTGCGGTGCCGAAGGGGTCACCGAGAATGCCGAAGTCAATCAGTTGCGGATGCAGCAGAAGCGGAACTTCATCACGACGCTGATGTTGTCGCAAGGCGTGCCCATGCTGCTGGCCGGCGACGAACTGAGTCACACGCAACATGGCAACAACAATGCGTACTGCCAGGACAATGAACTGAGCTGGCTGGATTGGGAATTGACGGAGGAAGAGCAGGAGTTCTTCGAATTCGTCTGTCGCGTGATTCAGATCTGGCGTGAAAATCCGGTCGTGCAGCGTCGAAAATTCTTCCAGGGCCGCCAGATTCGGGGTGCCTCGGTCAAGGACATTGCCTGGCTGGCCCCCAATGGTCAGGAAATGACCGACGAAGCGTGGAACGCCGGCTTCGTGAGATGCCTTGGTTTCCGGCTGGATGGCCAGATGACCGACGAAGTCGACGAACGGGGCCGGGCCATTGAAGGGACGACACTGCTGATTCTGCTCAATGCGCACCACAATTCGCTGCCGTTCAAACTTCCCGAGACGCAGGTCCAGGAATGCTGGCAGCCGCTCATCGATACGGCTCGCCCCGCGCGCAATTACCCCCGCCAGCAGCCGGACACGGTCTATGAACTGCAGGCCCGATCCATGGTCGTGATGCAGTTACGAACCCAATGGGCCAAGGCCGCAGTCAAGAAGAGCCGCGATTTCTGGTCCGACATGAACCGCTGGCGAACGAGTTGAATCTGGCGGTTGCTGAGTTCCCACCCCGTCCGATGGCTTACGGCGATGGCTTACGGCAACATCAGCAGTTCGCGTGCCCGGATCACCTTCTCGACCGCTTCCTGCTGCGTTGCGGCCATGGCGGTCAGGTGGCCCATCTTGCGGCCCGGACGCGCGGCCAGCTTGCCGTAGAGATTCAGCTTCACATCGGGAATGGACAACGCGCGGCCCCAGTTGGGGGGATGGGGAAACCACAGGTCACCCAGCAGATTGGCCATCGCTGCCGGCCGTAACAGTTCCGTCGAACCCAATGGCAGACCGCAGATGGCTCGCAGCTGTTGCTCGAACTGGCTGGTGACACAGGCATCGAATGTCAGATGTCCGGAATTGTGGGGTCGCGGGGCCAGTTCGTTGATGATTAACTGCTGGTCATGGGTCAGAAAGAATTCGACGCACAAGACGCCGACCACATCGAGCTTCGCGAGGACTTCGCGGGCCAGTTCGACCGCCTGGCGGGAGACCGCGGCCGGGACTTCCGCCGGGGCGACCGAGATGTCCAGAATATGATTCTGATGACGATTGTCGATGACGCCGTAATGCACAAATTCGCCATCGGCACCCCGCGCGGCGACGACCGACACTTCCCGCTCGAACTGCACAAATCCTTCCAGCACACCTTCTGAGGTATTCAGGTTTTTCCAGGCGGCTGCAGCTTGTGAAGAGTCGGTAATTTTGGCCTGACCTTTACCGTCATAACCCCAGCCAGCTGTCTTCAAGACTGCCGGACAACCTAATTCGTGCAGCGCGGCAACCAGTTCGGTCTCCGATCGGACCGTGCGGAACGGTGCCACTGGAAAGCCGGACTGTTGCAGAAAAGTCTTTTCCCGCAGCCGGTTCTGGGTGACATGCAGCACTTCACCACGCGGGCGTACGATGGTCCGTTCGGCAGCCGCGGCGGTCGTGGCGGCGGGCACATTTTCGAACTCGAACGTGACCACCTGGACGTTGGCTGCGAATTCGCGGACGCGATCCAGATCCTCGTAGGCCGCATTCACTTCCAGGTCGGCCACTTGACCGGTCGGCGTGTCGTCATCGGGGGAGTAGGTATGCACCCGGTACCCCATTTTTCGAGCGGCGATGGCGAACATTCGTCCCAGTTGCCCGCTACCCAAAACACCGATCGCTGCCCCCGGCTCAATCATCCGCGACATGCCACTTTCCCAGTCTCAAGAAGAACGCTGATTTCACAGCGGGCATCATACTGGAGTGCAGCCTCGGGTTGAATGGTCCCGCCCGGAAGTGATCATGATGCCAGTTCGACCGGCTCGCGAGTGCCGACTGGGGGTGGAAAGAAATGGACTCGCGGGGAGGTCGCTACGTAATTCTCACCAAGCCCCAATCGCGTTCAATTCGCGGGACGCAGATCGTAACAGGCAGCCTCGTCGCCATTTCTCACCAGGAGCAGGCCCTTCCACAACACAGGATTGTTCCAGGTTCGGCCGTTGATCGCCTGGAACCGGGTGACTTCCGTGAATTGATCCGGCACTGCCTTGACGACCACCATTTCTCCGGATTCCGCGAGGATTAACAGCCATTTGTCGACCAGCAACGTCTGGCCGAAACCGTACCGTCCCCCCTTCCACCGCAGGCTGGCATCCCGTACGTTCACGCAGGCCAGGACACCCTCATCCAGGCCATAGACATGATCTCCCTGCAGGACGCCACTGTTGAACTTCAACCGCAGGCGTTTGGATTGCCAGACAGGGGTGACCGACCAGGTATCGTCGCGGTGTTGAACTTCCAGCAGGATACTCCCTACGCCATAGCCGCTGCTGACGAGCACTTGATTCGCTGCGGTCACGAATGGCTGGGCACCGTTCACCTTGGGGCTGGTGGTCCACGGGTGCTTCCACAGCTGGCGTCCGGTGTCGGGATCGTGACCGGCAATTCCAACTCCATCAAACATCAGGATCTGCTGCACCCCGTCGACGACATTCAATTGCGGCGAGGCATAACTGGCCACATCCGTTCCCGCGCTCCAGGCGAGTTTTCCCGTGACGCGATCAAAGGCCATCAAACCCTGCTGGTTGGTCCCGCCGGCATTGATCACCACGACGTTGTCATACACCAGGGGTGAAGCGGTCTGTCCCCAGGAGAGGTTAGCGATGGAATTCTCGACCAGTACGTCATGCGACCAGATTTTCTGCCCGGTCCGCGCATCAAGGCAATTCAGGAGTCCCGTGGCCCCCAGGGCATACAGCCGGCCATCGTGAATCGTCGGCGTCGCACGCGGACCGTCACCGCCGAGGGCCTCACTGAAGCGGGCGGTATCCTGATGCAACCATAATTGCCGCCCCGTCTGGACGTCGTAACAGACGATCGCTTCCTGATCGTTGCGCTGCTCCTGGGTAAACGCCAGGCCATCCACCACAGCAAATGAGGACCAGCCCAAACCGACAGGGTGCCGCCACAAAGCTTGCGGTGCGTGCGCTTCCCAGTCAGTACGGATCGCGACATTGTGGACAATCCCGTCTCTCAATCGGCCGCGGTATTCCGGCCAATCCGCATCCGTGATCTGCAGCGGTGGTACGTCTTTCGCCTCAGGCTCGGCCTTAACGGCTTTCTCTGGCGAAGGTGTCGCGGCCGCCTGTTGCTCAAAATAGGCCGCCGCCACCGCTTCACGATGCGGCGCCCAGCGCCACGTGAAGACCGGGAAGACTTCCCCGGTGAAGTGGTCGATGCGGACGCAGGCGGCCAGCACCGCCAGGCCGACGAAGCCTGTCGCGATCCCGCGCCAGCGTGTCTGCCAGGGCAATCGCGAAAAGAACAGCCACCAGAGACCCAGGACGAGTGTCAGCGGCAGGCCAGCCATGTAGGCATAAATCGTCTGAATCGTTCGGTCGGGAGTCCAGCCGAACCAGATCCACACCTGCGTGCAAACGCCGAATAAAATGGTTGCCAACGCGGGCCACCAGCGTGCACGCGACATCGTCTCTGAAACCACAACCTGCGGAGTGGGCATCGAGCGTTCAACGGAGATGTGAGACATGTCAGTACGATCTGAATGATTGGGTGAATCGCCGCGCGGATCACGACGCCACGGCCTGTTACTCGTAATTCATCCGCAAGATCTGGGGACTCTTCACAGGTTGGCATCTACAAACTGGAAGCGCCAGCGAGCACATTTCCTCAATAGTACAGAGGGAATGCACTGGCTGGCGCTGTGAGCTGGTAGTCATCGACGTGACACACGCCGACTTACCAATGGTGATGATGTCGATGCGGGCGGCCATAGTAGCCGCGATAGCCGTAATACGGGCGTGGAGCAACGACCACTCCCACTCCGAATGTGGGGCGCGGTGCGACATACACGGGCCTCACAACTGTCGTTGTGGGATATGCGTAAGTCGTGGCCACGGGCCGGACTGTGTTCTGATTCTGGATTGCCAGGATAACGCTATCGCTGACGCCGCGGTTTTTTAATTCGATGATCGCGGCCGGGCTGAGGTCGAACTGGCCGCCGCGGGTCTGTACCGCATTCACGATGACTTGATCGCTCAGCCCTGCCTGAGCCATGGTCATCAAGTCAATATTGGTGACAGCCTGCTGGGCCGCGACATGGCGATCATATTGCGCCTGGGCAATGGCGACGTCGCGTTCTTCCCGAGCATCCTCGGCATTGCCGGCCAAGCCACCGACCGTGGCCCCCGCCAGAGCACCCACGACAGCCCCGCCTGCGGCGTGGCCCGATTCACCACCAATCAACGCACCCAGCACGCCGCCGACGCCGGTACCGACCATGGCCCCGGCTTCAGCATGATTTCGCGCGGCACAGCCGGTAGAGGTTACCAGCAAACCGCAAATTACCCAGGCCGACCAGTTTCGTCCAAGCCTTGATTTGAACATCCGAATTCCTCGCGAAAGCTCTGGCACCGCTGGGTGCTAAGTCTCAAGAGCCTAAATGTTTAGAGCTCATTGAGAGTCGTGGCGAGGTGCAAGCGGGCAAAACGAACCGCGCGTAGATCAGCCCACCTCCTTGCGTGCCTCTGGACTCATTATCGGAGTGATCCCGAATCTGGCAACATCTATTTCGCCGGCCGAGTCTTGAGCGGCGGCTGGGGCAATTCAGGCGAACGAGGTGGCAATCTGGGGCGAGTCGACAGGTAGAACGCAAATCCTGCGGCACCGAACAACATGCCAAAACTGACCCACTGGGCAATGGTCAACGATGTTCCGAATTCGCCGGGGGTGTCGCCGCGTACGATTTCCAGGCAGAAACGCGTGATCGGATAGAGGATCCATCCCAGCAGCAGCACGGAACCGTCACGGGCCCGTCGCGGATAATAGTTCCAGGTAATGATGGCGAGGATCAGCGCGTTGATGCTGCTATAGATTTGTGCCGGATGGAGCGGCAGACTGCAGAGCGCGGTCTCCTTGATCACGCCCGCTTGCACTTCCATATTGAAAGGGACACTGCCCGGCGGAAACTGCACGGCCCATGGGAGCGTTGTCGGATCGCCGAAGCAGCAGCCATTGAGGAAGCAGCCGATCCGGCCGAACATTTCGCCGACAAAAATCGCGGGCAACAGGATGTCGGCCAATTTGAGGGCCGACAAACCCAGGCGATGGCTATGCCAGATAAACGCCGCAATTCCCAGCAGCACGCCACCGTACAGCACCAGACCGCCGCTTGGCAGATTCACAATCTCAAATAGTGTCTGCTGCAGGTTCCGGCCCCCCCCGAAAAACTTATCGGGATGCTGCGCGATGTAGAAGACTCGAGCCCCGATGACTCCGCTGAAGAGCACCGTCATGCCGATGTCCCACATGATCGCCGGGTCGAGCCCCTCCCGCCTGGCACGTTCTCCGGCAAGCCAGGCTGCGGCCAGGAAGCCGCACACCATGGCCGCCCCGTAGCCATAAATGCTGACGACCGGAGTCAGCGTGGGGAGCTTCCAGAGTACCAGGCTGACGATCGCCTGAAACACCAACTGAGCCTGCAATTCGCTGTCCAGACCCTGTTTCCGAAAATGCCGAAATCCCCACCACGCGCACAGCCCCAGCCAGGCCCCGAGTAACAACCCGAAGCCAAATATCGGCACGGGATGCCCGAAGATTGGCACCGTCAGATTCAGCGGAATTTGAAAGAGAATCTGTCGCATGCCGAGGACCTGCTACTGGAAAAGGCGAACTGTAATCCGCGTTGGACGAGGAACTAGTAGATTGTCAACGTTTGATCTTAGGATTGGGTGCCACTGGCATTGCCAGTGCCGGCTGTCATTTGAATCGCAAAAAGCACTGGCAGAGCCAGTCGCACACCACTTCCGGGCTTTGACAGTGCACTAGCGAGCCACGAATGGCGACGGACGTAATACTGCTTTGAGCGACGTTGTCGCAATCAACTAACAACATCAACCCGCTGGTTCAGATACTGACAGCATGCCGGACGGGTTGGCTCGGGCACTGCATTCATCCGTGTTCAATCCGTGTCGATCCGTGGCCCCAAAACTACCTGAAATCACCTGTAACTGCGTTGCCATGCTAAGGCAGTTCAATGTTGTCGATCAATCGCGTGGTCCCCACCCGCACCGCAATCGCTGCGGTCAGGCCGGGTTGGTACTCAGTGGCTGCTGCGAGGGTATCGGAATTGACGATGGCGGCATAGTCGACCACTACCCCCGGCGTCGCTTCCAGGATTTGCTGCAGCTGTTGCTGTAATTGTAACACGTCGCGCTGACCCGACAGGATTTCGTCCCGTACATGAAACAGTGCCCGCGAGATCGACAAGCCGGACTGTCGTTCGTCCGGACTGAGGTACACATTCCGGCTGCTCTTAGCGAGACCGTCGGGGTCGCGAATCGTCGCACAAGTCTGGATCGCGTACGGCCAATCGAGATCCTGGCACATCCGCTTGATAATCAATTGCTGCTGAAAATCCTTGCGGCCGAAATAGGTGACATCGGCCTGGACAATATTGAGCAACTTCATGACGACAGTCGTCA
This sequence comes from uncultured Planctomicrobium sp., assembly GCA_964596215.1. Taxonomy (GTDB): domain Bacteria; phylum Planctomycetota; class Planctomycetia; order Planctomycetales; family Planctomycetaceae; genus JAKFVC01. Next base: position 5,323 of record CAZQUW010000120.1, on the reverse strand, counting down.
CGCCGCAAAAATGCTCGGGCCGAAATGCCCCTTCCCAGACACTTGATAAACCGGTCACTTCGACCCGCGTCTTGAACCCCGGCGGATAGATCGTAGCGGGCTGTGGATGGAAGATCAGGCTGACGCCCGCTTCCCGGCAGAGCGCGACATCGTTCTCGAACGGACGCGGATATTTTTTAAGATCCTCTTGCGGGCCAAACTGGGTCGGGTTGACGAAGATCGACACAACCACGAACTCGCATTGGCGACGTGCCTCTTCCATCAGGCTGACGTGCCCGGTGTGCAGAGCCCCCATGGTCGGTACGAAACCGATCTGGGAACCACGCTGACGGGCCGCACGCACTGCTTCACGAACTTCGGCAATTTGTTCTACAACCTGCAAATCCACTGCGCTCTACTCTTTCTCGCTGCTGACGTTGCATTGGCCATCGAGACCTGGCAAATTCTCGTGCTTGTCAAACCATCTCGACCAGGGAGTTCCGCTTTGAAAAGTCAGTGCCGCGGCCAATCCGACTGCGGCCCCGAAGCAAGTGTCACTCACGTAGTGGGCCCCGGTCTCAACCCGTTGTAAAGCAATCATCGCAGCCAGGAAACTGAACCACCACCACCCCAGCGGATACATGCGGGTCAGGGCGACGGCAAACGCGACGCCGGTCGCCGTGTGGGCCGAGGGAAAACTCTGGTATTTTGAACCGACCGCTTCCGCACCCGACTGCAGGAAGGGCAGCCAGCCATAGAAGGTAGCGGTTACGGATTCCACATGAAACAACCCGTCACCGGGAAAGCTGCGGGGCCGCAAACGGGCCACGAAGAACTTGACGACGTCAGCCAGCAGTCCGCCGGCCAGCACGCTGAAAAACACCCGTAAGAGCTCGCGACGTCGAGACACCGCCACCAGGCTCAGGGTGATCAGTACGATGGCTACCCCGACGCTGTCTCCCAGAGCCTCTACAACCTGCAACGGCTGGTGCAAGCCCTTCAGACCCTGTCGAGTATGCATCCACTGCGATACTGGTAGGTCAATCGCCAGGGCCAACACGGCCAGAACACACAATACCGCCACGATTGCATAGCGGCGATCGACCTGAATCCGCGGTCGCGCACTCCGCACCGGCCCCGTGGCGGCGAGAATCGAGTTCGCAGTCGTCGTCAGTCCATACATTGGTTCGCCCCAACCCACCGGATACGCTGAAAAACTCCCCGGTCACAGTGACCGCAAAGTCTCTACCAGCGGTGGTATAGTCGCCCCCTCCGAATTCGCCAATCCCGAATTGGGAACTCAGGGAGTTTCTATATTGCCTGAGTTACCAGTTCGGAGGTGTCGCTTGCCCCGATTCCAGTGATTTTTAAAGACAGAGGCACAGAGAAACACGAAGTTCTGGCAACTCCGTGCGCTCTGTGCCTGCGTATTCTAATGCGGAAGTCGCACTCGATTTCGACCGTCGTTACGAATCTCAGACGCTCGAAAACGCGAACTCATTTCCATGGGCATCGACGACAATCTTCTTCCCGGCCAGGTGTTCCTCGGAGAGGATTTGATTAGCCAGGGCGTTCTGCAGCCGTTGCTGAATGACTCTCTTCAGCGGACGAGCCCCGTAGACCGGATCGTAACCTTCGGCGGCGAGCAAGTCCTTGGCCCGATCGGTCACCTCCAGGCTGTAGCCATTCTCGATCAGCTGTTTGTTCAACCGCTGCAATTGCATGTCGACAATCTCACGCAGGTTATCGCGATCAAGCGGATGGAAGACGATGACTTCATCCACGCGATTCAGAAACTCCGGCAGGAATTCCTTCCGCAGGGCTTCCGTGCAGCGCCGTTGAATCTCCTTATCGTCCTCTTTCCCGTTCAGATCAAGAATTGTCTGGCTACCGATATTGGAGGTCATCACGACAATCGTATTCGTGAAATTCACCGTTCGCCCATGCCCATCGGTCAGCCGGCCGTCATCCAGTAACTGCAGCAGAATGTTAAACACATCTCGATGCGCCTTCTCGATTTCGTCCAGCAACAACACGCAGTACGGATGACGTCGCACGGCTTCCGTCAACCGGCCCCCTTCTTCGTAACCGACATACCCTGGAGGGGCACCGATCAACCGCGACACCGAATGCCGTTCCATGAATTCACTCATATCGATGCGAACCATGTTCCGTTCATCGTCGAACAGGAATTCTGCCAGCGCCTTACACAGCTCGGTTTTTCCTACGCCGGTCGGGCCCAGGAAGATGAACGAACCAATGGGCCGGTTGCGGTCCTGCAGCCCCGATCGCGATCGCCGCACAGCGTTCGCGACGGCAGTCACCGCTTCTTGCTGGTTGATCATGCGCCGATGAATTGCATCTTCCATCTCCAGCAACCGCTGTTTTTCACCCTGCAGGATTTTCGCGGCCTGGATTCCCGTCCATTGAGCAACCACCTTCGCGATATCGTCCGCAGTCACCTCTTCCCGCAGCATGCGTTCGCCGCTGGATTGGATCTCTTGAAAGCGGGCGTCAACCGTGGCCAGTTCGGCCTCGGCTTCCCTCAGTTGCTGTTCCAGTTTGAACGCAGCTTCGAAGTCCTCGTTGCGATGAGTCTGCTGTGCTCGCGAAAAGGCCTGCTGGAAATTCGTCCGCAGACCATTAATGGTTTCCTTCAACGGCTTCACCTTGTTCAACGCCGCTTTTTCCGTCTGCCAGCGAGCCTTCAAGCCGTTGACCGCTTCTTCGCGTTCTGCAATCTGCTTCTGCAATTGGGCCAATCGGTCACGACTGTCCGGCCCCGTTTCCTTCGTGAGTGCCGTCGCTTCGATCTGCATCCGCGTCAGCTGGCGCGTGGCTTCGTCGATTTCCTGCGGCATGGAATCAATCTCCATGCGCAGATGACTGGCCGCCTCGTCGATCAGGTCGATCGCCTTGTCGGGCAACTGCCGGTCGCTGATATAGCGATCCGAAAGGGTTGCGGCCGAAATCAGCGCACCATCCGTAATCCGCACACCATGGTGCGATTCGTAGCGTTCCTTCAGGCCACGCAAGATAGAGATCGTGTCCTCGACATTCGGCTCATTGACCATGACCGGCTGAAATCGTCGTTCGAGCGCCGGGTCTTTTTCAATGTGCTTGCGATATTCATCGAGCGTCGTTGCACCTACGCAATGCAGTTCCCCACGGGCCAGGGCGGGCTTCAACAGGTTCGAAGCGTCCATAGCCCCTTCTGCGTTACCGGCACCCACCACGGTATGCAGCTCATCGATAAATAGGATGACCTGCCCGTTCGAGTCGGTCACTTCGCGCAACACGGCTTTGAGGCGATCCTCGAATTCGCCGCGATATTTCGCCCCCGCCACCAGCGCGCCCATATCGAGCGAGACGACCGTCTTGTCCTTCAGGTTGGTGGGGACGTCGCCGGAGACGATGCGATGAGCCAGACCTTCCACGATGGCCGTCTTGCCGACGCCCGCTTCACCGATCAATACCGGATTGTTCTTGCGGCGACGCGACAGGACCTGGATCACGCGGCGGATCTCGGTATCGCGACCGATGACCGGATCAATCTTCCCTTGCCGCGCCAGGGCGACCAGATCGTGACCGTATTTCTGAAGGGCCTGGTACTTGTCTTCAGGGCTTTGATCGGTCACCTTCTGTCCGCCGCGGACGGCCTTCAAGGCATTGAGCACATCCTGCTCATCGACCCCATTCAGATCGAGCAGACGTTTAACTTGATCATCAACCTTGGTGAGCGCCAGCAGAAGATGCTCGGTGGAGACGAATGAATCCTGCATCTGGTCGGCCGTCTTTTGGGCCATATCCAGGATTTTTGTCGTCGCCGACGAGAGGCCGACTTCGCCACTGCCCCCCGAGATTTTGGGCAATCGCTTCAACTCAGCATCGACGATGCCTTCCAGCTGACCAACGTTGGTACCGATCTTCTGCAGCAACGGCTTTACGATGCCCTGCTCCTCCTGGAGCATGGCCAGCAGAATGTGCAGCGGCTGCAACTGCTGGTGCCCATGGTCCTGGGCCAACGTCTGAGCGCGCTGCAATGCTTCCTGTGCTTTGACGGTGAACTTATCGAGACGGTAGGCCATGGCAAAAACTCCAGAGAATTTTCTCTATGTCGGTACGTGACACGTCGCAAACGACCGGCAGTGCCGACGTCAATGATATGTTTGAAACGCTCCATCGAGCGTGTTGGATCGTCTAACTACAGGGATGCTGCGAGAAAACTCGCGCGAGGAAGGGCTAACGTTGGCACTATTTTTCGGATGACTTCTCGCCACGGATTGACACGGACGCAACACGGATCGAATCATCCTGACGCACTGCCGTTCAGAGGCAGCCATCCGGAACAGGCGGCCGATTCTCAATGATCGAGAAACGCCGAACATACTCCTCAACTCAATCAGTGTTTCATCCGTGTCAATCCGTGGCTAAAAACTCTCCTGCACTTCGCAATCCGATGCGGACCGGAGGCACTGTTAGCCTCCGGTCCGATCTTAAAACTCACGTTACTTCTTTTCGAACTCGGCATCGATGACATCGTCATCCGGCTTCGATCCGCCGCCCGTCGGGCCCCCTTCGGCTCCCGGCTGGCCCTTGGCACCCTGCTCGTACATGTGCTTGGACAGGGCATGAGCTGCGGTGTTCAATTCTTCAACCGCCTGCTCGATGGCTGCGGCGTCGTCGCCCGCCTCTTTCTCTTTCACCTTCTGAATGGCCGCCTCGATGGCCGACTTCGATCCCGCATCCAGCTTGTCCGCGTGCTCTTTCAAGAGCTTCTCGGTCTGGTAGGTCAGGGTCGAAGCCTGGTTGCGAGCTTCTGCCAGCTTCCGCTTCCGGGCATCTTCCGCCGCGTTGATCTCGGCGTCCTTCTGCATCTTCTGGATCTCGGCTTCGCTCAGGCCGCTGGATTGTTCGATCCGTACGGTCTGCTCTTTACCGGTCCCCAGATCCTTGGCCGAGACATTCAAAATGCCGTTGGCATCCAAGTTGAAAGTCACCTGAATCTGCGGCACACCACGCGGGGCGGGGGGAATGCCATCCAGGTTGAACTGACCCAGCATGCGGTTGTCGCGAGCCATCGGGCGTTCACCCTGGAACACGGTCACGGTCACTGCGGTCTGATTGTCGGCGGCGGTCGAGAACGATTCTTTCTTCTCGGTCGGAATCGTCGTGTTGCGTTCGACCAGCTTGGTCATCACGCCACCTTCGGTTTCGATACCGAGTGACAACGGAGTGACGTCCAACAGGAGGATATCCTTGACTTCACCCGCCAGCACACCACCTTGAATCGCCGCACCGATGGCCACGACTTCGTCGGGATTCACACCCTTGTGCGGCTCTT
>CAZQUW010000119.1:15727-18724 GCA_964596215.1 uncultured Planctomicrobium sp. | reverse complement strand
GCAGCCAATTCTTCCTTCGTCACTGTCGACTGCACGCCGTCGGCCGGCACTTCAGCGTGTGCCGTCCAGACGATGGCATTCAACACCAGCCGGCGAAAGCTGTCGTCGCCCCAGTTGCGGTGATTGTGACCGCCGGTAAACCCGAACGCCCGGCCGCCGCCAGCGCGCTCCGAGGCCCACGCGACATGCTGGGCTTCGCCTTTACCAACCGCTTCACGCACGGCCGGGTTCCCGCTGTGGGGGCCATCGCCCCGTTCCAGCGTGCTCTTCGGCGGGAGAGCCGTCAGGATCGGCGTCACACCGACCAGCTTGTCCCGAAACCGCATGTGGTAGTACCACTCGTCGTTGACTTCAAACGGCTTGACCCCTTGCGTGACGGGATGATTCGGGAACGTCTCGAACTTGGCCGTCCAGTGCGGGTTCACGGACCAGTGAGTTTCGAAATAGCCGCCAAGCCAGTTCAGAAACTCGGCCCCGCCCTTCTCTTTCGGCACTTCCACCGCGTAATGGACACAGACCAGGCCGACACCATCTTCCATCAACTTGTGCAGCTTGACGAGATGGTCTTCTTGAACGGCAGGATGCCCCGCACCGCCGTCAGCATAGAACAGAATCGTGTCGGCATTATCAAACGCGGTCGCATCTTTCGGCCAGCCGTTGTGATAGTCGGCCACGACCAGGTTAGGGACGCTCGCCAGGCACTTCTTCATCAACAGCACGCCCGCGTTGTGTTCGTGATCGCCGGGCGCGTGGCTCGGGCGACCAGCCACCAGGACGGCCTTTTTACGATTGTCGGCCAGCTTGATCCGCTTGATGCGAATGTTCTTGAACTGCACCACCATCGGCGGCCCGGCGTGCAGTTGCAGCGCCAGGATCCCGGCCATGGATCGCTTGTCTTCCTGGTTGTCAATCACTTCGGCGGTGACGTTGCCATTGATCTTGTGGATCAGATGATTGCCCTTCGCCACGATGACGTAGCTGTTCCAATCTTCCTTCTTGATCGCCTCCTGCAGCTTCTTCGATTCCGTGACCCGTTCGGCCTTCTTGGCGCCATCCTTCTCGATGATCACCTTCTCACCGCGCTGGCACAGGATGCCCCGGCCACGCTCTTCGTAATTGATTCCCGAGTAGGTTTCACCCGCTTCGAAATCGGCCTGGTAACCGCCGACTACCCAGTTGCCATGGTCCTTGCTGCGGTACTGAATCCCCGAGTTTCCGCCGACGATCTTGAAGTCCAGGCGCAGCTCGAAATCATCGACCTGGCCCTCTTTCCAGATCAGGAACGTATTGCCCTGAGTCGGATTCTCTTTGGTCGTGGTGCCGGTGATGGTTCCATCTTTGACCGACCAGAACTTGGGATTTCCGTCCCAGCCCTCGAGATCCTTGCCATTGAAGAGGGGCTTGAAATCGGCGTCATCATCGGCGGCCTGAGCCGCCACCGGAGCACACAGCCCGGTCAGCAGCAACAAGCCGCACAGCAGTGCCGGCAGGCGGCGATTGATCAATACCATAGCGCGTTCATCCTCACGTGTTAGAGCGTGTCACGAGTTGCAGACTCTGCGAGACACCGAAAGTCGCACCCTCGAAACAGGGCGACGAATGTCCTCCGGCCTGCTGGATAGTCTACACAGCCCGCGAGCGATGATCCAGAATGCGGCCCCGCAGGGGCCGTAGGATGGCCGCCCCGGCCGTCGAATTCTTTCCCCTTCGAAGTCGTGCGGGCAATTGGCCCTCAGCTGGCGCGCACTGCTCGGCGCCACGACAGGAACTCGCTCAGCGACTCCGTAATTTTCGCTCGCACCTCGCCGTCCCAATGGTAAAACCAGACCGACGGATCGTTCGCGCTCGGATCTTGCAGCTCCAAATAATACAGCCCGCCCGAGCCGTCTGTGGCGAACGGCAGCTGACTCGCTGTCAGCAGATTCCCCGGCCAGAGATCCGTGATCCCCTGGCTGTCGGCCGGAAAGTAACACACGATCGGCCAGTGGTCTTCCACTGACTTGGCATCGGGGGGGATCACTTCGATGTCGGTGGCTCGAATCGTCTGTCCGTCGGCATACATCCTTCGAAACTCGCCCGGCACAGCCCGGCCGAGATGCGACTCCAGTGCGTCAAAATCGGGCTGATTGAAACGCGCCCAGTACTCGGGCGTCCCATACACGCGCTCGGGCTGTTCTCGTTTCAAGGTTTCGTAGGCACGCTGTTCACGACGCGATTGCAGCCGTTCTCGGACTTTCAGGAATAAGAACGCCGTACCAATGATCAGAATGCAATAGGTCGCGAGGACCAGGGCTTCAAACATGGAGTTTAGTTCGCCTCGAGTCGCTGCTGCCATTCGGCCAGTCGTTCCAGCACCGGTCCGCGACCGCCCGAGCCATAACTCTTCAAGGCCGCCACGACATTGTGCGTCCCCAGGACTTGCGACACATCCGCGGTGATCTTGTCGCACGCCTGCTGCAGATCGGCCAGCGGGACCTCGGCCAGTTTACAGTGGCGCGATTCGCACAACGCCACCAGTTTGCCGACGACCTCGTGGCCTGTCCGCATCGGCACCCCGCGCAGGATCAGGTATTCCATCAGAGTCGTCGCGTCTAAAAATCCTTCTTCCAGGCGGGCGTTGATCTTGTCGAGTTGCAACTGGGCCCCCGCCACAATCGACGGAGCCAGCTCCAGGCACGACTTGATCGTATCGAATGCGGCAAACAGCGCCAGCTTGTCTTCCTGCAGGTCGCGGTTGTAGGCCATCGGCAGCCCCTTCACCAGCAGGAACAACTGCTGGGCCGACGCGATCACCCGGGCTGACTTGCCGCGGATCAGTTCCAGGACATCCGGGTTCCGCTTCTGCGGCATGATCGATGAGCCGGTCGTGTAGGCATGCGGCAGCTTCAGATAGCTGAATTCCGTCGTACACCACAGGATCCACTCTTCAGCCCAGGTACTCAAATGGGCCGCAATCAAGGCCAGCGTCGAGACAAACTCGATCTCAAAATCGCGGTC
>CAZQUW010000119.1:12392-15627 GCA_964596215.1 uncultured Planctomicrobium sp. | reverse complement strand
TCCGAGCGACCGACAAATGCCCGCTGCACATCCGCCAGCAGCTCGTCCAGTTCGTCGATCGCGCCGCGCACCCACAGCTTCAAGTCGGTCGCGACCTGGTCGTTGCGGCTGCGGCCCGTGTGCAGTTTGCGGCCCGTGTCACCCAGACGGGCGATCAAGGCCGACTCGATGTGCATATGGATGTCTTCGAGCTCCATCCTCCAGGTCATCTTGCCCTGGGCGATTTCGCTGCCGATTTCATCCAGCGTGGTGATGATCGCATCGCGTTCTGCGGCCGTGATCAACCCCACTTCCGCCAGCATCCGGGCGTGCCCCTGCGAGCCGCGAATGTCGACCTCGGCGAGGCGGGCGTCGAAACTGATCGATTCGGTGAATTTCTCGACGCGCGGATCAGTCGCCTGCGAAAATGCTCCACCCCAAGCCTTGGCCACGTGCGAACTCCTCAAAAAACTCACGGAAACGGAAAAAACTCCGCGCTGCTACTGTAGGGCTCACCCGGGGCAGGGTCAATCAATGGTCGTCGTGGCAACCTGCAGCCTGACTCTCCGAGCCGGGTCTGTTCGTATTCAATTCACCCGACTCGCGGGGTCAGGCTACAGAACAACCTGCCAAAACAGTAGAATTCTGTACGGGACCGGACTACTTCGGTCAGCTTTGCCTCGGTCTGTCACTCTAGCCGCACGCCCTCAATTATCATGGCCCTGATTCCCTCGATCGTTTCGCTGTCTGATCTCGTTTCCGGCGAACAGGGAGACTGTTTCGTCCTGCTGGCGACCAAGGATAAGTCACAAACCCGCGACGGCAAGCCCTACTATCGGGTCAACTTCCGCGACTGCAAACGGACCGCGACCTCCATGATCTGGAGCGATACCGGCTGGTTTGCCGATTGCGAAGGCAAATGGGCGGTCGGCGAATTCTACAAGGTGCGCTGCAGCTACTCGGAGAACCAGTATGGACCGCAGATCGAAATCGACCGCATTCGCCCCGTCGATCCGGCAGACCGCTCACAGGGCTTCAACCCGGATGACTTCTACGAACACTCCCGCTTCAACACCGACGAAATGTTCGTCGAACTGCTGCAAATCGCCGAGGAACAGATCACCGAGAAACCCCTCAGCCAACTGGTCGTGGGCCTGCTGCAGGCACATGCCGACCTGATCAAACGCATGTCAGCCGCATCGCGGAACCATCACGCCTTTATCGGCGGCTACCTGGAACACGTCTTATCGGTCACGCGAACAGCCGTGTACCTCGCCGACAAATACCTGGCCTACTACCCCGAGATGCAGCCCCCCCTCTCGAAATCGCTGGTCATCGCCGGGGCCATTCTGCACGACATCGGCAAGACGCTGGAACTCGATCATCAACCCAGCGGCGCCGAATACACTCCCGCCGGTCGCCTGATCGGCCATATTCTGCTGGGCCGCGACATGATCCGCGAACAGGCCCAAAGCACCCCCGATCTGAATCCCGAGACTCTGCTCCGTCTCGAGCACATCATCGTTTCGCATCACAATCTGCCCGAATGGGGCTCTCCCATCGCACCGCATACGCCCGAAGCCCTGCTGGTCAGCATCGCCGACGACACCGACGCCAAGTTCAACATGATGGCCAAACCGCTGGAGGCCCCCCTGCCCGCCGGCGAGCAATTCACGTCCCGCGACAACCCGCTCCGCCGACAGATCTTCCGCGGCTTGTAGGCGGACTACTTCGCCGTGTCGAAGACCACTTGACCCAGAAATAGATGATGTATAAACTAATGACATGACCAGCAACAAGAGACCAGACCCGACGACTCCGTCCGCCGGAAAATTGCAGCACGAGCTCAAAAAGAAGAAACCTTTTGAGTCCCTCGCGCAAGAGGCCTGGCTGAATCTCGTGCGAACCCATTCGCAACTGCAGATTCGGTTCGAACGGATGCTCGGCGAGTACGGCCTGACGGGCTGCCAGTACAACATCCTGCGCATCCTGCGTGGTGAAGGTCATCCGTTGCCGATCCTGGAAGTTGCCAGCCGCACGATCAGCCCTGTCCCTGGAATCACAGGGCTCATCGATCGGCTGGAGAAGGCGGGCTGGGTTCGACGCGAGCGTTCGACGACCGACCGCCGCGTGATCTATGTGGGAATTACCGATGCCGCACTGGAATTGCTCAGCCAGATCGACCAGCCGATCAATGAACTCCACGAGGAAATCATGCAACCTCTGTCACAAGGGGACCGCCGGGAACTGAATCGCTTGCTGGAAGTGCTGCGCCAGCATGCCAATGAAGACGTTGCCTGACTCATCCGAGCCGGGCGAATTTCCGCGACCGACCACTGGTCGCTATTTTAAGTTTCAATACATGAGATATCAGTTATTGACTCTCCAACTAACTGACTTTCACCTATCAGGAACCGCATCATGCGAGAAGTTCGACGAGGACAGGACCGCGGACACCTCAATCACGGCTGGCTGGATACCTATCACTCCTTTTCCTTCGGCGAGTACTACGACCCGAACCGGATGGGATTCCGTGCCTTGCGAGTCATCAACGAAGATCGCGTCGATCCCGGACAGGGATTCGGCATGCATGGCCATCGTGATATGGAAATCGTCACGCTGGTCCTGGAAGGAGCCCTGGAGCATCGCGACAGCCTGGGAAATGGCGAAATCCTGAAGCCGGGCGAACTGCAGCGGATGACGGCCGGGACCGGGATTCGGCACAGCGAATTCAATCCCTCGACCACTGAGGCCGTGCATCTGTATCAGATCTGGCTGCAACCAGAACGCCCGGGACTGCCTCCCAGCTACGAACAGCAGCGGTTCGACGCGGCGGAACAAGACGGCCGCTGGCGAGTCGTCGCGTCACGGGATGGCCGTGAGGGTTCGCTGGTCATTCATCAGGATGCCGCACTGTATCTGGCCGGCTTGCAAACCGGTGAGACACTCAGCCGGCAATTCGCAGCGGGCCGTCACGGCTGGCTGCAGGTCTTGCGCGGCACGGTGACTGTGGGTGATGCGGAACTGGTGGCGGGAGATGCCGTAGCGGTCAGTCACGAAACCGAATTGACGGTCACGGCGAAAAACGCCGCCGAGCTACTGTTATTTGATTTGGCATAAAGCCTGCCCCCGTGGGACGGGTCTCCCGGCCCGTCCGTCAATCCGGAGAGGAATGAAGCAGGTGCCTGACGGATCTCCCCCACCCGTCAGTCCCCTGCTTTTCTTTCTTCGCGACCTTCGTGCCCTTCTGTTCCAA
>CAZQUW010000119.1:6680-12292 GCA_964596215.1 uncultured Planctomicrobium sp. | reverse complement strand
ACCCGTCAGTCCCCTGCTTTTCTTTCTTCGCGACCTTCGTGCCCTTCTGTTCCAATTTTTTAACAGAAGCTCACAAAGGTCACGAAGGACTAGAAGACGCATTAGACCAATTTATTTAAGGATGTTGTGTTCTCAAGAAGTCGGACGGGCTGGCAGGCTAATGCTGTAAACAGCTTTGTGATCGTGAACCTCCACGGGAAGCAAATTGTCAATCCGCCTCGACGCAGCGCTCTTTCGCCCAAGCCCGCAGGTTGGCGATTTTCTCGCCCAGGACGACCGACAACGGACGGGTCGCAGCGATTTCGGCCAGAATGTGGCGGGTCTCCAGTTCGCTGTCTTCGGCGAAGGCGCGATACAACGACGCCATGATAACCTGCTCCAGCTCGGCCCCGCTGAAGCCCTCGGCGGCATCGGCCAGTGCTGGCAGATCGAAGTCGCCCGGATCCCGCTGGCGACGTTGCAGATGGATCTTCAAGATCCCGGCACGATTCGCGGCATTGGGCAAGTCGACGAAAAAGATCTCGTCAAAGCGACCCTTCCGCATCAGTTCGGGGGGCAAGGCTTCGATGTTGTTCGCCGTGGCAATCAGAAAAATGGGATGGCGGTGCTCCTGCATCCACGACAGCAAGGTTCCGAACATCCGCTGCGACAGACCACCGTCGGCGGAATTGGCGCTCGCTGAGGCAAACGCTTTCTCGATCTCATCCACCCACAGGATGACCGGGGCCATGGCTTCGGCCTGTCGCAACGCCTGCCGCAGCTGGCTTTCACTTTCGCCCACGTACTTCTGATAGAGCACGCCGGGATCGAGCTTCAGCAACGGCATGTTCCAATCAGCCGCGACCGCCTTCGCACACAAGCTCTTCCCGCAGCCCTGCACTCCCAGCAGCAGGATCCCGCGGGGTGGCTCGAGACCAAATTCGCGAGCCCGGTCGGAATAGCTGCCGCGCCGCACCTTCAGCCAGGCCTTCAAATTCGCCAGCCCGCCGATATCCTCGGACGCTCGATCGACGGCCACCGACTCCAGGCAGCCGGCCGACGCAAGGACCCGGCGTTTCGCATCGATGATCCGCGACAGATCGCCCCCGTTGAGTTTATAGTCCTGGTAGATGACCGATGCCACCACGCGCTGTGCTTCCGAGCAACTCAGCCCGCGCAGCGATTGCACCAGTTGTTCCATTTGCCGCTTGGTGATTTCGGATCGAACTTCGTAAATCGATTCGGCCGCAATCTTGCGGAAAGTATTGCGCACCACCAGTTCCAACTCTTCGAAGGTGGGCGGCTTGATCTCGTACGGCAACGTGAAGCGGCGGACACTTTCGGGCAGCGGCGTGGCATCGATCAGGATCAAGGTCGAGCGGTTGCGCGTGAACTCGTTGTGGATGTCGCGCAGCAACCGCAACATCGTCAGATCTTTTAAATGCGCGCCGAGGTCCTTGAAGACGTACACACCACAGAGCGACGACTCCTTGATCACCTGCAAAGCGTGCAACGGCTTGCCATCACCGACCAGCCGCTCCAGCGTTCCCTTGTTGTTGGAGATCAGGCCGGAAGTCATCGACCAGACCACCGCGGGAATCTGCAGATCGTCCGAAACCTTATCAATCAGTTCAAGCGCGCGGAGCTCATCGCCCGTTTCGATGGCGATGATGGGATGGCCGGACCGGATCAGAAGTTTGAGTTGTTCGGGCATAATGGATGATTATACCGCACAACGGATGCCGCGTGGATCCGTGGGACCGATCTCCAGGCCGTCCGTTCAACCACACCCGATCAATCCAACAGATACAAACTGGCCCCAACGCGGCCCCAGCCGAATTCAATGGATCACTTCGTGTTCTTCGTGACCTTCTGTTCCAATCTTTTTAAACAGAAGGTCACAAAGGACACGAAGTGATAGGAAGTTTTGAGTTCGTTAGTTGGTAAAACTCCGTCTTGCTGGACGGACGGGCCGGGAGACCCGTCCCACGACAGGGCAACACGTTCCATGCTAATGGGCTTCCGGTTTTTCCTTCGCCGGAGCCGCCGCCGGTTCGGGTTCGACCTGGGTGCCTTCGTCCGCGTGAGCCCCTTCCCACTGCTTCCAGAAGTCGGCCGGACGCGTGTGTCGCCAGAGTGCCAGGGCGTTGCCCACATGGCTGAAGAAGGTGTATTTTTCCAGGATTTCTGACCGGGTCTGCCCCTTGGTCGTCTTGATCAGCCACGTTGCCGCCAGGTGCAGTTTTTCGCGCGGCGGGTGCAATTCTTCGGGGGCAATCGCCAGCCATTCCAGATGATGGCCCGTCGCAATGACCTGCCGGAACAGTTCGTCCTCCACAGGCTTCTTGACCGACTCAGCACCCTCCGGCCAGTTCGATGCCCAGTGCCCGTCGGGAAACTGCGACGCGATGATGATGTCCCGGACCTGCTTGAGGTGGGCCATAATTCTGACACGCGTCTCCGGGCGAATCAGCTGCCCGTTGAATTCGTCATCCAGGCGTACCAGGGCCATCAGTGAATACAGCCGGTGCGTTCCATGGCACACTCCGAGCGGCAACGCTCCGCGAATCAGGCGATCGGCGAGCATGTCAAAGGTGATTTCACGGCCCGCGTTGTTCTTCCATTTGCCTGCGGGGGGCAGCCACAGTCCATACGCCAGGACCGACCATTCCGTTTCGCGTTCATCCAGACGAAAGTCGCGCAGTGCCTGCTGCAGGATGTCGTTGATCGTTTTCTCGCGGTGCGACGGAGTATAGACCGGTTCATTCAGTGATACGCCTGCTTCCGACAGGCACGCCAGCAAGTGATCGTGATGGACTGACGCCCCCTCTTCCTTACCCCAGCGGATGGCGACGCCCGTCTCTTCCTCCTGCAACAGCGGCGAGACCTTCGTCCCCCACGACGCGACGTACTGGGCATTATTTACCAGAAAATCGAGCATCTTGCGGCCGCTCATGACCTTGGGATCGCGGAATTCCGCGTCAATCCCCCACACCCGCAAGGCGTGCTCAACGTAGTTCGGCTTGATCTTCTGCGCGGGAAACCGCGGTTGAATCTGGCGTAACACCGCAGCCAGATCTTCGTCACTGATCATCTCGTGATCGTCATATAACGGAGTGATCCGCAACGGTTCCTGGCGCGTAATTTCCAGCGGCGGATAGTCGATGCGGCTTTTCCCGATCTGCTTGAGCCGCAACGTCGCATCGGACGAATTGCGAGCAAACCCGACACCGAAGGCAATGACCACCGCCACTTGCACGGTGAGGAACACGGGCAGCAATCTGGAGACGCGTGAAGCAGGCATAATGATGACTTTTATATTTGTCGAATTCAAAGCCCCACAGGGGCAACCGGGCGAGCGTCCGGCGTCAGCCGGATGGTTGTTAGCGACGTCCATGCACTTCAAATCAACTTCTTGCGAATAAACACCGCCGCGATCCCGTCCTGGTATCCCAGGCGCCAGCGTTCGTCAACCTTCAGTTGATTCATCAGCCCGTTCAACACGCGGTGATCGATCACCACATAGTTCACACCATACCGATCCAGCTGGTCATCCCAGTTCGATCCGGTGCGGCTGATCGTCAGGTAGGACTGCCAGACTTCCCGCGGGATCACATGGACGTGCGAGTTCACGAACAGTTGCAGATTTTGAGGTCCGGCCCAGAGCAGATAATCGCCCCACTCATAGGAGTTGAAGACCTGGCCGCGCAATGGTGCCTTCTGTTTCAACAAGTATTCCACCGCGCCAAGGGGCGTGTCGGCGGATACGGAATTCTTCAGCGGCAGTTGCTTGCGATGCATGGCCAGGACGCCGATCGGGGACAGCGCAAACCCAATCCAGGCAGCCCCGACTGCGACGACGGTCCACATGCCGGCTCGCTGCGGCATCACGCTTTCGTTCTTCGGCAGGCGCCGCCGACTGACGGCATTCCAATGCAAAGCGGTGAAGTAAGCGGCAGGTATCGCGAACCAGACCAGCATGCGACTGGCCCACAACGCCCAGGCCCCCAGCCCCGCCAGCAACAGGAATTCCCCCAGGCTGACGCGGCGCGGACTGAGGCGATACAACACCACCAGTAAGGCTGCCACAGTCGCCACCGCCCGCCCCTGGCCATCTCGCAGGGTCAGCGGTTCCCAGTCCAGCAGATCAGCCAGGTTGAGATTGTTCGCGAACGTCAGGACTTCGGCATAGAGCCCTGCTCCGTACGGATTCAGCAACGCCGCGATCGCGGACAATTCGGCAATCAGGAACCAGTTGACAGCGCGGTGGTCCCGCCAGACAGCCTGCCAGCTGCCCGTGCGGATCAACAGATCGAGTGCCCGGCCGACGCTGAGCGTGACGAGCACCAGCGGCCCCATCACAAACGAACCGTGCAGGTTGGCCCACAAGCAGGTCGCCACTGGAATCAAAATCCAATCCCGTCGCAAGGGCGCACCACTGACCGCCCGGCAGAAGATCCACGTATAGATCAACACGCCCAGCACCTGCGGACGAATCAATGTCGGCATCTCGCCCCAGCCGACGCAGAATTGCTGCAGCGCCAGCCACAGGCACACCGCGATCCCCAGGCCAGCCATGCTGGCCCGGTGAGTGCGGTGATACAGGCTGTAGGCAATCAACGCCAAAGTTCCCGTGACACTGGCCGCCATCGCGCATTGCAATCCGGCCGGCCCGGTCACCGTGAACACGGCATAGCCCAGCAACTGGGCCAGCCACGAAGTATCCACCAGGGAAACCCCCTGCGCCAGGGGTAAGAATGGCTCGGTGGCCGGCAACGCACCATGCTGCCAGATCCAGCGACCATAGGCCAGGTGCCCCCACAGATCGGTATGAAACAACGGGCGGCTGCACAGACGCCAGAAGAACAGCGCCAGGAACGCCGTGATCAGGGCCGCGCCGCGCGACATTCGCAGATGCTCGGGCAACCGTTCAACGAGGACCATGTCGACCTGCTCCTGTTCGGGAGCTGCGGATGCTAATTCGGTCTCGGGTTCAGCTAAAGTCGTGGCCATGTGAAATCAAATCTTCACTGGGAATGAGATAAGCGATGCTGGTCGGGGCCGAACACTCGGTTCGACCTGACCGCCTTCAAACTTATGTTGGCAATTCACCACAAGCGAGATCGGAATCAAACCCCGCCGGTGAAGCCTCCGCCAATCGCAGCGACTCTATCGATTATACCGGCCAGCGCGGCAGCCGAGTGATCCCCCAGCCCGTCCGCAACCGCTGTAGTGATTACAGGGAATTTGCGGGCCGCAGCTGCAACAGCAGGAAAACTGACGCCGCCTGGGGACTCTGCCGAGTCCAAAGAAAGAGCCATCCAGGCAGCGACTCACCCCTGGCGGACCGGTCTATGTCCCAGGAACTGATGGGCAAATCTGACGAGTGCGACGAAACCCGGTGGCGACGCTGGGCCCGTGCGAACTACGTCCCGCTGGCCGATCGTTCCTTAAGCTGGCCGCTGTTCGTGCTGGACGAAATGCGACGCCTCGATCAACCGGCAGCCATCTCGCCCCCGAAGTTGTTGTTGAGAGTCGGCACACTGCCGTAAACCGAGCGGACATGCCCAGCTGCTTCCCCGGGGATCAGGGCCACGATTTTTGGAAATTGGCCCGTTCGACCAACGATTGCA
>CAZQUW010000119.1:5038-6580 GCA_964596215.1 uncultured Planctomicrobium sp. | reverse complement strand
TACTTGCCGTCTTTCGCTTCATTCGCCTGGATGGAGGGACTCGGGGGCAACTTCGCGTTGCGACGACGCGGGGCGTCCAGGTAGCGCTGGCCGCTGTTGGCGTTGTTCTTGTCGAACGCAAACGCGTCATGGTTGCTGAGGAAATGCCGCAGATAAGCGACGGGGATCGCAAAACCCAGCCCCTCACCGAGGACCAGTTTCATGTTGGTCACACCCACAACTTCACCCTTGAGATTGAACAACGGGCCCCCGCTGTTGCCAGGGTTGATCTGGGTCGTGGTTTGAATGTACGTCAGACCCTCGAAGTTGCGATTCCGCGTGCTGACAATCCCCTGCGAAACGGACCGCTCCAGGCCCAGCGGATTTCCGATTGCGAATACTTGATCCCCTTCGTGCAGGTCCTGGTTCTTCGCAATAAACACCGGCCGGAACTTCAGATCTTTCTGCTCGGGAATCTGCACCAGTGCCAGATCGAAGTAGGGATTCAAGGCGATGATTTTGACGTCATCAATCCGCCGGCGGGTGAATTCGCCCTGCGCGTTCTGGTGATAGATCGTCGCCGCGATCCGCGTCTCTTTTTCGATCACGTGGTAATTGGTGACGCAGAAGCCCCGCTCATTCAGAATAAACCCCGAGCCCAACCCGCCGGGCGTCTGGATCAATACCACCCCTTCCCCGAACTGCTGAGCCAGATCCTTCACACTCTTGTGCGGCAAATCGGCGGTCTGGAACAAGGCTTCATCGTTCCCCTTCGCGACGGGGATGTCGGCCGGTTTGCTGAGAATCCGGTGCTTGATCTGCGACAGTGGAATGCGGATCACATCCACCCCGATGTCGACGACCAATTCCTCGGGGCGCTCCTTCAGCACATCCCCTTCGATCTTCTGGCCCGTCTGCAGTTCAATTACATCCGCCTGAGCAGCAGGCAAGGCCAGACCGAACACAAGCAGACAACTCCAGCAACAGGGAATCAGTTTCCAGCAAGATTTCATGAAGAACTTTCCGTTGCCAGATGAAGGGGAGCGATTCAGAAGATTAGTCTAAAAATTCGCAACCAGCGGGACTTCGAGTTGAATGACCATCGCACGGGATGCCGCCAGTCGACTCAGTAAACCGGGCGTAAACCGGGCAACGTTCTTACGTGCTGCCACTTTGATAGGCTTGATGGCAGTCATTGCAGTACTTGATCACCTTGCCATTGGCTTCCGAGAACGCGGCAAAATCTTTGTCTTTGGCCGCCTTCATCATCGTCAGATTCGCATCGACCATCGATTTCACGAAGGCCTTGTATTCATCTTCATCAGCACTGCCATAGCCTTCGGTCGCAATGACCTTGGTGATGGCAGCGGTCACCGAAGCGGCATGCATCGCATCTTCCTGCCCCTTTTCCAGCTTGGCTTCCGTCTGGAAATTGGCTCGCAAATAGTCTGAGTTGATCTGCAGGCGCTGCATGATGCCGCGGCGGCTGGCAACTTCGCTGAAGGGGATGTCCGGGACGGCTTCAGGGAGATCAGGCGGGGGATTTCCCGACAGCAGGCCTTC
>CAZQUW010000119.1:0-4938 GCA_964596215.1 uncultured Planctomicrobium sp. | reverse complement strand
TTCGATCTTGATCTTCTTGATCTCATTCTGCAGTTCTTCGGCCGAGATCAGGCTGGCCCAATCGTCGCCGGCCGGCGCGGCCGCTTCTTTAGCTGGTTCGGGCATGGGAGTCGGCTTGGCCGCAACGGCCGTCTCGGCCGGCTTGGTGGGTGCTGCGCCGGCCGCACCCGTCTTCTTGGATTCGGCGATGGGATTATCCAGCCAGACATCCACAGGAATGTCACCGATCATCGGCCGCTTGCTCGCGGCAGTGCGCTGGCCGGCACTCTCCGTCGAGTCACCTCGTGACTTAGAGCCATGTTCTTTAGCAGGGGCCGCCGCATGCTCGTCCGATGGGGACGCCACCGGTGCCGGAGGTGTTCGAGAACAACCCAGGAACAAACTTACTCCCAGCCCCCCAGCGAGCCCCCAGACCAGACTTTGCTGGCGAAGAGCACTGGACCACTTCCCGTTGACCTGAGTCATCTGATTCCCCTTGCGCCATCGACGAGCACGCATCGACGAACGCCGTGATCGAACATTACCGATTCAGACTCTATTATCGAAACCCGTCCGGAGGGATGCAAGATTCGATTGAAAACTGCCGGTGACCGCAGATTGATCACGCTCAGCACCGGTCGGCAATGACGGAAGCCCCAGCGACTGATGCGAGCCTCGCCCCAAGATTCCCGGCGAAAACGTGGGGGACCAGCAGCTAAAGGACAGGCATCTGAATATCGGGCGACGTCCATACATTGAGCCCCAGGAACGAACACAACCGCCCACACTTTTCAGCGCAACACGCTACAAATAAAATACTTACAACCGATAAAACAACACCAGACAGCCATCTCGAACGGCCACTCTGCTGCCAAAATGCACCATGCCGTCACGACTTTACCCTGAACCCCTCAAAGGTGACGCCTGTCTGGAGCCTGGGGGGCTCAGGTAAACTTTGCGTGGTAAACTTGATTGGAAGATCGAAATCGCAGAAACTCCCAGGAGAGCGCCGCGCGGAATGCGGTCGGCAGGAGGCCTGTCGTTTGCGGTGTGGATTAACATTGGAGCGCTGCCAGCGGCTTCAAACTTACAAATAGGAGATTGTTGAGATGAATCTGAAATCGTGTTTGATGGCTGCCAGCATGTGCCTGGTCGCCGGGATTGCCTTCGCCCAGGGACCGGAGTTTCCGTCGCCCAACTTCCGCGGACCGCAATTGTTTGGCGCGCAGAGCTACCAGGATGCGACGCCGATTCCCCCCGTCGGGGTGCCTGCCAGTCCCGAGCCGCTGACCAGCGGTGCGGTGATTGTTCCGGCACCGGGTGGCACGACAATCGCCCCCGAACTGGAAGGGGCTCCGATGCCCGTCGGTGATTGCAGCTGCCAGTTCTACAAGCGGGTCTGCTACAAGGACAAATGCAAGATCGCTCCTTGTGCCGAGGTCCTCGTGGTCAGCGTCCTCGACCCGTGCTCAACCAAGTGTGACTGCGAAACCAAGTGCGTGCAGGTCAAGATTTGTGCCCCGCCCTGCGATTGCCCCAAGGTGAAGGTCAGCCGTACTGGTCGGCATACCCGGTACGACTTCGGCAAGTACGCCGTTGATATCTACTCGAATCGCAACGGCACAGTCACAGTCGACTACGACGCCTAGTTGCTGCTGAACGGGAGGGTCAACCACCCGGTCAGTGCAAACGAAATCAGAAACAGCCGCTGGACCGCAATTGTGCCGTCCGGCGGCTGTTTTCGTACGTCGCGGTCCGACTCTCACTGTCAGGCTATATAGTCACTTTTCAGGAGATTACGCTGGCGACTCGTCCTGCGGTAGACATATAATACAACATTGATTTCTTCCGCCAGTGAAAGGTCCCACCGATGATCGTGCCTCGCCCACGTTGGGTCTGTTTTGTCCTCGCCGTTTCAGGTTGCATCCAACTTGGTTCATCCGCATCTGCGGCGGATCGCCCGCTCAATTTTGCCCGAGATATCCGGCCGATCTTGTCGCACAACTGCTTCAAGTGCCATGGCCCGGATGAGAAAGAGCGCAAAGGGGGCCTGCGTCTCGACACGCAGGAAGGTGGCACGGCCAAGCTGGCCTCGGGAACGCAAGCGGTAATCCCGGGCAAAGTCGACGAGAGCGAGTTGATCGCCCGGATCATCTCGACCGATCTCAGCGAGCAAATGCCGCCCCCAGCTTCGGGGAAGAAGATCACCCCCGCGCAGCTCGACTTGCTGAAGCGATGGATTACCGAGGGGGGCACCTGGTCGCAGCATTGGTCCTTTATTCCGGCGAAACTCCCGGCCCCTCCCCCGGTGAAGAATGAGGCCTGGATCAAGAACGAAATTGACCGCTTTATCCTCGCCCGACTCGATGCGGAAGGCCTGACACCCACCCGGCCGGCCGACAAGATTACATTGATTCGCCGCGTCACCTTTGATTTGACCGGCTTGCCCCCCACGCTGTCCGAAGTCGATGCCTTCGTGGCCGATCAAGATCCGAATGCCTTCGAAAAAGTCGTCGATCGACTGCTGCAATCCAGCCGTTATGGCGAACACATGGCCCGCGTCTGGCTGGATGCCGCCCGCTACGGCGACACGCACGGCCTGCACCTCGATAACGAACGATCCCTCTGGCCCTATCGCGACTGGGTCATCAAGGCCTTCAATACGAATAAGCGTTTCGACCAGTTCACCATCGAGCAAATCGCGGGGGATCTGCTGCCGAACCCCACGCTGGACCAGCTGGTCGGTTCGGGCTTTAATCGCAACAACGTGTCGACCAGCGAAGGGGGCTCGATCAACGAGGAAGTCCTCGTACGGTACGCTGTCGATCGCGTCGAGGCCGTCTCGACCGTATTCATGGGGCTGACGCTTGGCTGTGCCGTCTGCCACGACCATAAGTTCGATCCGATTACGCAAAAGGAGTTCTATCAGCTCTTCGCGTTCTATAACGGCGTCGCCGACGCCGCGATGGACGGGAATGCCCTGGCCCCGCCGCCGGTGATTAAAACGTCGACGGAAGAAGAAAAGGCGAAGCTGGCCGCATTCGACGTGCAGATTGCCGACGCCCAGAAGAAATTCAACGACGAACTGGCCAAGATCGAATATGCCGAACCGCCCGATGTCGGTGACCCGGCCAGCCTGGTGGCAAAGGATTACGTCTGGATCGAAGACGATGCCCCGGCCGGAGCCCAATTACAGGGGAACACCGAATGGAAGTTCATCGCCAAGACCGACTTCCCCGTCTTCAGCGGCGAGAAAGCCAGCACCCGGACCGCGACCGATCTCAGTCAGCATTTCTTCACCGGTGCCACAACCGGCCTGAAGATTGGCGAAGGGGACAAGCTGTTCGCCTATTGCTATCTCGATCCGAAGAACCCGCCCAAGGGGGTCATGCTGCAGTTCAATGACGGAACTTGGGAGCATCGGGCCTACTGGGGCGAGAAGAACATCATTCCCTGGGGTGCCGAGAACACGGTGGCTCGCGTCGAAGCGGGACCGCTTCCCAAGACGGGCGAATGGGTGCGGCTGGAAATCGAAGCCGAGAAGGTGGGCCTGAAGCCCGGCGCCGTGCTGAATGGCTGGGCCTTCACGCAGCATGCCGGTACCGTCCACTGGGACAAGGCGGGCAGCGTGACAAAAACTCCGCAGGCCGGTCAATCGTTTGATTCGCTGGTGGTGTGGGAAGCCTACGAGAAATCACAAACGAAATCGACCCTGCCCCAGCCGGTGCAGGATGTCCTGAAGATTGAAGTCGACAAGCGCAACGACGACCAGAAGAAGGTCGTGCGCAATTATTTCCTCGAAAACGTCTGGGCCAAGAGCAAGCCGGTCCTGGAACCGTTTAAGAAACAACTCACGGATTTGCAGAAGGCCCGCAGCGACTTTGACAACGCGATCCCGACGACGCTTGTGATGGCCGATATGGCCCAGGCGCGCGAAACGTTTTTGCTGATTCGCGGCGCGTACGACAAGAAGGGGGACAAAGTCACCGCAGGTGTCCCGGCAGTCTTCCCGCCGATTCCCGCGGGTGCTCCCCTGAATCGCCTGGGCCTCGCCAGATGGCTGGTTGATCCCAGCCATCCAATGACCTCCCGCGTGACGATCAACCGCTTCTGGCAGCAGATTTTCGGCCAGGGGATCGTCAAGACGTCGGAAGACTTTGGAGCCCAGGGACAATGGCCGACGCACCCCGAGCTGCTCGACTGGTTGTCGACGGAATTCATCCGCACTGGATGGGATGTGAAGGCCATGCTGAAGTTGATGGTCATGTCCAGCACCTACCAGCAATCCTCGCAAGTCACCTCCGACCTGCTGCAGCGCGATCCGACAAACGAACTGCTGGCCCGCGGCCCGCGATTCCGATTCGATGCGGAAGTCATTCGCGACACGGCCCTCGCCACGAGCGGCCTGTTGATCGAAAAGGTCGGCGGCAAGAGCGTGAAGATTTATCAACCCGACGGCGTCTGGGAAGCGGTCGCCTTCCAGGGGAGCAATACCTCGATCTACAAGCAGGATCAGGGAGAAAACCTCTATCGCCGCAGCATGTACACGTTCTGGAAACGCACGTCACCGCCGCCATCCATGACAACGTTCGACGCCCCGTCGCGAGAAAACTGCACGGTCCGTCGTCCACGCACCAATACCCCGCTGCAGGCCTTGGCGCTGATGAACGACAAGCAATACGTGGAGGCCTCACGAGCACTGGCCCAACGCTTGATGCTGGAAGGGGGCGCCACCCCTGAAGAGCGTCTCACCTATGCCTACCGCATCACCACCTCGCGCCGCCCGACGGCCGACGAACTGGCGGTCCTGGTGCCGCTCTATCAAGCCCAGCTGGCCACCTATCAAGCTGACAAGGACGGTGCGACGAAGCTGGTGAGCTACGGCGATTCCAAACGCAACGAGACGCTGGATGTCAGCGAGCTGGCTGCCTGGACGATGATGGCCAATCTTGTCATGAA
>CAZQUW010000118.1:13695-18820 GCA_964596215.1 uncultured Planctomicrobium sp. | reverse complement strand
AACAGCCTGCAGCATAGCGCCCGCTCCAGTATCGAGCAGCCAAAACAGAACCTAGAGTACTGGATGACCAATCCTCTGCGAATATTGATTGTTGACGATCAGCATGCCGACGCCCTGGTTGTCGTAGATACGCTCCGACGAGGTGGCTTTCTGCCTGACTGGCGACGTGTTGATACAGAAGCGGACTTTGTATCCGCCCTCCACGAGCATTGGGATGTAATACTTTGCGACTATGTGACTCCCGGCTGCAATGCGTTGCAGGCGTTGGAGCTAAAGAAGAAATACGCCGCTGAAGTTCCGCTGCTGATTGTATCGGGTTCGGTCGGCGAAGATGCGGCGATTGAAGCGCTGCGGGCCGGTGCCACAGACTATCTGTTCAAAAATCGCCTCCTGCAATTAGAGCAGGCCGTCCGCCGCGCGCTCGAACAGCGCCGCGAACGCCAGGCACGGATTGAATTCGAACGCGAATTGCGATTACACCGTCGCGCGATCGAATCGAGCAACCAAGGCTTTATTATCGCCGATGCACAGGCGCCGGACTTTCCCATCATCTATGTGAATTCTGGCTTCGTGCAGATCACTGGCTATCAACCCGCAGAGGTCATTGGACGCAGCTGCCGGTTTTTGCAAGGTCCGAAAACTGATCCGGCGGCCAACGCGGAAATCCGCTCCAAATTGCAGCAGGGACAGCCCTGCCAGGTGGAGATTCTGAACTACCGCAAAGACGGTATGTCGTTTTGGAACTCTTTGACAATCTCACCGATCCAGAACGAAGACGGCGTGCTGACTCATTTTGTCGGCATTCAGTCGGATATCACCGACAAACGGGAACTGGAAGGGCAATTGCTGCGTGCCCAGAAAATGGACGCGATCGGCAGGCTGGCGGGAGGAGTGGCCCACGACTTCAATAACCTGTTGACGATCATTCTGGGGTGCTGTGGCTTCGTCCTGGATGCCCAGCCGGATGCCGAGATCACTCAACTGATCCAGCAGATTCGACATGCCGGCGAACGCGCGGCGTTGCTGACTCGGCAATTGCTGTTGTTCAGCCGAAAGCACGTGGGTGCCCCCGAATTGTTTGATCTGAACGAAGTCGTGACGGGAATTCAGCTGATGCTGTTGCGCGTGATCGGACCGGATGTCACGCTGAGAACCGAATTGGATCCGGCCCATCCCTGGATTCGAGCTGATCCGAGTCAATTCGAGCAAGTGATTCTGAATCTCGTGATTAATGCCCAGGATGCAATGCCTCAAGGTGGCGAAATCGTGATTTGTACGCGCACCTTGCAGGGGGAGATCCCGCAGGTTCTGCTCTCTGTCTCTGACACTGGGGTGGGGATGTCAGACGAGGTCCAGGCCCGGCTGTTCGAACCCTTCTTTACGACCAAAGAAGTGGGGAAAGGAACAGGCCTCGGTTTGCCAATAGTCTTTGGCATTGTCCGGCAATCGGCAGGGACCATAAAGGTCCTGTCTGCTCCCAATGCGGGGACGACGGTAGAAATTCGACTTCCCCTGGCCGTCCCGGAAGCGGCGTCCGAGGAACCAGGTCAACGCGAGTTCCCTCCACAGGCGGGTAGCGAGACAATCCTGCTGGCGGAGGATGATCCTCAAGTGCGCCAATTGGCACGTCAGATCCTGCAAAAAGCAGGATATCACGTGCTGGATGCAATCAATGGAAAAGACGCCCTGGCGGTCGCTCAGGCGTATGCCTCGCAAATTCAGTTGCTGGTCACGGATGTCGTCATGCCTGATTTAAATGGCTGCCAGCTCGCGAAACAGTTATGCGCAGCACGTCCGCAATTGCGCGTGATTTTCATTTCCGGCTTTAATGAAGAATCTGTCGTACGTCACGGAGTCACCGCCGGTGATATACCATTTCTCCACAAGCCCTTTACCAATAGTGCGCTGGTCCGCAAGGTGCGAGAAGTCCTCGATGAGCCCTGGGAACAGGCCACTCGGCGAGTCAGGTCTCTGTATCAATCGCCGCCCGAGGATACGGACCGCGTTTGAGCGGCAGCGTGGCACGCGGGCCTGGTAGCGGCAGGCACTGCTGTGTCCCGACGCATGATCTATTGAATCTGGGGGATTGCCCAGACATGTCCGCGACTGAACCGGAGGAGCGGCCGGCGGTGTTCGTTCCATGTCGTCCAGAACTGGCATTTGATCTGGTTCGAATTTGCCGTGGCGCATTGCTAAGTCACATCGGTCTCATCCGGGGCCGCGAATCCCTCGCCCGTGGCCTCGAGCAGCATCATGTGCTTATAAACTTGTTCGCGCAAGGTCAGCTGCTGGCGACGGAAGTTCTCGTCGGTCAAACCACGGGTGACATCGGCGGGATAGCATTGACGGGGATCCTCTTCCGGATGTGCGCGCGGACCAGTGTCGGGATTGATGCGAACCGGATAGAAGCACTTCTCGCTGGTCCGCGAGTAGGTCGTCAGGATTCTGCAGTCATCTCCAAACACCGTGTGTACGTTTTCAACACGTGTCATTAATGGTGCAAGAACGTCACGATTAAACGCCTCCCAGCTGTCGACATCACTGGCTAACTCCACGTTGACGTGGACCAGCGGGGGGTGGGGCTGAGGGTCCAGATCGCGATTGTGCAACAAGACGTTCTTCGCGACTTGCAGAGCCAGCTGGTCGTCACCACGTCCCGGTTTCGCCAGCACCAGCCGATTGCGGCGTTCCAGCTCAAATCCCTCGCCGTAGCCGACTTTATTCTCGGCGTGTTCCAATTCGTGTCGCCGGGTGACATTATCCAGTTTGTTCAATCGCTCGCGTACGTGCAGCGTGTAAGCGATGTTCCAGAGTGTTTGATAGAGCAGCGGGGCCAGTAAACGTTGCGGCAAATCATGGACCGCCTCAAGTATCCGGCGCACTTCATCGAACACTCGAGGTTCAAAGACGACGTTATTTCGCGATTCGTTACTCACCACCCGCGAGACATCCTGCAGCAGATAGGTCTGCATCGCGATCATCGTCTGGACATCGTGAAACAAGGGGGCTTCGGGGCCATGCACAATCTGGCGTGGCTGCCGCCCCCCCAGGCTGCGGTCAGTCGGGCGGTCATCGACCAGCCGATCCAGGAATGCCGGCTGAAAGATATCCGCCGCAACTTTCAACGGCATGCGGGGGGTGTCAAGCAGCGAGATGATTGCCGCACTGTCGACTTCGTGACCATCCAGAAAGATCAACCGCTCAGCGCCGTCGTCTGTGTTTGTCATGCCATAGACAACGTACAGGTCACGCGCACTGTATTTGGCCTGCATGGTGACGGCTTGTTCGCGAACGGCTGCCAGGGCCTGTCCATCGTCACCCTGGTGGGCGGCGCAACCGTGCCCCTGTACCGCGCGGTGTCCTAACGCGATAAGCAGTGCCGGGCAATCGGGCGTGTGGTGCCGCGCACTCAAGACGACGGCATTCACTCGATTCCAGAAATGCATATTCTCCGGCGTCAGCGCGACGCGGTTCCCGTCGGTCCGGGAGAACGTGACGGTCGTGGGAGGGTAGCCCTTGCCGATACTGCCATGCACGCGGCCGTCAATGCATTTGCTCACCAGGATGCGCGGCGCGTAGCTCAGAAAGACCTGAATTCCATGCCGCATACTGCGCAAGGTTTCGCTGACCACCACATTCTCACCCAGGTATCGATGAAAATGATGGTCGGCGGCCAGGCTGTCGGAATCACGGGCGATCGTCCGGCGCGTGGCACCTGCAATCAATTTGGCGAGCGGCATGACTCGGACTTTCTGGAGTTCTTTAAGAAAACGCTGACTGAACCTGTGGGAATGCCTGGAGCCGCGTGCAAGACCGCGGCTCCGAACAAAGGCTGGCTGTGCTCGGAGTTCTGCGGGAAATAGTTGCGTCGAAAGATCATGCCCCGACTTTGAATTATGACACGCACACAGGTTCCCGCAACCGGCCGGCAGCAGATCCGGCAGGAATGCTGGCGACAGTTCGTTGAAGTTAACGACTGACCAGACGGTGGGCGGCCTGGGGCGATACTTCGCGGGAATCATCCCGCGCTGTGGAGCACTCCACCAACAGGTCCTGATTTGTGTGGGCACTGTCTGTCCCTTACAATCGAGTGCTGATTCCCCTGGCCACCCACTGCGACCCCTTGCCTCATGCCACCGTTCGAAGTCTTCCACGCTGAAGTGACCGTCGAAAAGTACCTGCACGGCGTACGGATCGACAGCTTTTTGATCAAGCACTTCCGCAATTATACGGCGTGGCGAATTCAGCGAATGGTTCGCGCCGGTGCCGTCAAACTGGAAGGCATCAGGGCCGACACAGACTCACGCGTTTATCGCGGACAACGTGTCGAGATTCGCCTGGTCGAACCGCCCGACAAAACTATGCCGCCCCGTGAGATGCCGGTGGAGGTTCTCTACGAAGATCCGTGGCTGATTGTGGTGAACAAACCGGTCGGCCAGGTTGCTCACCCGTGTGGCAACTATCAGGATTACACGCTGGCCAATGCCCTGCAGTTTCACTTCGATCAACAAACCAGGCTGCCCGGACTGTTGCGCCCGGGTATCGTTCATCGACTGGATCGCCTGACGAGCGGCGTCACGGCCGTTACCAAGGAACATCAGGCGCACCGCAACCTGTCGATTCACTTTCAGACCGGGCGCGTCAACAAATCGTATTGGACCCTGGTTTACGGCAACCTGGAGCAGGACCGTGGCATGGTGGACCTGCCGATCGGTGTTGTTCCGGGCGGCCATACGATCTTGATGACAACCAAGCCCGATGCTGTCGATCCGCGTCCTTCCAAGACAACCTTCGAGGTACTGGAGCGGTTTGGTGAGTACACACTGGTCCGGGCCCAGCCGATCACAGGGCGTATGCATCAGATTCGACTGCACATGGCCGCGTTGGGGCATCCCGTCGTAGCTGACGAGTTCTATGGCCCTAATGGTCCCCCCGAGAAGCTCGCGCCGCTGGAAGATCCCGACGACGAACCGCCCCCCATTGAAAATCCCAACGCCAATGAACTCCTGTCGCGGCAGGCACTGCACGCGCACACGTTGCGTTTGAATCATCCGATTACCGGGGAAATCATGAGTTTTACCGCTCCGCTTCCGCCGGATATGCAGCATGCCGTGGATGTGCTGCG
>CAZQUW010000118.1:0-13595 GCA_964596215.1 uncultured Planctomicrobium sp. | reverse complement strand
AACTGCCCATAACATCCCCCCATCGCTGAACGCGACTGGGATTGACTGAGTTCAATCGACTCCACAAAGCGTTCAGCGAGCAGAGATTTTTCTCTGATACCGCGTGGGACAACAGGGGGTTGTTCGCGGTGCAGACCGATGGATCGGTGGCATACCGGAGAGATCACCGCAAACGAGCTTCCTGCTCGAATCGCTGGATCTGATCCGAAGTTTCAAGGATGAAAACTGCGACGCTCGGGCCGCTCTGCCGCGATGAAGAAGATTGATCTTCTCTCTCTGGTGGATGGTTCTCTGCTAGACATTGCATTCGTCAATGGTCACAGCCTTCATCTCTGAAATGGCACTCAACGGAGTGCATATGCCTGCCCTGATGGCGGTGTGTGCTGGTTTGTCTGGTATCAGAGTTTCGGTCAGGGCATAGCGCAGGGGATGCGCGATTTTGACCACCGCGTTCTGCAGACGGCAAGTCGATCTCAATCCGCCGTCGGGATCGCCACACTTTCAAGGAGGAACAGTCGATGAGCCAGAACCGCAACAGCAAACCATTGATCGGAATCAACGGCGACTTTCGGCCGACCCGTGCCGAGCAGCCAGCACTGAGCTGGTTTAACACCGGTTACTACGACTCGGTCACCGCTGCTGGCGGTTTGCCCATTCTCATTTCGCCCTTCTCGAGCGACGACGACCTGTCTCAAATGCTGGGAATGCTGGACGGTATTGTCTTCGCCGGCTGTACTCAGGATCTCGACCCGATTCGTCTGGGAATGGACCGCCACCCCTCGACCCGCCCGATGCCGACTCGCCGCGAAGATTTCGATCGCCGCTTGTGTCGCATGGCTGTCGAACGACAAATGCCGATTCTGGCGATCGGTGCCGGGATGCAGCTTCTGAATATCATCTGTGGCGGCACCCTTCATCAGCATGTTACCGAAGATATTCCCAAGGCATTCCACCACCGCGATCCAGTCGAGAACTGCCTGCGTCACACCCTGGAAATCGTCCCCGGCACCCGGGTTGATACGATCTACGGTCCGGGTGAAATTCGCGTCAACAGCCAGCATCACCAGGCCTGCGATCAAGTCGCCAGCCCCTTCCTGGTTTCGGCCCGCTCACCAGACGGCGTAATCGAGGCATTCGAAGCCAAGGACGAGAACTGGTTCTGCCTGGGTGTGCAGTGGCACCCTGAAAATGAATCGGCATCGGCTCTCGACATGCAGGTGTTCGAGCAATTCATGGCTGGGACGAAGCGCGCTGCCGCCACCGAACCGGTTATCCTCCCCATGCGCAAGAGTGCCTGATCACGAAGTCTTCTCGATTACCAGATCAACCCGGTGGCCCTGCGGCGACCGGGTTGATTTGCATTTCGGTCCAGCGCACTTGTGCCGTTGCAGGCTGTTTACCGAAAGTGTCCCATGATTTTGAGTCGCGCAATCGATGCTACGTTCGTCAAGGTGCACGTAGATTGCCTGCCCTCGCATTTGGTATTGAGCAAGTTCGCAGCGGGATGGTGCGGAAGCTCAACGTAATTAACGGCTAGTTATTATGCGCCAGCCAGTTGCGCGGTTCTGGCTGGGTCACCCGAATCGTCAATGCATTAACTGTCAGCGGGGTGCACCGTGCCCCACGATACTTAGTACCGGGCAACCGAGGTCCGGATATAACGGCTGTTGAATTCGATTCAACTCTGTCGAATGGTCTGCCGATTCGTGCAATACCTTGTTATCCGGATGTGACGAGGTCTACAATCCGTCAAGAATTTCCTCAGCTTCCTCACCGGACAAACGCCCGCGGAACCTCGAAACCTTGATGGATCTTGAACGATGACTGACGGCAGCCCTCTGCTCAACGAGGGCAGGAATCGTGACATGGCAACCGACCCTCGCCGCAAAGAAGCTCTCTCCGAGCTGACGGATCGCATCATTCAAACGTACTACGAGATTGGTTCGATCAACCATCTGGGGCATTGTCCGCTGCCCAGTACCGATGTGGTGCATGAGATCGCGGCCGATCTTAAGGAAGTGTTGTTCCCCGGCTATCGGCGACGTCAGAACCTGCACGCCGGCAATGTGGCCTACTACATTGGCGACTTGATCGACGGATTGCACGATAAGTTGACCCAGCAGATTGCCCGTGCGCTACGCCACGAACAGGCCGCACGGCATCGCTTGGTGTGCGGAACTCACGAAATCGACTTCGAAGCCCTCGGGCAGCAGAAGGCGATACAGTTCCTCGAGCAGCTTCCCAGGGTGCGTGAGTTGCTCGCTCAGGATGTGCAGGCCGCTTATGACGGCGATCCGGCTGCCGGCAGTCTGGATGAGATCATCTTCTGCTATCCCGGCCTGGAAGCCATCACCATTCAGCGTATGGCGCATGAGCTTTATCGGCTTGAGGTTCCGTTCATTCCCCGGATGCTTTCAGAATGGGCTCATAGTCGCACGGGAATCGACATTCACCCTGGCGCCCAGATCGGACCGTCATTCTTCATTGATCACGGAACCGGTGTGGTGATTGGTGAGACCACCGTCATTCACAGCAATGTGAAGATCTATCAGGGTGTGACGCTCGGCGCGTTAAGTTTTCCGAAAGATGAGACCGGGGCGATCATTCGAGGCACGAAGCGTCATCCGACAATCGAGTCCGGAGTCGTGATTTACGCCAACGCGACCATTCTGGGGGGGGGCACCGTGATTGGAGCTGGCTCGGTAATCGGCGCGAGTGCTTCGATCAGCAAGAGCGTTCAGGCCAATACGATGGTTACGGTGGAGAAGCCGACCCTGCGCTTTCGCGAAGCCTCGTAGCCACAGTGGCTCGGGGCACCGTGATGGAGTTTGTGCGGCAGGCGGTTGCCCCTGGCTCATCCCGACGGTGCGCGGTGAGTGTCTCTCGAAAGCCAGCTAAATCGTGTCATTGCCTCCCGCTTTCTCTGCCTGTTCGTCTATAATGGCGCTTTGAATTGGAAGAATTCCTTGCGGCGCAGGCACTTCGTACTTCGCCGTGCTCCTCATAGATAGACTACTTTCCATGGACGCTCCGACGAATCGATACGTCGTGCGATATGGCATTGCGCGCCAGGTCGCCGAGTTTTCGGCAAAGTTTTCGGTTCCCATCAACCGCAGTACGCAAGTCATCATACGGAGCGAACGCGGCGTTGAATGGGGTGAAGTCCTGTGTCCCGCATCCGAAAAGACGCGTGAGTACCTGGGCTCGAGTGAAGAGCTCGGTTCGATTCTTCGTGAAGCCAACGCCGAAGATTTCGACAAGCGTGAGACTCTCCGCGCAAAAGAGCGGGACGAGTTCCGCGGCGGACAGGAGATGATCAACGAGCGTAAGCTGCAGATGCAGCTGGTCGATGTTGAGCACCTGTTTGGCGACGAGCGATTGGTGTTCTATTACCTCGCAGAGAACCGCGTGGACTTTCGCGAATTGGTGAAAGCGCTGGCCAAGCACTTCCATACGCGCATCGAAATGCGTCAAATCGGTGTTCGGGATGAGGCAAAGTTGCTGGCGGATTACGGAGATTGTGGCAAGCCGGTCTGCTGCAACACGCACCTCAAGGAGATGCCTCCTGTTTCCATGAAGATGGCGAAGCTGCAAAAGGCGACGCTGGATCCGACGAAGATTTCGGGACGCTGCGGGCGACTCAAATGCTGTCTGCGTTATGAATACGACACCTACGAAGAGTACCGCCGCGAGCTCCCCTCGGTGGGCACCTTCGTGGTGACCAAGCTGGGGCAGGGGAAGGTGATTCACCAGGAAATCCTCGCCCAAAAGCTGCTCGTGGTGTACGAAGACAATCGCCACATCATGACCGACGCGAAGGATATCCTGACCGTTGTGAATAAGAATAAGCGCGCTCCTCAACCAGAAGATAATTGACGAAGCGGGGCACTGGGTGACGAAGTTCATATAAGTCAGAATTGCGCAGTAACCAGTGACAAGTTCGACACGCAAGCGAGTCCAATTCCGCAGGTGGCTGCGGCCGTTTTCGTAGTGAGCTTGTTCCAGACACACAGACCAGGGAGTGGTCGTCTTGATGTCCCAGGGAAGGGATTTCCGAGACCAGATGTCATCCAATCGCCCGTCCGGGGAGATTGCTGGCTCAAACTGTGTCCGCCGGTCGCGCTGTGCGTTAAACTATACGCCACAGGGCACTCTCTCCGAACGCCGTGAACTGCGGCTGATGTTCGATCCCGGAATGCCCGCAATTCCCGCGCCGCATGTGACCTTGCCAGCAGGCGACGATACGGGTACCTCGCAGCACGTTGCAGACCGCGGTTCTGAACAGGCCACGAAGTTTATGGAGACTGATTCAACTCCCCCGGCAGGTTTTGCCCCACCCGCGTGGTCGGGACGCGTGGCCCTGCATTCCACGCCGTTTGCAGCCTGCGCGGAGGAAGTCGGCAAGCTGCAGGTTGCGCTGGCTGAACTTGAACGGTCTGCCGGATTGCTGCAGCTTCCGCCCCTGGCCGAACGCGAATGGTACGAGACGCTGACCCGGAAGCTCATTCCGCAGCTCAGTTCCGAGCCCTTTATCGTGGTTGCCGTGGTGGGCGGTACGAATATCGGAAAAAGCGTAATCTTCAATCATCTGGCCGGCAGTCGGGTCAGTGCAACCAGTCCGCTGGCATCCGGAACAAAGCACCCGGTGTGCCTGGTTCCGACAGGCTTTACAGCAAATCACAATCTGTCAGAGATCTTTCAAGGCTTCGAACTCGAAGAATGGACACAGTCCGAGTCTGCCCTGAGGACCGACGCGTCTGATAAATTGTACTGGAAGGAAAGCCCTTCGGTTCCGTCGAACATGCTGGTGCTGGATACTCCGGACGTCGACAGTGACGCCGCGGTCAACTGGCATCGCGCGGATTGCATCCGCCACAGTGCCGACGTACTGGTGGCTGTGCTGACTCAGCAGAAGTACAACGACGCGGCTGTGAAGCAATTCTTCCGTAAAGCCGGGGCCGAAGACAAAGCGGTCGTCGTCGTTTTCAATCAGGTGTTGTTGCCCGAGGACGAAAGCTACTGGCCCCTGTGGCTCCAGACCTTCACTAAAGAGACCAGCATCTCGCCGGAAATGGTCTACGTCGCCCCCAACGATCGCCGGGCCGCGGAAGCAAATAAGCTCCCGTTCTACACCCGCGCCTGGCCCGTGCAGGCAGAGACGAATTCGCCGGAAGTTGCAGTCCCGGCAACCGAGCGGCAATTGAACACACCGCATGACTTGCGAGAAGACCTCTCGCAGCTGCACTTTTCGTCGATCAAATTCCGAACCATTCGTGGTTCGTTGCGGCAGCTGGTCGACCAGGAGCAGGGGATTCCAGCCTACCTGACAGAGTTGCAACTCCGCAGTGGCGATTTCCGCGCGGCCGCAGAAATGTTGACCGGCCGGCAGCTGGCGCGAATTTCGAACTGGCCGACGATCCCGAACCGGCTGCTGGTCAGCGAGATTCGCCGGTGGTGGCGCGGTCAGCGACAAGGCTGGACGAAATCCGTGCATGACTTCTACAACACGATTGGCGACGGTGTGCTGCGAACGGTGCGTTGGGCCCGCGACCGTCTTTCTGGTACGGAAGCCGACCCCATCGCACAATATCAGCAATCTGAACATGAAGTGATCCTGACCGCCATTGAGAATCTGCTGGATGGTCTCAATCAGTTGGCCGAGCTCGGAAACGATCTGCTGCGGCCCCGTATCGCACGCCTGTTGACCGGGGAGCGGCGGGCAGAGTTGCTGGAGCGGATTAACGCCAGCCATAGCCAGCTGCAATTGGAAACCGAGCTTCAGGAAGTCGTCGCGACACAGATGCAGGCTTTTCGCAGTGACAGTCCGCAGATGTTTGACTTTGTCAAGCAGTTGGACAGCCTGGCTGCGGCAGCTCGCCCGGTGACCTCGGTCGCCCTGTTCTTCGCTGGCGGCGGCCCCCTGGGGCATGCCGCGGCGCCGGTGGCTCATAGCCTGGCCTTTGATGCGGTGTTACACATTGCTGGAGGCACAGGTGCCGTGCTCGCGGGTGAAACGGCTCTGACTGGCACGACCGCCGGCCTGCGAGCCGTCGAGGCCCATTTCCGTCAGCTGCACGTCGCCTTTACGACGCATCGTCTGGAATGGCTGGGGCGTCAGCTCAAAGACAATTTACTGGGCACGCTGCAGGATGAACTGCAATCCGCGGCATCGATTCCCGAATCGGAAGCGTTTCATAATGTGCGACGCGTGGTGGAATCACTGCGCATCCAGGTTTCGTAACGGGGCATCGTGCGGGACGCATTGGATTGGCAGTCGACAGCGTCCAACTGCGCACAGCGCGTTCATGCGAGCTGCCCCTTCGATTCCATGCGGACAAGGGCAGGAGTTCAGCCGGAGAACCAAGCCGATGTGGAATCGAATCTGGCAACAGACCTTAGGTAGCGACCTCCCCCCAGACTGGCGGAGCGACTGGCTCCGCTGGTTAGTAGCAGCATTTGGGATCTGGCTGGTTCTCGTAACACTGCCGCTATGGCTGCACACCAGCGACTTTCCACAGGTACCTTGGTTTGCCTGGGGCTGCGCGGTTCCGCAGGTGGTTGATGTGGTTCTGCTATGTGCGATGATCGGCGCATTGCCAGGTGCAGCGGCCATCAGGCCTGACGCCGCGGGTAACCGACTCTGTCTGTGGCTATTTGCCGGGGCCATGACGGGCCTCATCTTACTGGACCAGCATCGTGCCCAGCCGTGGGCCTATCAATTGGTGTTGGTGGCAGTCATCCTTGCGTCGACCCCCGCGCCGCACGCGATGGGATTACTCCGAGTTCTGACGATCAGTATTTACTTCCATTCGGCCGTCTCCAAATGTGATTACTCGTTCTGCACCGGCCTGGGCCGCAGCTTCCTGCTGGAACTCGGTCACCTCGCATTTGGTCGTCCGCCAGCGGGGGCACTGCCGTGGGAAACGGGTGCCTGGCCGTTGCTCTTTCCATTGGGTGAACTCGCGGTGGCAGTTGGTCTGATCTGGCCCCCTGTCCGTCGCTGGGCCGTGTGGGCCGCATGTGGAATGCATCTGATACTCCTCGTCGTATTGGGACCATGGGGACTCGGCCATTCTGCGGGAGTTTTGATCTGGAACTGTTACTTCATCCTGCAGAATGTGATTTTGTTTGGAAGAACATCGAAATCTGTGAACCTTCCAGTGGCCGCGTCCGTTAACACGGAGCGGAGATCATTCGCCCAGTGGAGTGTTAATTTGCTGGTCGCCTCGGTTGTTCTCTGGCCTGCCCTCGAACCCTGGGGATGGTGCGATGTCTGGCCTGCGTGGGGGCTGTATGCGCAACATGGCGAGCAATTGAGCTTGAGACTGACTGATCGTGGTTTACAACTCGTTCCCATTGTCTGGCAGGAATCTGCCACGCGGATCGTCGACATGAATGAGGAGCCAGGTAAGTGGCAACTACGTCCCCAGGCTGTTTCGTTGAAGTTAGTTTCAGCGCCGATCTATCCTCAGAACAGATTTCAATTGGGCCTCATTTTAGACCTGGCACAACGCTCGCGAATCCCACACACTGACGTTTCGGCCATCTGGTATTTTCCAGCCAATCGCTGGACCGGAGCCCGGCGAAGTATTCAGTTGAATTCGCTATCGGAGATCGAGCGGGCCGCAGATCAATGCTGGCTGAATGCGCGCCCCCGAAGATAAACTCTTCCAATCTTTCGTTCAGGCTCACTCATCACGGAGTGAAGTGACCATCTGCCGATTCCATGATCCAACACGGATCAATCTGAAATGAAACGGTAATCTTGTGAAACAGGTCCTGCCCTATCTATTTGTCGTCAGCATACTGGCAATCATGACACTGATCTGGCTCGGGAGTGCCTACTTCGCACGCCGGCGTCGCCTGGCTCTCCAACAACTGGCCGACTCACTCGGTTTCACCTTCCTGGCGAATGTCGGGACAGGGCTCCTGATGAGCCTGCCCAAGTTCACCCTGTTGCAGGCCGGGCGTCGACAGCAGATGGAAAACGTCCTGACGGGATCCACCGAGACAACCCATGTCATGATCTTCGATTGGCGCTATGTGACCGGCAGCGGTAAGAACACACAAACCCACGTTTCCACCATCGTCGCGATTCAATCTGCGGAATTGCAGTTGCCTCTCTGGCTGTGCCGGCCTGAGTCGGTTCTGGACTGGATCGGATTGACTTTTGATGGTCGCGACATCGACTTTGAAGACCAGCCCCTGTTTTCCAAGAAGTATCATCTGCACGGCAACAACGAGGCCCGCCTGCGACGCTTGTTTGATACAGAGGTCTGCGCATTCTTCGAACAGCACGCGGGGTCCTATGCGGAAGCCAGTGGTGAGTGGTTAGTCTATTGCCGTCAGGGGAAGAAAGTGGCTCCGGATCAGGTCCGCGATCTGCTCCGCGACGCCTTTCAGTTGCACGTCCTCCTGAAGGGTGAGGCCGGGGATTCCACAAACCCTGATCACAAATCACAACCGGCAGTTGCGGACCAGGGCGGCGACGAGATGCCCCCCGAAGCCGAGCGACAATTTTAACGCAGTACGAATCGTATGCGGCCGTGCGAAGCATGGTGTGTAATCCAAATTGCATTGCGGATCAGCCTGCGTCAAGTTCGCGGTGGGCGGCACAAATCCGTCGCGCATGGCGAGTAACATGGCGGCAAACTCGACGCTTCCCGCGCCTCCCAGCAGATGGCCTATGGTTCCCTTCAAACTGCTGCACGGGATACCGTCGGCTGCACTGCCCAGTGCCTGCCGGATTCCCAACGTCTCGTAGCGGTCGTTATCGCGTGTCCCCGTCCCATGCAGATTGATATAGTCGATGTCCCGGGCGTCGGTGGCCCCCGTTCGCAAGAGATCCGAGATCAAATGTGTCAGCCCGGCGGCATCGGGCGAAACCTGGGTCAACGCCAGCGAATCAGATGCCATCGCCCCCGACAGCCATTCGGCATACGGTTGATGCCCGCGGGCCTCGGCGGCCTCCAGGCGTTCCAGCACCACGACCCCCGAGCCGCCCCCCATCAGAAAACCCTGGCGATCGCGATCAAACGGACGGCACACCCGGTTCGGATCGCCATCCTTCACCCGCGCCAAGACCCCCAGCCGGCGGTAGGACGCCCACAGGATCTCCGACAGGGAATCATCCAC
Organism: uncultured Planctomicrobium sp.; assembly: GCA_964596215.1. Taxonomy (GTDB): domain Bacteria; phylum Planctomycetota; class Planctomycetia; order Planctomycetales; family Planctomycetaceae; genus JAKFVC01. Next base: position 4,460 of record CAZQUW010000118.1, on the reverse strand, counting down.
GCTCCCGGCCACGACGACATCGCACCGGCCATCCTGAATCAGTTGGACTCCACGAAAAATGCTTAAGAGCCCAGTGGCGCACGCGGCCACTGGCACAAGTACCGGTCCGGCAATTTCATAGTCCGCTGCCACGCACAGGGCAGGGGAGTTCGACCAACCCGCGTCCCACAACGTTCGCGGATCTTCAAGTTCATTAGCATGACTCAACAGCTGGTGCCAGGCCCCCAGGCTTCCCTTGCTGGTGCCGATCACCACCCCGGTTCGTTCCTGGTCCAGGTTCGCAGCGGGAATGTCTGCATCCTCAAGTGCTTCCCTTGCGGCACAACGTGCCATGGTATTCATGGAAAACGGCAACGCCTGATCCGCCTCGGGCGGCAGAATGGCCGGCGCCCCGGCCAGGCGTGTACGGTTGATGTTGCAATTCCGAGCCACATGTTCCGACGGAGTCAACCAGCGGATGACGCTCTGCCCAGCCAGCAGGCCCTGCCAGCTGGTCTCGCGGTCCGCTCCGCAGGGCGTGACCATCCCGATTCCCGAAATCGCCACTCGCACCCTGGATTCAGACGCAACAGACAACATGAACTCTTCAGGGCTGTAAACAGCCCGACTCTCGCGGTCGGAACCATTAGGCAATGACTGACACCCGACTTCTTCAGTCAGCTGGTGCGTGCAGAAGGATCAATCCTGCGGCGAGAACCTCGCCATGCGAACTCAGTAGCGGCGACTGGAGCGCCCCACTACGAACAATACCAATCCGAATAGCACGGCAATAATCAGCAAGTCGACGTAATACACCTTGGTGCCGCCGAACTGAGCCAGTACGGGTTGCCCCACACTATGGCTGGTCGTGCGGGCAGTTTGCAGTCCGCTGTTCATGCAGGCACTTTCCGAATCATGTGGCGAATATTACGCGTCAGTTTGGCTGCAGTCGGGGCTGTCTTGCTCACAACCCCAATGACATTCTTCTGCATCAGTTTAGAGCCTCGGCTGCGATTTGGGAATCTCTGTTGTCCAGTTCCTCGTTCAACGGCCCTCCGCTAACAATCAGATCCCAACACCCCGCTCTTCATGATGAGACCTCCCACGCTGCTCCCGTGGCCGCAGATTGGTCACGCCGGGAGCCTATTTCCTGGCAGCGCGGTGGTTTTCAATTTCGATCTCCGAAATCTTCTCCAGACGCCGCATGTGGCGGCCCCCTTCAAACTGCGTGGCCAGCCAAATTTCCACCATGCGATGTACCAGCCTCTCGCCCAGCAAATCGGCCGACAAACACAGGACATTCGAATCGTTATGCAGGCGACTCATTTCTGCCGTCAGGTCATCGTGGCAGGGGGCCGCGCGGACTCCGTCAAACTTGTTCGCAACGATACACATGCCCATGCCGCTGCCGCAGATCAGGATGCCACGCTCCACCTCACCGTGCGATACCGCACGCCCCACCTTCGATGCGAAGTCGGGATAGTCGACCATCTCACCCGATTCTGGCCCAAAATCCAGCCCCTGATGACCCATTGCGGCCACCATGTTCAGGATCTTGCTCTTCACGGAAAAGCCTCTGTGATCACTCGCGACGGCAATTTTCATTTCGCGACTCTCGGTCAAACGATGGGAAACAACTTCTTGATTCTTCGATACCACTCCGGCTGTACTCAATCATGCACGGGCCGGTCCTGATATCCTACCGCAATTCGCGAAGATTGATGACATCCGCCGGAACCCTGTCCTGACGACAGAATTGCCAGACTAATTCATCCCATCACGCGACTCCGCGGGCGAGACAAATTGCCGGTCAGGCAAGCTGTATGGAGCACGGTCAATTGAACTGGATTGGAACGTTCGATCAAGCGACGAGAAGGTCTGCCAGAATCTGCCGCAAGTGTTGTTCCATCTCGTCGGCACATTTGTGGTAAACTTCGACTTGACTGCCATACGGATCGGAAATATCGGTCCCCCGGCGCGACAGCAAATGGACGCGTTCCTCGGCTTCCGGGCACTCGCGCAGGATGGCATCGCGATGACCGCGGGTCATGGTAAACACACGGTCCGCCTGCTGCAGTAACCGTCCGCTCAGCGGCTGGCTCTCATGTCCGGTCAGGTCGATGGACTTCTGCTTGAGAACTTCCACGGCGTGCGGGCTGGGCCGGGCCCCCGGCATGGCCGATAGGCCGGCGGAAGCCACGATGTATCCACGTTCGCCAAGTTCTTCATCAGTACAGCCTAAGTTTTCGGCGAGTAACCGGCGAAAGATCCCTTCTGCCATCGGGCTGCGGCAGGTATTTCCCGTGCAGACGAACAAAATGAAGTGACTTGCCAAGTGCTTGATTGTCCTTTCGGTCACGACACCTTCGTGTAACAATTCCCATTGCTCGCCCCGGACCCGTACCAGGCTGGACGGCGTCCCGTAGCGGCAAATTCCATCATCAATCACGAACGAAATTTCACCATTGGCGGCGGGCAACCAGTCGGGAAGCCGGCCTCCCTGATCCAGGCGAGCGGCATATTCCCCGAGCATCACCAGCGGACCCGGCAACAGTCGCAGGATACCCTGTACTACATCATGGGCCGGTGCACGCAGAATCACAAGTCCGTCTCGCGCTGCCAGTTGTCGCGTCGTATCGGGCAGCACCGATGCCAGTCCGCGGGCGGTGGGCGACAACGAGAACTCAAACGAAATCGGACCCGGCCAGCACCGGCGCATCAATTTTCCGCCCAAGGCCCCCAGGTCCGGGACATAGTCCCGCGCGCGTGCGTTGGAATTCACCGCCAGCACGGCTGAACCCAGTTCGTGCCGCTGACCCCACGCCGCTAATCGCGATACCGATTCGGAATGCAGTCCATTCGCGACCAGCACATACCGGGTCTCCGTCGGCACCACGACCAACTCACCTTGCACCAGCCGTTCCACGGCCTGGTGGATGACATCCTGAGGATCATCAGCGTCTTGAATGGCGACAACCTCGGACATGAAACCGATTCCCAGAGGCAAATTCAAATGCGAGTCACGCGGTCACAGAATGGTGTGTGGGCAATCAATACACTCTACACATCGCGTCTCAGCAGGGCAAGAATGGAATCGACAGACGATACGCAACTTGTGAAGAGCAAATAAGTTGCAATTCCAGCCAACAACACGGAACCATAAGCCGAAGGCCGCCGGTTCCACCTCCGCTCCGCCTTATCTCTTGCCTGGTCTACCCACATCCCGCACCCCGCGACTGCGAACTCAGTCCTGGTAGCGAATCGGGCTCCAGTCCTTTGCCAGGGGAACCAGCTTAGCCAGCACATCCGGGTAGGGGCTGGTTGCCACGATGCCCGGTAAACGGAGCATATCAGCCCGGTCATCCACCCACAGCTCGCTGAAATTCACCGGCTGGCCATTGTGCACCCAGAGGGAATCGCCCCCCAGGATCCGGCTGATCTGCAATGACACAGGAAAGTCGTACACATTCGGGGTATGTATCAGCGATCCGGCGAAATCGCCGCTCGCGATCAGATCGTAAATACTGCCCGGCATGTCATCCGGGGCCACCCCCTCCAGCCCGGTCTGGGTGACCAGGGCAGCCCGCACCGGATCGTCCTGTTGAAACCCGATCAGATAGATTCGCCGCGGCCGCGGATTCTCCTGCCGAATCGATGCTGGCAGGCTGCGCAGCACATCGACCGCCGTCCGGCTGGTGTCGTCCGGACCGCAGACAACGGTATTTCCCACGGCCTGTACCCAGCGCCCCGTGGGGCCATCCTCCGGAATGTAAACCAGCGAATAGTGCAGCGTATCAACCGACCGCAGACTCAACATGCAACAGTAACCGTTGCCCGTTTTGTCGCGATATTGCTTGGTTCCGTCGATCGGATCGATGGCAATCGTGTAGGGACTGTCTGTGGAGAACAGCGCCAGGTCGCCGTTCTCCTCTTCCGCTTCAATCCGGCAGCTGCGGAAGATGGGATCAGTATCACGCAACGCCGCGACCAGGATTTCCTGCACCGTCAGATCGGCCAGCGTGAGAGCATCCGTGAGCGCACTGCCGGACGATTTGCCCCCGAGTGCAATGTTAAACTGCCGCAACCGTCTGGCGACCGCACCGCACCAGCGCATGACAGGAGGCATCTGGGTCATCAAGGCGTTGACGATATCGGGCAGGTGCATCGAATTCTTTCTACAGTGAAATTTGAAGCCAGAGGTGTTTCCTACCAGATTCAGTGCCCCTTCTCAAGCACGCTGCGCTGCAGTGTCGCTCACAGATCCAAACGCCGCGTCAGCCAGTCCTCAATCGACCGCTCTTTTAGAATTAGTCCACGTGCTGACGCGATTGGGAGTGACAATTCCACCGCCAGCGATAAACTCAAAATTACTCGAAGCTCCGGTTGCCGAATCTCGCGTGAGTGATCGATAACGCCGTCGAATTTTTGGCCGTCGTGCTGGCTTGCCAGCCAAGGTCGTTACAAAGTATGGCGCTCTGCCG
>CAZQUW010000117.1:17118-18974 GCA_964596215.1 uncultured Planctomicrobium sp. | reverse complement strand
ACGGACAACGGACAACGGACAACGGACAACGGACAACGGACAACGGACAACGGACTCTTCTCTACCAGATCACCAGCCCCCCAACAGATTGCGAAATGTCGCAGAAATCAGCATTTCGCAGATTCCGGAGGCGAAAAGTTCTTCACAAACACCTGCCACCAAAAGATTTGCGAATAAAACGTGGCAACATAGAGCGCCCCGAACTGGGATGCCGCTATTCCCCGTCCGAGGGAGCCGCCAAAAAAGCACGAATCGCCGCAACTTCAAGAATATGCGCGGTCCGCAACTCCAGCGGTGACCTGCCGGCAAGCTATGACTTGGCGCCTGGCTTCAGATCCCACAGCGGGGCCGAGAAATGCACCATCCGCTCCAGGCCGTACTCATACGCTTCCCGGGCAAACGTCGGCTGAATGCCGGTGGGTTCCAGTTCCGTGATGACTTTTCCCAGCCGCGAGACCCCAGTGCGGCGCGAGACAAACAGGTCCTGCAGTTGGTACTCGTTCTCGCGCAGGCCCTGGACTTCCGAAATCGCCACAATCTTGCGTGAGCCATCTTCCGAGAAACGAGCGATCTGGACAATCAGATCGATCGCCGACGCCACCTGGGCGCGAGCCACGTAAATGGGGATGGTCACATCCGACATCAACGATAGCGTCTCCAGGCGGATCAACGCGTCGCGCGCGGAATTCGCATGCACGGTCGTCAGACTTCCCGAGTGACCGCTCAACATCGACTGGATCATATCGAGGGCCTCGCCGCCGCGCACTTCGCCCACCAGAATTCGATCAGGACGCATCCGCAGTGATGCCACGAACAACTGCCGGATGGTCAGTTTGCCGCGACCTTTCGTGTCTCCCTGCTGGGCCTCCAGATACAGGCAGTGCTTCTGCGTCAGCTTCAATTCCGAACTGTCTTCGATGACGACGACACGTTCCTCATCGGGAATTGCCTTCGACAGCGCATTCAACAGCGACGTCTTACCGGTCCCCGTCCCGCCCGACACGATGATGTTCTTCCGCAGCCGAATGCAGACTTCCAGGAACTCCTTGGCGGCTTCAGAAATGCTGCCGAATTCCAGCAGATCATCCAGTGTGAGACGTTCCTTGGAAAACTTGCGGATCGTGAGATAGGTCCCGCGCCGGGCGCTGGGGGGAATCACCGCATGCACGCGCGAACCATTTGGTAAGCGCGCATCCAGTACGGGCCGCAGTTCGTCGATCTCACGCCCGACGTACTGCGCAATGTTATGCACGGCCGACAACAGCGTGTCCGCACTTTCGAACCGGGCATTGGTTTCTTCCAGTTGCCCACGTCGCTCGATGTAGATCTCGTCATGACCGTTGACCATGATTTCGGTCACGGTGTCGTCCTGCAGGTAGGGCTTGATCGGATCCAGAAAGAACTCGAGACTGGCCGCGAAGATTTTTTCGCGGGAGAGGTTTTGTTCCAGTGACGTCGCCATGCTGTGAGATCCGCGTGACCCGGGCCAGGAGTTGAAATGTGCACCTCAGAGTTTACCACGCCTCACACCTCGATGAGGGGTCTGGTCGACGATTTTTCGAAATCGGCCCGAGACCGTGGGACGGGTCTCCCGGCCCGTCAGTGCCGTTGACTCTGGGAACGGCAAGACTGAAATGCCTCGCGAACTTCGCACCGCACTCGGCGAGCTTTCCAACTCGGTGTTGGTCTTCCCCATGAACAGCCACCCGTACGCTGGGCGAACTTCGCGCGGCGTTTCCTGCATGTGGAAATGAAGATTAGGGCTCTGACGGGCCGGGAGACCCGTCCCACGAGTTGGTTGAGTCATTGCCCCGGCTGCGACAGCACTTTCGGATAGCGTTTACTTTCCCGGAGCT
>CAZQUW010000117.1:15671-17018 GCA_964596215.1 uncultured Planctomicrobium sp. | reverse complement strand
AGTCATTGCCCCGGCTGCGACAGCACTTTCGGATAGCGTTTACTTTCCCGGAGCTCGCGATCCAGTTGCAGGTAGAACTCCGGCGGCACACATTCTTTCACCCCGGTGTGCTCGAGGTTCGCCAGGCAGCCTGACCACTCTGCGTGTTCGGTCAGGATCAGCTCCCACATCCGCTGATTGCGGGCGAGTTCCGCGGATTTCTTCCATCCGTCCGCCGTGAGTCGATAGCGTCCGTCGACACTGACCTCGACGAGGCCCCAGATCACCGATTGTTGCAGCAATTTCTTAAGCTGCCCCGCGCGCCACGATTTCCGGGTCGAAAGTTCTTGAATGGTCCAGGACGATTCTGCCGGCCACGAGGGTTCCGACAGATCATGCAAGAGAGTCAACAGCTTGTTCTGCCCCAGTCGGAGATGGACGCGCCGCGCCAGCATCCAGCGGGCCAGGGCTCCGCGGCGCGGGGCGAAGAACAGCGACAACAGGAAGAGTGCCGTTCCCGTCAGGACGATGATCGGCCCCGCCGGCAACAGGCTGTACCACGTACTGATCAGCGTTCCGACGGCACCCGTCAGCAACCCGAAGATGGTCGCCAGCACCAGCAGCCGATCGAGCTCGTCCGTCCAGAACCGGGCACTCGCCCCGGGCAGAATCAGCAGCGACGCCATCAGCACGACCCCGACCGCCGGCAGTCCAATCACGACAGCGACCGCAATCAGGGTCATCAGCAGCAGATCCAGACTCCCGGCCGGCCAGCCTTGTACTCGGGCGAAGCTGGGATCGAACGCCACCACGCGGAACTCTTTGTAGAACAGCAGCAGGACGCCCAGGCAAAACGCGGCCAGGCCGGCAATTAACAGGACATCTTGAAAAATCATCCCGGCCGTCTTGCCCAGGATATAAGAATCAAGCCCTGCTTTGCTGCCGGTAGCCGAGAGATTTTGAATGCAGCGGCTCAGGACAATCCCCGCGCCGAAGAAGACGCTCAGGATGATGCCGATCGCCGTATCTTCCTTAATCCGCGTCCAGCGCCGCAGGGCCGAAATACAGCCGATGCCCACTAACCCGGACAGAAACGCGCCGAGCAACATCGCGGGCAGACTGCGTTCCCCCACAACCAGGAACGCCAGACACAAGCCGGGCAGTGCCGCATGGGCCAGGGCATCGCCGGTCAGGCTGCGACGCCGGAGCACGGCAAAGCTGCCGACCAGCCCGGCACTCGCGCCGAGGAGGCTGGTTCCCACCAGGACGATCAGCGTGTTATAGGTGATCATGCCCGGCTTCCTGGGTTCGCAAGGCTTCCGCCGCCGCATCCAGAATCGACAACCGCCCGCCGTACGCCGCCTGCAG
>CAZQUW010000117.1:11269-15571 GCA_964596215.1 uncultured Planctomicrobium sp. | reverse complement strand
CCTCCCGACAATTGCCCGATCTGCCGCCGCGCAAAATCTGCGAGCCCCACTTGTTCCAGGCAGGCCTGCGCCCGCTCACGTTCGGCCCGGCCCGGCCGCCGAAACCAGCCCAGCCGCCCGTAAGTCCCCAGCAGCACTGTATCGAGCACGCTGATGGGAAAATCCCAGTCGACGCTTTCTCGCTGCGGCACATAGCCGATCAATTTGCGTTGTTTGGCCAATGGCTGGCCGAAGATGCTGACGGTACCACTCGCTAATGGCACCAGGCCGAGAATGGCCTTCAACAGGGTGCTTTTACCGGCCCCGTTCGGGCCGATGATCCCCACCAGATGGGGTTCATGGAGCGTCAGATCGACATCCCACAGCACCGGTTTGTGGTGATACGCCACCGTGACGTCATGCACGTCCAGAATCGGAACGGAGTTGTGCGGTGAAGTCACGGTATCGGTCACATCGAAACCTTAATCTGGTTGTCAAAAGGTGGGAATGTGTAAGGGGTTGACGTGGTGATTGCTTCCCAGAGGACCCGAAGAGAAAGTTGGGTGCCACTGGCTTTGCCAGTGTTTTTGCGAGTCAAATGACACCGGGCACTGGCAGAGCCAGTGGCACCCAATCACGTTAACTCAATTTCCAATCCAAACCACGATACTCATCCAACTGCTTACGATGCGTCATATCAAACTGCAAGGGCGTCATCGTCACAAAACCATCCAGCATCCCTTGGACGTCGGTATCGACGGGGCAGGGGGGGGACAGTTGCTTGTCGGTGCCGCTCCAATAGTAGGTCCGACCGCGCGGGTCTTTACGCTTCTCCATGTATTCGGTGTAACGATGCACGCCCATTGGCAGGACCTTGACTCCCTTGGGACCCTCCGCAGTGCTTTCCGGGAAGTTAATGTTCCACAACTGTGCCACGCCGTTCTTGCGGGCGATCAATTGCTGGATCAATTCTGCCGCCTGCCGCGCCGCTCGTTCGTAGTTCGGGTGCTCATTCATCGCCAGCGAAACTGCAATCGACATCATCCCGAAGAACGCCCCTTCGATCGCCGCAGCCACGGTCCCCGAATACAAGACGTTGATGCCGGCATTCGCACCGCTGTTGATGCCGCTGACGATCAGATCGGGTGGCTCCGGACACAATTCCAGCATTGCCAGCTTCACGCAGTCTGCGGGGCTGCCGGCGATTTCCCAGCCATAGTGCTGATCGTGTTGAAAGACTTCCTGCACGATCAGTGGCGTCAAATAGGTGATTGAATGCCCGACCCCGCTCTGGTTGGCGGCCGGTGCCGCGACCTCCACCTTACCGAGTTTGATCAACTCGGCATACATCGCCGCGAGTCCCGGGGCATAAATGCCGTCATCGTTAGTCAGCAGAATTCGCACAAAGTCGCCTTATCAGTAGAGAAAGTCCGTGGGACGGGTCTCCTGGCCCGTCAGTGTACCTCAGAGAACCATCAGCCACCCACTCCGCTCAGGATTGTCCTCACAGCGGTATCTCAACCGCGGCAGCCAGCATCAAGGACTGTGACCGGCGCGATTCGCGGCCGCGGGACGGACGGGCCAAGAGACCCGTCCCCCGGATTTCTGAATCACCCCCCCTGCGCTGCCGCTGACTTCCCCGACAACCAGGCCAGGATTCCCTTCGACAAATGGAGCCGATTCTCTGCCTGAGCAAACGCGATGCTGTGCGTGCCGTCCATGACGCCGTCGGTCACTTCCAGTCCGCGCCGGGCCGGCAGGCAATGCATGAACTTGGCGTGTGACGGGGCCGCCTGCAGCAGCTTTTCGTTGACTTGATACGGCGTAAAGATCGACTTCCGCTTCTCGGTCTCCGCTTCCTGCCCCATGCTCACCCACACGTCGGTGTAAATGATGTCGGCGTGCGCCACGGCCTTGCGAGGATCGGGCTCCTGCGTGATCTGGACGTGCGGGAATTGCTCGTGCAGGCGTTTCAGGAACTGCGAATGAAACTCGTACCCCGGGGGTGCCGACATCACGAACGGCATTTCCAGGTGGGCCGCCGCCACCGCCAGCGACCGGGCCACGTTGTTGCCATCGCCAACAAATGCAATCCGCCGGCCCGTACACTCACCGAATTCTTCCTGCACCGTAAACACGTCCGCCAGGGCCTGGCAGGGGTGGCTGCGGTCCGACAGACCATTGATGATGGGGCACGCCGAATACTTGATCATTTCTTCGATCAAAGTCTGCGAGAACGCCCGGATGACGATGAAATCACTGTATGAGCTGAGTACTCGAGCCACATCGGGCAGCGATTCGCGGCCGTGCAGGCCGGCATCGGCGGCGCTCAGGAACAGGCTGTTCCCCCCCAAATGGGCAATCGCTGTCTCGAAACTGATGCGCGTCCGCAAGGACGGCTTTTCGAACAGCAGGATCAGCGTATGCCCTGCCAGCAGTGCCGGCCGGTGGCCAGCCTTCAGGCCTGCCTTCAGCGACTTGGCGGTCTGCAGGACATCGCGAATCTCTTGAGTGGTAATACGTAGCAGGCTGTCAAAATGCTTCATGAGCCGGATCCTGTCCAAGCCGTACGGAAACCATACGGCTAATCTGGTGCAGTTACGGAAACGGAGGAGCAACCGAAAACGCTCGCTCACCGAACGATTTGTTCTCGCGGGCCAACCCCGCGAGTAATTTGAAGAACCTATTCTGATCAATTACCGAACGAACCGCATGGCAAAATGCGCGGTTTACCACGTTTTATTTCCAAGCCGTTTCGTCTTACGCCGATCTGTTTGTGGCCGGACTCTCCGGTTTGAGTGCCTCACGGAACGTCCGTAACTCCCAAACAGGTCTGCCGTTAGGTTGTTGCGGCCAATTGCCGCAGGACCTCAGCCACCACCGCACATCCCTCGTCCACCTGCTCGGTGGTGATATTCAACGCCGGCAGCAGGCGAATGACGGTATCGTGAGTGGAATTGATCAAGACGCCCCGCTCCAGGGCCATCCCGACTGCCGGAGCCCCGGAAATCTTCAGATCGATGCCGATCATCATCCCCCGAATCCGCAGTTCCTTGATGATCGACAGCTCCGAGGCCAGATTGGTCAGATGCCGTTTGAAGCGGTCTGAATTCTCTTTGCAACGTTCGAGCAGCTTGTCTTGTTCAATCGTATCGATAGTGGCAATGCCGGCCGCCATCGCGATCGGGTTGCCGCCGAAGGTGCTCGCGTGCATGCCAGGTCGCAAGTCCGCAGCCAGCTCGTTCCTGGCAATCGTCACACCGCACGCCACGCCACCCGCGACTCCCTTGGCCATCGTCAAAATATCAGGCTGCACGTTCCACTGCTGGTAGCCGAACCAAGTCCCCGTGCGTCCCATGCAGGTCTGCACTTCGTCAAAAATCAGCAGGGCTCCATGCTTGTCCGCCAGCGCCCGCATCTCGGAGAAATACTGGTCGCCGGGAATGTTAATGCCACCTTCGCCCTGAATCGGTTCGATCATGATGGCACAGGTCTGGTCATTCACCAGTTTCTTCAGGGCATCCAGATCGTTGTGCGGGCAGTAAATGAAGCCCGGCATCATCGGCCCCAGGCCGGCATGGTACTTGGGCTGCGCCGTCGCAGTGACCGTGGCGAATGTCCGCCCGTGGAATCCGTTCTGAAACGTAATGACCTGGTAGCGTTCGCCCTTGAAATGCAGGCGTGCCAGCTTGAGGGCCGCTTCGTTCGCTTCGGCACCACTGTTCGAGAAAAACGCCTTGCCGAAAGACCGCGTGCAGAGGGCTTCCGCGAAGTTTCCCTGGGCTTCGGTGTACCAGGTATTGGGAATGTGGATCAGGTGCGCGACCTGATCCTGCACCGCCTTCACGACGCGCGGGGGAGCATGCCCCAGGATGTCGCAACCCCAACCCGGAAACAGATCGAGATACCGGCGACCTTCTGCATCCCACACGTACGAACCCTCACCATGCACCAGGCTGATGGGATACCGGGTGTAGTTAGGAATCACGTATTTCTGGAACTTCTCGATCGTCTGCTGGCTGGTCTGAGTCGCTGCGGGATGCACGTTCATAGTCTCCTGGTTCGATCCGTTGCAGGTTCCAGGTGGAAGCCGGGCGTCCGATCGAATCTCAGATTTTTAGGATTGCCTGGCCACTGATTCACATGCACTTCACACCGGATCAAGTCGATTGATCGGCCGCGCCTGGCGAATAAAAGGTGCGACAACTCTGCTCAAATCCGTGTTTAATCTGTGTAAATCCGTGGCTAAAACTCTTCGTAATTCAAGTTCTCACCGTCCAGCCGGGCATTCCCATGGAAACGCAGTGGGCCTTCACGATGACC
>CAZQUW010000117.1:0-11169 GCA_964596215.1 uncultured Planctomicrobium sp. | reverse complement strand
GGCACCCACTTCTGGGCTTTGACAGAGCATTTGACATGCTATTTCGATCTCAGGTTCGTCGGTGTTCGCAGCAAACGCCATCCCACCGCCGTCTTACGGTACGATTTCGGTTCCAATTCCGGTGTCTGAATAAATCTCCATCAGCAGCGAGTGCGGTTCGCGCCCATCGATGATGTGGACCTTCTTGACCCCCGCCGCCAACGCGTCGATCGCCGCTTCCACCTTGGGAATCATGCCGCTGTCAATCGTGCCGTCGGCAATCAGGTCGCGGCATTGCTGGATCGTCAGATTCGACAATAGCGTCGACGGATCATGGCGGTCGCGGAAGATTCCGGGGACGTCACTGAGGAAAATCAGTTTTTCGGCGTTCAGCAACCGGGCCACGGCGGCAGCGGCCGTATCGGCGTTGACGTTGTACTTCTGGCCCAGTTCATCCACAGCCACCGACGGAATCACGGGGATCACCCCCACGTCGCACGTCTGTTCGATCAGGGCCCGGTCAATATCGACCACCTGCCCGACGAATCCCAGATCCAGCGGCGCGCCGTTCTCCACCGGCAGCAGTAACTTCTCACCCACCAGGCAGTTGCAGCTCAGGTAGCTCAGCGGCATCGCCCGGCCACCCAGTTCGCGGATCATCTTGACCAGCGACACGCAGATTTCTCCGGCGAGAACCTTCGCGACGATCTCGAGGGTCGCTTCGTCGGTATACCGGCGGCCCTGGACCCAATGCGGTTCGATTCCCGCCGACTTCATCGCAGCGTTGATCGACTTGCCACCCCCATGGATCAGCACGGGGTGCATCCCCACCGCCTCCATGAAGATCACGTCTTTAAGCAGTCGTCGAACTGTCGCCTCGTCTTCGAGGGCACTTCCGCCCAGCTTGATGACGACGGATTTATCCTTGAACTGGCGGATCCAGCTCAGGGCTTCCACCAGGATTTCGGCCTTCTGAAACGCTTCGTTCACACCGCATCTCCGGACATTCACCAAACTGCGTCAGCAGGGTTTCGTCGATTGATTCGCGCGATCAAGCTCGACACTTCAGACGATTTGGCGAGAAAACTTCTATTGTAGAACGCGGCTCAAGGCTGTCAATTCAGCACACAACTATTTGCGACCAAATGACTTACCCCGAATACAGCCATTTCGCAACGAGGGCCTGCGAGCTCGCCACGCCCACGAGTCCCATTGAAAGGCATTCCAGCGGGACGCACTGGCGGACGCCGCGAGCTCCCAGGGACGACTTAACTCTCACCAGTGAATCCGGTCCGTTTGTCGCAATCGGGCGTAACACCGAGCAAAATTTGGTCACCCACTTCGCCCGGAGAGCTATAATTCCCTGGAACTTCGATGAGACACGATGTCATCCACAGACTTGGTGAGTCCCTGGGCAGCAGGCTGACGATGTGTGTTCCCGCAAACCTTGGGCTGCTGTCGCCCGCGCGGTCGTGGTTCTCCGTTCTCGCTCGACCGCTGTATCCGCTTACGCAGAGCGGTTTACTGGCGTTGACCTGACTACGGCATCATCATAGAGTTCTAAAGTTCTGCCACGGCCCATCGAACACCTGCCGAATCGGGCCGGATGGCTGTGACTGAAGTCGTTAATTGCCGTTGCGCAGCCTTCAGTTGAGGGCTCGGCGACGGGACAGAATTGAATCGATATCGAGGGCCTCCGATCCGCATTGATCTGTCGGTTTGGATGGCCCTCAGGACAAATCTTTTTTTGATTGGCTCGAATGTCGAATCCTGAAGACTCATCAGTTCCTCCCCCGCCGCCCGGGCCTCCCCCCGGACGTGGATCGAAGAACGATCGCCCGGGACTGGGCGTGTTGCCGTTTGTCCTGCTGGGTGTGTTGATTCTGGGCTTCCTGTTCAATGGCATGCCCGACTGGAACGGCATGTCCGGTGAAGAAAAACCGATCAGCGAATTTTTCGCCGGGCTGGAAAGCAAAGAACTCGGCCCGCACAACATCTTCAAGGCCCGGTTCGGCCGCGGCATGTTGAAGTATCAGGACAAGCCCGACCCCAAGACCGGCTGGATGGATATCTGGGCCGTGCCGCCGGCGGCTGGCAAAGTCGAAGTGAGCACGACCAAGGATGCCACGGGGAAAACGGCCAAGGACGCCAAGCCGGCCGCATCGAACCTGCCCCACTTATACTACGTCCCGCTGGTCTCGCTGAACGAAGATATTCCCGCGCTGACCAAGCTGCTGCGCGAGCACAAAGTTCAATACACCACCGAAAAGCCCGACAGCGAATTCGCCGTCGTGATGATGCTGTGGATTCCGCCGCTGCTGTTGCTGGTGGTCATCTTCTTCCTGTTCCGGCGCATGTCCGGGGCCGGGGCCGCGATGTCCTTCAGCCGCAGCCGCGGTAAGGTCTTCGCCCAGGAAGATCTCGGTATCACGTTCGACGATGTCGCGGGCATTGATGAAGCGAAAGAAGAGCTGCGGGAAATCGTCGGCTTCCTGCGCAGCCCGGGCAAGTACCAGGCACTGGGCGGACGCATTCCGCGCGGTGTGCTGCTGGTCGGGCCTCCCGGTACCGGTAAGACCTTGCTGGCCAAGGCGGTCGCGGGCGAAGCAGGGGTCCCCTTCTTCAGCCTGTCGGGTTCGGACTTCGTCGAGCTTTACGTCGGCGTGGGCGCGGCACGTGTGCGCGACATGTTCGTGCAGGCGGGTGCGAAGTCTCCCAGCATTATCTTCATCGACGAACTCGATGCCCTGGGTAAGGTTCGCGGCAGCGGCGCTCCCGGGGGCCACGACGAACGCGATCAGACATTGAACGCGCTGCTCGTCGAGATGGACGGGTTCTCGTCCGATCAGAGCGTCATCGTGATGGGCGCCACCAACCGCCCGGAAACGCTGGATCCCGCCTTGCTGCGTCCCGGACGTTTCGACCGTCATGTGCTGGTTGACCGCCCCGACGTCGTGGGACGTGAAGCCATCCTGAAGGTCCACATGAAGAAGATCAAGATGGCGGATGAAGTCGATATCCGGCATCTGGCCAAGCAGACCGCAGGCTTTGTGGGTGCCGATCTGGCCAACCTGGTCAACGAGGCCGCATTGCTGGCGGCACGTAAAGATAAGAGCGTCGTCGGTATGCTCGACTTCGAAGAAGGTGTCGAGCGCGTCGTCGTCGGTCTGGAAAAATCGACGCGAATCATTCCACCAGAAGAAAAGCTGCGAGTGGCCTATCACGAGTGCGGACACGCCCTTGTCGGTTGCTCGCTGCCCCATACCGACCCTGTGGTCAAGATCTCGATCATCCCGCGCGGCCTGTCAGCCCTGGGCTATACCCGGCACTGTCCGGACGAAGACCGCCACTTGATCACGCAGACCGAACTGCAGAACAAGATCTGCGTCTACTTCGGCGGTATCGTGGCCGAAGAGCTGATCTACCACGAGACCTCCACCGGAGCCAGCGACGACCTGAAGCGGGCGACCGATATCGCCCGGCGGATGGTCACGGAATTCGGAATGAGTTCCAAGCTGGGCCGGATCAACTATTCTCCCCAGTCCCGTTCGTCGTTCCTCGGGACGACGTCCTCCACAGGGAACGAATTCTGGCATAGCGAAGAAACCATTCGTGAGATTGACCTGGAAGTCAAACGCCTGATCGATGAAGCGAATACGACGGTGCGCGAGATCCTCACGCAACGCCGCGCCGTACTGGAACAGATGACGCGCGAACTGGTCGACGTGGAGATCATGGACGCCAGCCACTTGAAGCGGATTCTCGACGAACACGTCTCGACGCCGCACATCAAGCCCGGCACCCATGCCACGCTGGCTCGAGAAACGGAATCCGACCAGAACTCGGCGAACACCAGTCGAAAGCCCATGGAGGGAGCCTGACCGCGATGGTGACGGATCACCGCCCAGCAAAAGTTTGTCGACAGTCACAGAGCAGCATCGCCGCGACGCGCAGCCCGCAAGGGAGTTGTGCGTCGCGACGTTTCACGCTGTACCTGGCGCTATTGGCGAATCTGATGCTCTGCCACATCGGGTGTCAATCGGTGGTCGATCCGGGTCGTTCGATGAACAGCGCGCGGCCCCCGCAGGGGTCGATGATTGTTCCCCCTCCGACCGCTTCACCCGTGTTACCCGCCCCCCCGGCGACGCCCCAGGCGGCGGCACAAACGCCTCAGGCGGGTATCCTGCGGCAACCCGCGGCCGCCGTCATCAAGCTGCCCCAGGCCACCGCCAGCGAAACGAAGTATCACAAGGTCGTGGCCGGCGACAACTGGACCAGCCTGGCCCGGAAGTACCAGATGACCGTTAAAGAACTGACCGATGCCAACGGCATCGACCCTGCGACAACACTGCAGCCGGGGCAGTTGGTATATATTCCCGAGAAGTAACCTCGCACCCCGCAAAATTCACCATGACACACACTCAGCTTTGGGCTCCCTGGCGTGCCGCGTACGTGACCGCCGATAAGAAAACCACACCCCCGGGCTGCTTCATTTGCCGGTATCTCGAAGAAGCCAACGACGCCACGAATTTCGTCGTCCGGCGCAATCCGCACTCCGTCGTGCTGCTGAATCTTTATCCCTATAACAACGGGCATCTGCTGATCGCGCCGAAGGCCCATAAGGCTACGTTATCCGAGCTGAACGATGCCGAGTTGCTCGAGATCCAGCAGCAACTGGTGGCCATGACCGAGGCCCTCCAGGTAATCCTGAAGCCGGAAGGTTTTAATATTGGCGTGAACCTGGGCCATGTCGCCGGAGCAGGCCTGCCGGGTCATATCCACTGGCATGTGGTGCCGCGCTGGAATGGCGATGCCAACTTCATGAGCGTCTGCGCCGAAACACGCGTGATCGTGCAGTCGCTGGAGGAACTCTACAAACTGCTGACCGAGCAGCTCGCAAGGCAAGCAGTCTGAATGAAGCCCCCCGGGTCTCACCAGGGGCTCTCGGCGCCTGGAACTACAAGGCTTTCCACAGGCGTTCAAACACTTCCTGGAACGGCTCCACCAGGCGGCGTTCGCTCGTGACGATGTAATTTTCCAGGTTGTCCCGTGCCGCTCCGCGCGTCCAGTTGTAGCTGCCGGTCAGCAGTAACTGACGGTCAAACAGGGCAAACTTGTGGTGCATATGAAACGGAGTCTGATCAACTTTCAGCTCGACACCGGCATCCTGCAGCCGAGCCACGTCGGACCCCAGATCAAACGCTTTTTCGTTGTCGGTGATGACACGCAATGCGACCCCGCGCCGATGGGCGTCAATTATCGCCCCCGCGAGCCGATCGTCGGTGATCGTGAAGACGCAGATGTCCAATGCGCTGCGCGCCGCCTGGACCAGTTGCATAATCCGCTGCGGGCAATCTTCGCTCGGCGAAAAATGGGACTCCGGCGGCAAAACTTCAGTCTCGGCCGCCGCCTGGGTCTGCAGCAACTTCATCAGTTCCTCCAGCCAGTCGAGCACCAGGCCGGAATCGCGCTGCTGCACTTTGGCCCGCGCCGTTTCAAAGATTAAACGCCGCAGCTCGGCAATCTGATTGGGCTCCGGTGCCAGATCCTCGAAGATCTGCCGCAACGCCTGCCGTTCACCGCGCGACAACAGCAGATCTTCCAGTGATTGCCTCAGCTGTGACTGCAGTGCATCAGATGCCATGGGAACTCCAGAAGGAAATGACGAAGGACGACATCCTGAGGTCGAAATACTGACGGATTACGTCAGCCGGGTTTGGCTACTGGTTTACCGAGACATGAGGAATGTGTCATTCCAGCTGCTAGGCTGATCGCTGTTCCGGATACTTGATCCGGCCGTGGTAGATCGCATTCAGCGACTTGATCAGCGAATCCTGGATCAGGTTGAGTTCGGTCAGGGTCAACCCACATTCTTCGAACTGGCCATCCAGCAATCGCTTGCGGGCAATCTCGTTAACCAGCGTCTCGATACGTTTGGGTGTGGGTTCGCTGAGTGTCCGGCTGGCACTTTCGACCGCATCCGACAACATCATGACGGCCAACTCGCGCGTCTGCGGCTTGGGGCCCGGGTAGCGGAATGCCGATTCCAGCACTTCGTAACCCTGGTCAGGATGTTCGCCCGCCTGCCGGGTGGCCGCGTGGTAGAAGTACTCAACCAGCGTGGTCCCGTGATGTTGCTCAATGAAGTCGATCACCGGGCGGGGCAGGCCGTGTTGTTCCGCCAGATCGACACCGTCCTTCACATGGCCGATGATGATCAGCGTACTCATCGCCGGGGCCAGCTGACTGTGCCGGCTGGTTTCGCCGATCACCATGTTCTCAATGAAGTAATGGGGCTTGACCATCTTGCCGATGTCATGGAAGTAGGCCCCAATCTTGACCAGCAGGCCGTTGGCCCCGATGCTGTCAGCCGCCGTTTCAGCAATCGATGCGACTGTGATCGAATGGTTATACGTCCCTGGAGCCCGCCGCACGAGTTCCGCCAGCAAGGGGTGCGAGACGTCCCCCAATTCCAGCAAACTGATGTTCGTGACCACGCCAAACAGTCCCTCGATAAAGGGCAGGCTGCCCGCCACCAGGAAGCCCGAAGCCATGCACCAGGCGGCCCCGCGCAGGCTCTCCATCAGCAGATCGGTATTTTCAAACAACGCCGTCAACGACTGGTTCTCGATGATGGCCACGCCCCACGAGACAACGAAGTAGGCCATCGCCGAGGAGAGCCCCACGTTGATCAGCGTCGAACGTGAGGAGACCTGCGTCAACGGAATCACCGTCAACGTCGCGGCACTCATCAGCACAACGAAGTGCCCCAGGTCAGCGCCCGTGGCGAAGGCGAGCACCAGGCTGAGCGAAAAGCCGGTCAGCGTTGCCAGCGACTGGTTGTAAGCAATGGCAAATATCATGACCGTCGCAGTCAGCGGGATCACTTCCGCACGCCACGGGTCGAAGGATAAGGCGCGGCCCAGCGCCACCGCCACCACCAGTACCGACAGATAAACGCTCAGCCGGCTGGCACTACGCACCAGCTTGGGCTCATTCCGCACGAGATAAAACCCGTTCAACACGCCCAGCAGCAGGATCACGGCGGCGACGACAGCAAACCGCAACCAGCGTTCCCAGATGGTGATTCCGGCCTCGAACGCTTCGTATTCGGCCTGCAGTAAACCGAGATGATCCTGATCAATCACCACACCCGGGTTCACCAGCAGGTTCCCCTTCTTGTAGGCGTTCTTGATCTCGACCGTACTTTGTCGCGCCACTTCCCGGGCATCCTGAGTCGCCTGATCATCATAGGTCAGGGTCTCGGGAATATTCGCCGTCATCCACGCTTCCAGCGTCGGGCGGATCGGATCCAGCGCGGGATATCGTGACCAGGTCTCCCCCAACATGCCGTCATCCGCCAGCAGTTGCGCCAATTGCACCTCGGCCAGCAAGGCCACGGTCAACCGGCCGTTCGGATTCCGAATCCGCAAGGTCCCCAGGTCGGAAGGATTCACATTGGGGATCGACAGCGACAACAGCACCCCGGTGCGCTGCATGGGCTTGAGAAACTCACGGAATTCCTTTTCGATTTCCGCCAGATGGGCCGGATCACGCAAGGCCGCATACAGTTGATCGCGGCGTTGTTTCGAGGTCGGCGCTCCGTTGCGCGGCGCGGTACGTTTGCCTGGCCCCGCGGCGTCAGTCAGACCGAATGCCGTCAGCAATTCAACCGGAATCTGATCCGGCTGCTTGACCGCGGCGATCTGCTTCAACATGCCTGCCAGGCGATCGGGTAGTTTTTCCAGGGGGGTCGGGTCATGTCGGAAAATCCGGGCCACGGCAGCCGCCGCATCGTCGCGGGCACGTTCGGTCGCCACCAGGTTCGGGCGATCGAAATCGAGCCGCGAGGCAATCCCATGCATGGGCCGCTGGCCCAGCCGGTAACGGAAGGGCATCCGCGAAGCATGCACGGAGACCAGCATCCCCACCAGGGCCAGGGCACACAGCAACAGCCGCAGCGCGACATGGCGATCTCGCAGCAGCGCCCACATCCCCCACAGGGGACTGGCGGCGGGCCGGATGGCTAATGTTCGCGAGGCTCTTCGATGACCGTGATATGACATATTTCAACTGCTGTCGCCTCGTCAACGAGGCCCAGCCAGTTCCTCAGAGGAATAATTGTACTGAAACCGTGCGCACCGAATCGCAGCCCTGATCAGCACAGGACCGGGAGCTGGTCAGAATTCCTGACAAAACCACTTCTGAGCAGTTCAGAACCGCTGCCGAGGTTTTGCCAGGTGACTAAGTTGGTCTGGGTTGTCTCATCTCAGTGCTCAATGTTTCAGGACGTTCAATACCGGCTGAAATACGTTCCAATCGCAAACTGCGACTACTTGTACCACGCAGAGCGCTGATTGTCACACTTTGTCGCGATCGTTCTGATACCTGTCAGAATTACTCGTTATCGAAACGCTCCCGCTTCCGGCCGGCTTTCGCCGGATGATCCACCGGCTCGTAGGCCTTTACGATTTCTTTCACCAGCCGATGCCGCACGATGTCCTTGCCTGTCAGGCGGACCGTTGCGACCCCCTTGATTCCAGACAGCCGCTCGACGGCATCGGTCAGTCCGCTCTGGACCTGGGGCGGCAGGTCGATCTGCGTGATATCACCTGTGGCCACAATGCGTGAGCCCTGTCCCATGCGGGTCAGGAACATCTTCATTTGAGTAATGGTCGTGTTCTGACCTTCGTCCAGGATGATGAACGTGTTGTTCAACGTTCGTCCGCGCATGAACGCCAGCGGCACGATTTCAATCACATCACGTTCCATGTAGCGCGTGATCTGTTCGTGATCCAGCATGTCATGCAGTGCATCCAGCAGCGGTCGTAAAAACGGGTTCACCTTCGCCAGCAAGTCACCCGGCAGAAAGCCCAGCTTCTCGCCCGCCTCGACAGCAGGCCGGACCAGGACGATCTTCTTGACTTGTTCCAGTCGCAAGGCATGCACGGCCATTGCTACGGCCAGATACGTTTTACCGCAGCCCGCCGGGCCGATGCAGAACACCAGCTCGTTCTCTTTGGCGAGTTGCACATAGGCCGCCTGGCCGGCAGTCCGCGGAATGACTTTGCGCGCCTTCTCAAACAGATCAATCGTAGTCTGTTCGGGACTGGCCGTCGGGCGGTAGCTGCCATTCAAGGCACGATCGATATCGTCCTCGTGAACGTTGCCGCGCTGCGTCAGTCGATCGCGGAGGGTCTGAAAGACCTCCATACCGCGTCGCGTCTGTTCGTCGGTGCCCCGAAAAGTGATCTGATCGCCCCGCAGGAAGATCTCGCCGCCGACGGTATCACGAATGCGACGCAAGTTATGGTCACGCGGCCCGAAGAGCTGCATGATCTGTTCGGGATCTTCGAACGAAAGGTGTGTCTCCGACATGGGTGGTAACCACTGACCTGGAATGCGGCTCACTCGGTTCCGATGAACTTCGAGCCTGGAAAAATTGTACCTTCAAAATCGATGGTACGCGAACGAATTCAACGGAAAGCGGATCTTACGACCCGCAGAATTATATCTGAAGTGACACCCCGGCAAGACATTAAGGCACAACGCCGGGATTTGCGACGATCGCGTCCGCGCGTGAGTACGCGACAGTTAGCAACGCGCAGCCGGGGGCAGACCGCGGGTCAGCTCTCCGACCCGGTGGGCCAGCATGGCGGCAGCGCCACATCCGCGAACTTCCGCGCACTGTGTGCAGCGGGCGATTACAGAAAATCTTTCAGAGACCGGCAAACATCATCTTCCCCAGCAGCCGGCGCCATCGCGCGGCAATTTGGTAAGGCTCGACAGGATATCAACTACTCGACCAGGGCATCCCACTCGGGGGAGATCCCTTCCAGGGTGAACAGAACCTGCCAGGACGCTAGAATACCCCGTTCATTCCCAGCTCCTGTAAAACCCTGCGAATTCCAACGAGGCGCTCCATGAAACTCGCATCAGGCACGACTGTCATTCGGAACGGACAGCTAGTAGACGGCACAGGAGCCCCGGCGGTTCGCGAGGGAGTCGTAATTACTACCGACGGGCGGATTACCTACGCTGGCCCCGCGGCTGCCGCTCCCGCGGTTCCCCAGGCCAGGGTGATTGATGCCCGCGGCGGAACGATCATGCCCGGGCTGGTCGAAGCTCATTTTCATCCCACGTATTTCAATGTCGCCGCCCTCGAAGACCTCGACATCAAGTATCCCGTCGAATACGTCACGCTGCTGGCCGGCGCTAACACGAAGCTCGCCCTGGAATGCGGTTACACGGCCGCCCGCAGCGGCGGCAGCCTGTTCAATATCGATGTCTGGCTGAAGAAAGGGATTGAATGTGATCTGATTCCGGGGCCGCGCATGTCCACCAGTGGCCGTGAGATCTGCGGCGTCGGCGGCCTGATGGATTGGAATCCCGACTACCGTAAGATCGGCATGGAAGGACTGGTCCTGTTGATCAACGGTGCGGATGAAGCCCGCGCCGCGGTCCGCAAACTGGTGAAAGACGGAGTCGAATGGGTCAAGACCTACCCCACCGGCGACGCCGCTGCCCCCGACACCAACGACCACCACACCCTGTGCATGACCTATGAGGAAATGCATGCCGTGGTCGCGACCGCGCACAACCATGGCATGAAGGTCACCGGCCATTGTCGCGCCACCGCCGGAATCAAGAACGCACTCCTCGCCGGATACGACGCGATCGAACACGGCACCTTCATGGACGATGAAACGCTCGACTTGCTGCTGGAGCGCCGCACCCCCGTCGTCCCGGCCCTCTACTTCGAACTGGCCAGCATCCAGCGGGGTCCCGAATTCGGCTTATCGCAAAGGGTCATCGACGGTCACCAGGAAACGCTGGATGGCGGCACCGAGAGTGCCCGGCGAATTCTGCGAGCCGGTGGTCGCATCGGCCTGGGTGGCGACTACGGCTTCGCCTGGAACCCCCACGGGGACTATGCCCGCGAGCTCACCTTCTTTGTGAACTACGTCGGATTTACGCCCCTCGAAACCATCAAATGCGCCACGCAAACAGGTGCCGAAATCATGGGTCGCAGTGACGACTTCGGCACCCTGACCGCTGGGAAACTCGCCGACATCCTGGTCGTCGACGGTGACGTCATCGCCGATATCTCGATCCTCGAAGACCGCAACCGCTTCATCGCCGTCATGCAGGGGGGGATCGTCAAAGCCGGCCAGCTCACCAAGCCCAGTG
>CAZQUW010000116.1:14990-19044 GCA_964596215.1 uncultured Planctomicrobium sp. | reverse complement strand
AGCTCCCCGAATAGGACTCGAACCTATAACCTAGCGGTTAACAGCCGCTCGCTCTACCGATTGAGCTATCGGGGAATATTTGTTGTCTTGTAGCGGCTCATGAGTTTGTTGAGTCGCTGCAAGATCACCCATTTGGTCGCCACTTGTTATTGCAACTTCCTATACTGACTTAACTTACGTTTTGTCAGTCGCCTGTGGTGGCCGGGTGAGTCAGAATGGTAGCACGGTGTTTTATCTTGGTCAAGAGTTCTCATCACAAATCTCAATGTCTCGCCCTAACGTTCGTCGGAATATGCGGTGAGATCGTAATTCCTGGAGCTATTTCTAAAATGGCACCCAAGGAAAACGCCGAATCGACAGGGCAGACTTGTTTTCAGCAGTACGCGACGTTGGCCGATGCCAGGAAAGCAAAAACCCGGCTCCTCTTCCGTGAGCCGGGTTTATGGTTCCCTGCGGGGGACAGATTGTCGTTCCAGCACTCTTCACACTCCTTTGCGTTGTCACGAGACTGACGGCCGTCATGACCATCGGGTCTCAGACAGGTCTATTGATTACCTTACTCCACCGATTACCGCGATTACCGTTCACATGCCCGCTGCTTTTGACTCAGCGGCCCGCCGGCAGGTACTGCGGTTGAGCAAAGGGCTGAGGAATTCGGTGCCGCGAGAAACTCGGCATTCCACTTAGATTCGGATTGCCTTGCATCACACCTCGTTGTGCGACATTCAGAGCTGCCAGCACGTCCTGATCCATGATTCCAAACGCCGGGCTGCCAGCACTTTCCGGAACCTGGACGTCGGGAGTTACACCGCTGCCAGCCATGACGCGGCCCGTCGGCGAATAAAACCGAGCGGTCGTGATTCGCAGGCTGCAGCCGGAAGTCTGCAGCGGGAACTGCGTCTGAACAGTCCCCTTGCCGTAGCTCGTCCGGCCAACCACGACACCGCGTTGATTCTCCTGAATTGCCGCAGCGAATATTTCACTGGCACTGGCACTGTTATGATCTACCAGAACCACCAGTGGCAACTTCCAGGTGTGTTCTTTCGTAGCGAGTTCTTCGGTATTGTCAGCCGGGGTCCGGCCGCGTGTGGCGACGATTGTCCCCTGAGGGAGAAACTTATCCGAAATCTGGATCGCTGCGGTTAACAATCCCCCCGGATTACCTCGCAAGTCAATCACCAAGGACTGCATCCCTTGCTGATAGAGTTGCTGCATCGCGTTTTCAACCTCTTCTGTGGCAGTTCCAGTAAACTTATCGAGTTTGAAGTATCCGACCCGCGTGCCGCTCAACATCTGAATATCATTCACACTATGCAGCTGAATTGGCTGCCGTGTTACCGTGACAGTGAACGGCCCCTGGTCCTGACGTTGAACCCCCAGAACTACCGGCGAGCCGGCAGGTCCGCTGATTAATTCCACGGCCTGATCCACACTGACCCCAGCCAACTCCTGGCCACTTACCGCCAACAGCACGTCTCCATGCTGAAGCCCCGCGGACTGGGCTGGACTGCCGGAGATCACCTTGGACACCTCGGCCCCCTGCGGCTTCATTTCGATCTGCACACCAATTCCGACAAGCTTGCTTTCCAGCTGCAGACTCGCACCGGGTGTCCGCTCCGGAGGCACGAACGCAGAGTATTTATCGAGCGACTCGACAGCACCATAGACAAATTCGAGTGCAGTCGCCGCCGGCCGCAGTCCAATCTGCTGTTGAGACACCTGCATCGTCCAGTTCAACATATTCAACGCATCTTGCTCCGACTGAACCGGAGCCTGCATCGCCTGCTGCAGAGCCTGGCGATAGGACTGCACATTACCAGGCTGCAACATCAATTGATTCGTTTGCACGAACGCGGGCACGTCGAGTGCAAAAATCAGGTTTCCCATCGCTTTTTGCACTCGCACCTGGGGCGTGGCGGGTTCCAGGTGACGGGTGTTTATCATCTGCGTCACCTCGCTGTACAAGGCAACCGACTGCTGCGGAGGCAGGCTCAAGAGCGAGAGAAACCCCTGATTCTGATAACGTCGAGTAATCCGAGCCTGAGCATCCTGCGCCGGACTCACTACCTGCTCTTGAGGCAACTGCCGCGGCTGCACATTCTGATAGGCTGGCCCTTGAAAACCGGGAGCCGCGATACCGGGCCCCTGAAAGCCAGGCGATTGAAACGCGGGGGCTTGATTCGCTGGCGATTGAAAGCTCGGCGAGCGGTATGCAGGCCCCTGGACACCGGGCATCTGATAGCTGGAGTCGGGCAGCATTGGCACCTGAGGGGCAGGCCCCGGCGACCCCGCTCCAGGAAATGCGGGCCCCTGAAACGCGGGAGACGACATCGCCGGCCGACGATGCCGAGGACTCACAAACAGCGGGTCTTCATTGTTAACAGGTGCGCGGTAGCGACTGGTCCGGGGACCATAACTACCACCGACACCCCACTCGCCCTGGCCATTCGGCCGCAGATCAATCTGCTCCATCTCCCCGCTGTCCCGCAGGGGAGCAACGGGTTGCATTTGGCGGGGGAACTGCCCGGCTTGATCACCCCAACGTCCCTGCGCCGGAGTTCGATTGCGACCAAAGCCTCCGGGCTGACGAAACGCATCCCCGTCATCCTGATTGAAGCCTCCATCAAGCGGGGCGCCCCCCAGAGGCTGGTAGGTATTCTGCTGGGCATCCACGGGAGTGCTCAACCATGCACAAACGCCCGACAGCACCAAGAACTGCCACCAACCAAAACTCTTCAACATTCTGCCTGTCAGTTTTCCAAAAATCGTCGTGACCATGACCACAGTTCCTATGTGAGGCTCGCTGCCTGAAGGCCATCCTGAGCCTGTAGTTTGAAAGGGAAATCCACTTCACACCCCACCGGGTGTCTAGCCCGGCTGTCTGTTGACTTCTCTGAGCGACTCAGCCGTGCATCAGGGACTAGTGAGCGGCGAGCTCGACGTCTGCCTGATCCATCCGGCTATGCCGAGCCTGGAGCAGATCCGCCAACGATGTGATGGCTTTCTGCGCCTCCTCACCCACCAGCTCGCCTCTCAAAACTCGCACATCAGACGGGGCTTCAATCCCGATCTTAACGGTGGAACGGCCAGTCTGGATCACTTTGACAAAAATGTTCTCGCCAATTTGAATCATTTCTGTCCGCTTGCGTGTGAGTACCAACATAATCGTGCTTCTTTCCGACTAAAAAAATCCGTTTTAGGGAGTGACTCGCAATTCCACTCAGGAGCATCCTACACTCACCAGCCCCAGCATCGAATCACACTGACACACCCCAAATGCATCTCACGTGCCAATTCGATCCACAACCCGAATCACGAAACACATAAAACACCACAACTCACACCCACGCAGAATCTTAAACCACAACAAGCACGCTCAACAAAACACCAAATCCATTCAAACCACGACACAAAACCCGATCTCTACAAAACCGCCACGGAGCTTTTTTCAATCCACCTGAGCCACACAAATAGTCATTTCGATCTCACTCACCGAGAAATGCATCTTTTACATTGCAGAAATGTAAAAACAACACTTCCCAGGCCGTACATTTTGACATTCTTACTTTTCAAATTGCATTCACACCTCTTCTATATGGCGTATTTTTGAAGCCCATCGAGAAAGCAATTTGGCACGTGTGTTGCGTTACTGATTCGTCGTCTGACGCAGGGTGCGACAGACAGGTCTCAGCGGACTGATCCGCGTGTTGCTCAAAGAGAGAGCAGAGTGAAGGAGTTCAATTATGAAGAAATTGCACACCCTACTGACGGTCGCCGTGTTGGGCTGGATCGGCATGTCAGCGTGTACGGCGCAGGCCGGAAACTATCGTCCAACCAGCCAGGGCGCGACAGCGACACCTGCTGTGGCCCAGAAGGCCATCGGTCCGGCCGCAATGCAGTCGGCGGATGCCGGTGAGGCGGGTACTAAGACGGCTTGCTTCTTCGGTTCGTGCTACCCGGCCTGCAATTCGTGCTACACGGTACGCCCCTACTATCCGGCAGTTACAAACTGCGGGTATGGCGGCTGTGGCTACGGCTACGGGGGGTACGGCGG
>CAZQUW010000116.1:0-14890 GCA_964596215.1 uncultured Planctomicrobium sp. | reverse complement strand
GGGTACGGCGGGTATGGTGGCTACGGCGCATACGGAGCGGTGGGCGGGTATGGCGCAGTAGGAGCCTACGGGGCCGTCGGAGCGTATGGTGCAGTGGGCGGATATGGCGCGGTCGGTGGCTACGGCGCAGTCGGAGGGTACGGGTATGCCATGCCAGTAAATGCCGGCTACGGAGTTCCGTATGGGGGTATCTACCAGACGAACTACTACGGCGGCTATGGCTGGTAGTAACCAAGCCCCTGAGTCAAGCCTTGCCTTCGCCAGATTGACGATTCGATGCTAAGACAACTCGATGCGATACACCTCGGCCGCCGGCCCTCTCGGCGGCCGATCTTTTTCTTTGGCGGCGCGAAACACCTTCACGAAACGCCGATCACAAACGCCGCAACCGAGCGATGGCGCCGCGGTCAGCAGATTGAACATGCTCAAGCAGCTCCGGCTGCGCGAAGTAACATGAGATCGGGCAGCTGGAGCAACCGAGCCGCAGGCGACCCGGAGCCCCATCGATTCAATCGGGGTCAATCCGGATTATTGACATTCGAGTTCCAGCAGCCGACTTTTCAGGCTTAATCCCTGGGGTGCTGAGTAACCGCCCAAACCACCGCCGGCCCCCACGACCCGGTGGCAGGGAACAATGATTGGGAAGCGATTCGAGGACATCACCGTGCCGACAGCGCGTGCAGCTCGGGGGCGGCCGGCACGGGCCGCCAGATCGCCATATGTAATTGTTTCACCGTACGTCAATTTCCGCGTGACTTCGATGATTTGCTGTTGAAAAGTCGTCACCTTCGGGAGATGAAGTTTGACATCACTGAATGTCACCCGATCACCTGCAGCATAGCGCTCCAGCCGAAGCCTCAAGTCGGGATACCAATCACTGACAGTGGATTCGATGGCAAGGCCGTCGTACGGGTTGGGGAATGCAGATTGGGCGGCGTTCGCGTGCGGTTGCCCGATGGTCACGGCATACAGGATCTGATCGCAACCCAAGATCGCCCAATAGCCCAAAGACGTCGCAAACACCGAAACCCTGAGCTTTACAGTACTTGGGATCAACTTCGCTGCGCCTCTTTGACCCACGCGAACACCCTTCATATAATCCTCTCAGACCTCGGACGGTTATCAAGTCGAGTCAGTCACCCCACGACCACGATCGTGGTCAGCCCCGAATTCCAGCTCACCAATAAAGTCGCTGGGACCTCATTGAGGTATTCTCCATGCAATCTTACGAGTCCATCGCGGACGACTATTACATCAATATGCACCTCAATACCGAGATGCAACTTCCCGCGGCTCGTGAAACAGTCTTGGGATTTTTTGAGCGGATTCAGAAGTCCTATCCGACAATGCGGAACTTCTATACTCGCGAAAGCGGTGATTTTGTTCTGGAAGAAGATAAAGAACAAGGACACTACCGCTGGGTAACAATTGAATCGCGCCGGATCTGCAGCGGCTACGTCAACCCGCCGAGCCCGGAGGCCGCTCTCGAACAACACATGCTGGTGCTTGAGCTCATTCCGTACATGCTGTCCGTCAGCCCGCTCGATTGCGAAGCCCTGGATCTGATGCTGGGCTTTGATTTTGTGTATCGCGGTAATCACGACGCATTGATTGCCGAGGCGCTGGGCTTCACTCCTGCGCTGGAGAGTCTGCTCAATATACCGGGTGCCCAGCCTCTCAATTTTGAACCGTCAATCACCATGACGCTGGACGAGGCGTGTCGCCTGCAGGCACGGCTGATGGTCGAAACGCGGACGAACGCGTATCACGTGCGCCGTCGCGATTTTCCTGAGGAGCCGATCAGCGTGTATTTTACCGTACGGCAATACGGCAGCCTGCCCGCGCAATCGTCGTTTAAAGCGGCCATGGAAGTGATCGCGGGTAAGACCGAAGAACTCATGGAGCAACATGTGGTGGAACAGGTATTGAAGCCGTTACAGCTGGCGATCTCTGCGAAATGAGGAGTTATTTCTAATCGCCTTCGATGCGAAGTCGCGGGATCTGGTACTTGGCACCTGAGGTATGGATTGACCAGACGACTTCTCGCCCCGACTGTGCTGCGAGTTGCTCGGTCGAGAGCAGGCGTTTGCGGTCCCAGCTGACGACGATCCGGTTGCCTGTCGCTACGACTCGAATCTGGCGGGGTACCGAATTCGACAGCCTCGGGGTGAGCGGCTTTTCGGCAACGACGTGCGCGAGACCATTCTCGATTGTCACGACCGACAGGCGCCCGTCGCTGACAATAAAACTCATGACCACTTGCGCGTTCCGCGTGGCCAGCTGCAATTCCCACGTGCTGCCGGGTGCCTCTGCGGCAAGAATGTCGCATTCCAACATCAGCTTATGATAGGGGCGGCGAAAGGTGGCTGACGTGGCCTCAGGTCCAGAAGACCTCATCGACTGCATACTAAACTGCCAACCGGACGACACCCAGAGTTCTGTGGAGAAAGGATTCTCCCAACTGGAGGGCATTGATTCACCCTTGTCGAAGGCAATCTCAGGGATCATTCGCGACTTGCGGCTCGCCTTGAACTGCGGATCAGCGATCAATTGTTGCGATACAGGAGATTGCGATCGAGTTGCCGGTTGCGACGTGCGCTGGTCCGAACCGGCCACAGCGACTGACGCGGACTTGGCCGTTCTGTGATCCAGTCCAGGTGTCACTCGAGAAAAGTATGCGACAACTCCGCCGAAAAGAGCCAGGCAGAGCAGGGGGAGTAGAATTTCACCACGTGACATTTGAGATGAATCATTATTGCGAAAGAAACTCAACCTGCACAAACGATGAAGCTGCCTGCCGATTCATCGGAACCGGGCCAGGATAACTGCGGGATCAGGCGACGACAAAACCGGTATTCATGGCGATTAATGTTTCACCAACGAACTTTGCATTTGCTTCAACCGGGCTTTCAGCTTGGTGATGTTCGAGCCGAAAGTCAAAGTGCTGGACTAGTTTTCGCTGCATGTGACAAGGTTGATTTTTACCGGGAGCGGGGATTTGACTTGAAGTATCGGTCTCGATCTGACATTCTAACGAGCGTCAGATGGCGAATCGCATCGCCGTTGTGAGACGACTAGCCGATGATGCCACGTCAAATGGCGTCGATATTGCCACCAGGGCGGCCCACCCGCATGACTATTCTGATCCTGATCGCCGTTGTGCTGCTCGCGTTTGCCAATGGGGCGAACGACAACTTTAAGGGTGTTGCTACTCTCTTCGGTAGCGGTACCGCAAACTATCGTCGAGCATTAATCTGGGCCAATGTCACGACCTTGGCGGGGTCAGTTGCTGCTGTCTTCTTTGCCGAACAGCTGCTGAAGAAGTTTAGCGGTCGCGGCTTGGTCTCAACGACACTGGCGGAAAACCCCGTATTCGCTGCGTCAGTGGCGATCGGGGCAGGCTCCACGGTATTGCTGGCGACGCGGTTGGGCTTGCCGATTTCGACGACGCACGGTTTGATCGGTGCCATCATCGGCTCGGGGCTGGTCGCCGGAGAATTGGTCAACTGGAGCAGGCTGGCCGGAGACTTCGTCGTGCCGTTACTTTTGAGCCCGTTGCTGGCCGGAATCGCGACCGTCGTCGTGTATTGGATTTTGCACCGCGGTCGGAAGCGTATCGGGATTTGCCAGGAAACGTGCTTTTGCGTGGGCACCGAAGTCATCGAGGTTGTACCAGACCGGCTGCATTCGATCATTGCGGCGACACGCGTGGAAGAGTTGACGCTGAGCGTCGGAAATGCCGTGAGCTGCCGATCGCGATACCAGGGTGAGGCATGGGGCATTGAGATTGGTCGCGTTGTAGAGGCACTGCATTTTCTGTCTGCGGGACTGGTTGGATTTGCACGCGGTTTCAATGACACGCCCAAGATGGCCGCGCTGTTGCTGGTAGTACCGTTTATCCCCTCAAAGTTGTGCGGCCTGCTGGTTGGAATCGCAATCTTAGTTGGCGGCTGGCTGGCGGCCCGGCGAGTTGCCGAGATTGTCAGTCACAAGATCACGCTGATGAATGACGGGCAAGGATTTACGGCAAACGCCGTGACAAGTTCCATCGTGATCGCGGCCAGCTATTTCGGCCTGCCTGTATCGACGACGCACGTCAGTTGCGGATCGCTGATGGGGATTGGAGCGGTTTCTGGCGAAGGCAACTGGCGCATGATCCTGCGCATTTTGGGTGCGTGGGGGATTACGCTGCCGGTCGGTGCCGCCTTAGGGGCACTAGCGATGTTCGCCTGCCGGTGGATTTCAGTCGGCTGAGGCTGCCGATTACTCAGCGAGATCGGACGAGGCTCGGGGCACCAGCACATCGCCCCGGCGATCCGCCGACTCGCACAACAATTGCCCGCCAGGTTCAGTCCCCTCATCTGGCACTTCCATCGTTTGCAGGCTTGGCGTCATTGGCACGCTCAAAGAACGCCAACACCCGGTCTCTCAGAGGGAGAAAACGGGTGTTGGGATAGGGAACTGTTACAACTCAATCGAGAATTGTGCTGGGAATCGCTCTCCTTAGCGACTTGGTGCGGACTACTTAGCGGTGATAGCCGAGTTCGCGAACGACTTCGAGGACTTCGCTCCATGTGGGGAACATCCGGCCGCTGCGACGTTTGTAGTCATCCATGGCCTTCATGAATTCCACTTCGTCACCGGTATAATCCCGTTCGCACGTCGTCGGATCAATCTGCCGACGTCGTTCTACCTTGACCCGCCGCTCGCCAACCCGCCGCTCTTCGCTGACGAAGTCCGACTTGGCTTCCGGCTTACGACGTTCCACAACTGCGCGTCGTTCTTTGCCACGTTGTTCGAGTACCGCGGTTGATTCCATGCTCTCAATCGCTTTCATCAAGTTTTAGCCCTTTATGCCCGTTTTCTCACCGACCTTTTTGGGGAATACTTCACCCCGCCTGCTCCGCGGGGTTCTACACAGCCAACTCTAGCCCGAGTTTCGAGGGTCGGCGGAAAACACCGATGAGAAAGGATGAGCAATCCACAGAGAATCTTTGGATCTGGCGAACACTCCCGATTAGTGGGTTCTCCCGAAAACAAGGACTTTGCTGGCGGTAGCGGTGCTGAGGCCCCTGACGATCTTGCCGCCGCAATATCCAGCAAGACCGTTAAAGTCCAGCGACCACTTGCATCGGCAAGTGTTGATTTTGCTCAAGTGTTGTTCAATGGGGACGCAAGAAAGACACAACAGCGACTACTGCTGTACGTGAACTGCACAGCGGAGTTCATGCTCGCCGGCAAAATTTGGTCGCAAGCCAATGCTGATAATCGCGATTATCCGGGCCTGCTTCCAGCGTACTGGCCCCGGTCAACATTAGTGTTCGGATGACACCCAACAAATGCGCCATAACCGGCACGATCACGCACGGTCACGCCGGAGACCATGAATACTCATTCGTCGCCCGGAGGGGGCAGGCGTGGTGGATCGGACTTGGTCCACCGAAAACCGGGCTCCAGATCGGTGCCGCGATCCGGATTGTTCCGCGTCACGGCAGACAAGAAATGTCGCATCAGGAAAAAAGAGAATACGATCACCATGACGGCCAGAATCAACAATCCCAGCGTAAAGACGCCCCCCAGGAGGGTCACCAGTTCCCAGACTTGCCGAGGCTGGTAAATTAACAGTGGAGTCAGAATCGCGATCACGCTGGTCGCCTGCAACCAGCGTCGCCGCCCCACATACGGGCTGAAACGGGTCCAGCCGAATTGCGTAGCCACATACGAACCCGGAATTGCCAGCACAGCACATAACGTCCCGACTGCCAAGGCGCCCATCACCAGGATGAATGGGGCCAGCACGACCGCGACGACGCCATAGACAAACGCCCATGGCAGTCCACCTCGCGACCAACCTGTCGCCACCGCGGCATAGACCGCCCCGAAGTACGCCAGGCCAGCCACAAATTTGGCCAGCCGGACATAGCGAGTATCAAAATTGGATGCGGACGAAATAAAGACCACTCTGGTCATCGGGATTCCGGCTTAATGGAGTACGCGGCGTGGATCACTTGGGCTTGGCCTTATCAGCCTCTTCCATCTTGGCCAGCCAGCGTTTGGGATCATCATTAAAGGCTGCCTGGCAACCGGAACAGCACACCCAGTAAGTCTTACCGTTGTAACTGACGGTCGATGTCCCCAGGCCACCCGAAATGATGCATTTCCGCTCGCCGTAGTCTTCATCGCTCGCGGCAAAGCTCGTTCCCAGTCGCTGCGTTCCCACGGTATCTGCCAGCTGGAACTGGCCGCTGCCGCGCTTGCGGGAAACCTGCACCAGGTACCGATTGTTTTCCTGCTGATCCAGGGCTACCTTCCAGGCTTCGTCCCCTTCGGGTTCGGCTTCGGTCAGCACCAGCTTATATGTCCTCTGGGGCTTGTTATCGTCGCCGGTAAATTCCTCTGGTTCGCGTTCAAACTTTCCCTGCAGCACGTGCTGCACACCTTCCGGATTCTTGACCGTAAACTGAAACAGCTGGTCCTGGGGCAGGTAGGTCAGGCGGCCTTCGCGAATGTACGGACTCTTGTCCGACTTGACGATCAGTGCCGGCTGGCCCCGGTTCGTCCGGAAGTCCCAAATCCATTCCAGCTCTTCGACCGCACTGAATCCTTTGAACTTCTGGTTCGTCGTGCCGCGCCATTTGCCCAGCATGATTTGCAATGGCTGCATGGCATGGACCACCGATTCCATCTGCTCCGATTCGGTCCCGGCGGAAGTTTCCTTGACCGCGGGCGACGCACTGGAGTCTGCCCCCAGGGTGACCGCTTCGAACTTCGGCTTCGCCTTCGCGGGAGCCGAATCGGAGGTACCGTCGGCCGCAGACTCGTCCGCGTCATTGCCTGGCGCCGCCGCACTGGCAGACGCCACCGGTTTCGCAGGCTGCGGCTTGTCAGCGCAACCCATGAGGCAGAGGGGCAGGATCAATGAACTCGCCAGCAGGGCCCGGTACAGTTTTATGGAATCGAAAGTCGGCATGGAATCGTCACCTGATTGATCAGTTCGTAAGTAGTCTCTACGAATTATTACTGACTCCCAGCATACCACAATGCACAAACGTGACGAAAGTGGACCTGCTGGAGAGTGTCAGAGCCATTTAGAAATGTCACATTCCGGTTCTGAACGTGTGGGGCTCGCTTCGCGCGGGTGTGCGCGACGCAATGCCTTGAGCGAGTCATATCGAGCTCGATTTCGCTACAATTCGACGCACGATCGACCCCGTTACTGTTCCCCGATCTCCATGCCAGTAACCTCCATCATGATAAAGGGCGTGCTGATGTTCCATCTTCCAGCGAAAATGGCATTCCGATTGCCTGTCCGTGCCTGCGTGGTCCTGTTTGTCGTGACAGGTATCATTTGCCTCGCCCGATCGCTGCCGGCGATTGACGTCTTCGACCGACATGATTCCGCCATCCTCAAGCAGATTGTCGAAGCCGGGGCGGCGCAGACCGAATTGACTCAGCCGCAAGTTGCCAAGCTGAAACCCCTCACCAGGGACCTGGACGGAACGTGCCTGGTTGTCGAAACCAATGGCGGGAACCTGGCCAAGGTCCTCGTCAGCTGGGGCTTTCGGAAGCAACGGGAAGCCGAAAAGCCGACCCCGGTGCTGATGCTCGACCGCTACGTCACCTACGAGCAAGGGCGGGGCGATTCTTCCCTGGCCAACGGCACCAATGTGATGATCTTCCCCGGGTTCAAGTTCGACTTTGATCTCGGCCAGATTGTCCCCGAAGGCTTCGACGCCGACATCGAATTCACCGACAAGGGTGCCATTCGCTGCCTGGACATCGTCAAACTGCACACCGTCGATGGATCGCAACTGCCCGCCGCCGACGCCCCCGCCCCGGTCAAGAAAAAGACCGACTTGATCAGCCCCGAAGATTTCTCGGGGGTCTGGAATGTGGACGGCGACGGTCGATTCATCGGCGAATGGGAATTGACTGTGAACGAGCAGGGTAACGCAACCGGCAAGTTCCTCTCGGCCGAAACGAAGTCGAGCTACCCCATTCTGGGCCAGATTGGCGGCTTGCCGCATCAGATCAAGCTCCAGGTCCAGTTCAACAATGCCATCCAGGTCGTCGAAGCCTATCTGTGGACCAAGGACAAATCGAAACTGGCCGGATCGTTCTCCCTCGCCGGACGCAAATTCGGAATCAGTGCGACCCGACAGGCCGCCAAGTAGAGCATAACGTGGATGATGACGAGTCTGATTCATGGGTCTGAAGCCCAAGTCTGACACAGTGAGGCACAGGGAAACACGGAAGACCTGGGGTAGCAACTCGCATTGCGATGTAAAACATCTTACGTAACTGAATATCTCAACGCAGGTTGAGGTCATTTCGCTTGACGTGAATTCAGTTCCCCCTGTAACATATGCATGACTGTTGATTTTAAAGTCGACTGCCGGTGGCGAAGTTTCATCGGCAGGCCGATAACTATCAGAGCGACACTCAGGCTGCGTTCGCCGCTTTGGTTATAAGAGGAGAGTCTGGACATGCTGACAATTCTGGGCAAAGCACATTCGCCGGCGCATGGATTCTGCGATGGGATTTCGCGCCGCAGCTTCCTCACCGTGGGCGGTATGGCACTGGGTGGCATTGCCTTGCCACACGTGCTGCGCGCCGACGCCCCCAAGAAGACGGGGTACTCGCATAAAGCAATCATCAATGTGTATCTGCCGGGCGGACCTTCGCACCTCGATATGTGGGATGTGAAAACGAATGCCCCGCGCGAAGTTCGCGGTGAGTTTTCCCCCATCGCCACGAATGTACCGGGCATTGAGATCTGCGAACTCTTCCCGCGGATGGCCCAGATGATGGACAAGTTCATTCCTGTCCGCTCGCTGAGCGATTCCGATGGAGCCCACGATGGCTACCAGTGCATGACGGGGCGCAAGAAGGGTGCCCGCCAGCCTCCCGGTGGCTGGCCGTCTGCCGGTGCCTGGATTTCCAAGCTGCAGGGTGCCGCCAATCCCGCGGTGCCGCCGAACCTCGCCTTGATGTATGCCACCGGCAACCGCACCTGGGGTGAACCCGGTGACGGCGGCTTTGTCGGCGTGGCCCACTCCCCCTTCAACTTGCTGGGTCGCAAGGCCCGCAGCACTGCCGACAACATGATTCTGCAGGGGATCTCGCTCGAGCGACTGCAGGATCGCACCAAATTGCGCACGGCGTTCGACAACTTCCGCCGCGATGCCGACACCAAGGGCGCCATGGACAGCATGGACGTTTACTCGCAACAGGCCATGAGCATCCTCACTGATTCGAAGCTCGCTGAAGCTCTCGATCTGTCGAAGGAAGATCCGCGGATCGTCGCTCGTTACGGCAAGAGTGGCGAGGAATTCCAGCGTGACGGGGCACCGCAGATGGTCGAAAACTTCTGCATCGCCCGCCGCCTGGTCGAAGCGGGTGCCCGGTTTGTCTCGATGAACTACAGTCGCTGGGACTGGCATGGCAGCGATGGCATGAACTACCCGAAGTCGCGGGAAGAGTTCCCGTTGCTCGATCAGGCCCTGTCGGCCCTCGTGACCGATCTGCACGAACGGGGTCTCGACCGCGACGTGTCGGTCGTCGTCTGGGGCGAATTCGGCCGGACCCCCAAGATCAACGAGAACAACAGCCGCGATCACTGGCCGCAAGCCAACGCCGCGATGCTCGCGGGTGGCGGCATGCGCACCGGCCAGGTGGTGGGCAGCACCAATCGTCTGGGTGAATACCCCCAGGATCGCCCCGTCAAGTTCCAGGAAATCTTCGCCACGCTCTACAAAAAGGCTGGCATCGATTCCGAGAACATTCGCGTCTTCGATCAGTCGGGTGTGCCCCAATACCTGGTCGATCAGGGGATTCAGCCAATCCACGAGATCATGTGATTCTGGCCGCATTCGAAGTCGCCGGACTTCAGGCCGTTGTAACTCGACGCCTGAATTTCGGCGACTTTTATTTTGCGCACCGGCCATCAACCAGACGCTCGGTAAGCCACCATGTCGCCGCCTCTCGAACCGTCCATGTCCGGAATTGATCCCAAGTGGAATCGCCGCTACGAGACTGCTGATACACCGTGGGATCTGCGGATTCCTTCGCGCGAATTGACCCGGGTGCTGCAGGACGGGCTCATCAGCGGACGCACCGCGTTCGAAATGGGCTGCGGCACGGGAACGAACGCCGTGTTCCTCGCCGAGCGCGGCTTCCCCGTGATGGCCGTCGACGGTGCACCGCTGGCGATTGAACGAGCGCGACAACTTGCGGCTGCACGAAACGTTACCGTGGATTGGATGGTAGCGGACGTTTGTCGGTTGCCGGATCTCAACCGGACCTGTGACTTCGTGTTCGACCGCGGTTGCTATCACTGCGTGCGACTGGGGAATCTGCCCGGCTATCTGGACTCGCTGCAGAAGGTAACTCATACGGGTTCGCAATTTCTGGTCCTCACCGGCAATGCCAACGAAACTCGCGAAGGGGGCCCACCCCGGTTGCACGAGCACGAACTACGGGCCGACTTTGAACCACTCTTCCGCATTGATGACTTGAGACCATTTCGCTTCGATGATCCTGACGGGCCGACCGGGCCCCTGGGATGGTCGTGTTTACTGACTCGCCGTTAGGATTCGATTTCTTTCAGTAAACTGGTGCCTCGTCAGGGCCGCGGGCTGGAGTTCACTGTGTGTCAAACAGATCTGGCCTGGCAAGCGATCACAATCCTGACAGCACTGCGCTCACCGGCAGAATTTCTGGGAATTACCGCACGATATCCACCAACACCCAAGCCGCTGCAGCCGCCATTCCGATCGTTACCGCACTGATTTTGAACTGGCCCCACCACCCCACAAAATTCTCCGGATGGGCGGCTCGGCGAAAATAGATTGAGGCGGCGAAGAACACGCCGACGAGCCACGCGAACAGCACGCCCAATACCTGCAGACGATGCGCCACGATCTGGGACTTCCAACTGGCGGTGAATGTTTCGCAAACAGCCGGTGAGACATCGACCCGCATATGCAGCCGGTAAATGTCGCCGGTAAATTTCCCGATCGTTTTAGACCGTTTTTCAATGAACTGTTTATCGACGACCCGCTCGCGCACCTGGGTCAGCGGGACCACCCACGGCCCCTGCCAGGGATGAGATTCCTGGAAGGCCCGTTGCAGCAGAAACGCGGCATGGGGCAGCAGCTCATTCTCGGCTTCCTGTGGTGTACTGTACTGGCCGCTCGACAACAGGAACTGCTGGCTGCTCAGCGACCGGTCTTGCAGCCAGTCAGGAATATTCTTGACTTCAGCATCAGGCATCGCCGAACTCTTCATCAGATCCAGCCAGACCTTGTTGGTATGCTCCTGCTGTTGACCGAACGCGACTGATTTGCGCACAAGTTCGCGATCCGCGGAGGGCAGCAAGGCCGGTTGTGCCAGAGCCCCCAGCAGGGCGAGACAAATCGCGGGAACGACCAGCCAGCCACAGGTGCGTGCGGCAGTGGAAGTCGATCCAGCCCCAGCCGTCGCGGGACGCCCGAAGGCCCAGCCGGTTAACACGCCTGCGCTAGAAAAAAAGAAGACGAGCAATAAGACGCCACTGATCAACAGCATGGCAAACCAGCTGATCCCGAGTACGGCAAACCATCGAAATCCTTGCACCGGCGCGGCACTGTTACCGGAAGCGTTTTGATGTGATGCCGACTCAATCGACGGCCCGGCATTGTGCCCGGAGATCGCAGAGATGCGTTGATCAAGGCTGGCATCCCGGGTCGCACTGAATGGAGCTGCCTCCGCGCCAGCCAGGTGGGTCATCACTGCTGGCGGCGTCGACTGGGATCGATAGCCAACCAACACGAGCATCGCCAGCGCCACGGCGCTACACCCCATGGCGATGGCCACCCACGGATACAGCGAACGACGCGCAGCCGAACGAATGACACTCGCGAAGAGCACGCCAAACCCCAGTAAGAGGACAAACAGTAAGAACAGCCCCGGCGACTGAAATGGTGCGTGTTGCATTTCCATGATGATTTCCAGCGGACTCTGACTGCGTCACAGCGAACACGATCTCTCAGACAGATTCGCGTCAGCTTCGCCGAACTCGATGCTCAGGGGGAATCCAGACGGCCGACAACTGGGCCACACAGGAAATGACGGCGGCCCAGGTCACACCCCAGTCCCAGCGGAAGTAAAACACGATGGGGAGGAGCGCGGCCGCTGCGGTGGTCAGCACGACGGAAGTCACGCTGAACAAGGCCGGACGCTCGGCATCCACATGGCACCACCAGCGTCGAATCACAAACAGCAATCCAAAAAACAGCGAGAACGCCAGCCAGGTGGGCTCATGGTCCAAGATCAATGGCTGTCGCCCGAGAGTCATGAACAAGGCATCGTGATGCATCGTCTCCGGGGCCAGGTCGACCATTA
Organism: uncultured Planctomicrobium sp.; assembly: GCA_964596215.1. Taxonomy (GTDB): domain Bacteria; phylum Planctomycetota; class Planctomycetia; order Planctomycetales; family Planctomycetaceae; genus JAKFVC01. The sequence continues at coordinate 2,506 of CAZQUW010000116.1, read as the reverse complement.
ATAAGCGGCTGAGCCACCAGGCGGCACCGCCGACCGCCGCTCCCGCAATAAAATTCACGAACCTGCGGTGAAAAATCGAGACTCCGGTCCCCGATGTGAACTTGGAAACAATCAGAATGGTCCAGACGGCCAGCAAGGTCGTCAGGGTAAACAGGCCGAGCTTACCGATATCCAGCTGCAGGCTGCCCGCGGCCCCAAACAGCGGCGACAAATACCCGGTTCCCGCAGCGAACACGACAGACAACAGGGCCGCCCAGCTCAATGAACTACTGAGTTCCGCCAGCCGCTGACTCATTCCGTCGAGACGAATGGGCGGCAAGGGAGCCGACGGAGCAGGGCGAGGCGGCTGTACCTGACGAACGGGCACGAACGCTGGCGCCGGCGGCACGATAACTCGATCCATTGATCTGGGCCCGGGCGGAACACCTGGAGCCCTGGCGCCTTTCCCCGGCAGGCGAGCCCATAAATGGCGTCGCAAATCGGGTGAGACCAGCAGGGCAAGGCAGCCCACCGGCACCAGGATCGCCAGTGCCAGCATCGAACCTGCGACCAACATGATCAGCGCGATCCCACTCGTCAACTTGCCAACGATCACAATCCCAATCAGTATTGCGGTCGCAAACAGGCAACGGATTGACAGTGTCGACAACCAGGCTTGGACTGACACGGGATCCCGATTGAGCATGTCCGCGAGGCTCGTCGCCAAAGCACTCACCCGAACGGCCGCCACGGCTGGCCCCTGTTGAGCCGAGGTCGTGTCGCCGGAAGGCTGATAACCCGGAGTCGGCAATGACGGGTACGCCGCAAATCCCGATTGGCGAGACGGGCCCATTGGCATCGGTTTCCCCCCCTTCGCCTGCCGGAAGTCTGCCAAAAATTTCCCCATCGAGCCTGTTCGTTTTTTGGGATCTTTTTCGAGCGCAGCCGCCAGCATCGATCGGAATTGTGCGGGTACGATCATGAGATTGGGAGGCTCGGAGAGATGCTTCATCAGGATCTCGCCCGTGCTCTGGCCGTCGAACGGCAACTGGCCGCTCAACATCTCATAGAGCATCACCCCCACGCTGTAGATGTCGACCTCGTAGCCGTATTTGCCGTAACTGACCTCGGGGGCCATGTAATAGACTGTCCCCACACTTTCGGTATGGGCACTCCGGCGGCTGGGGGTCATAAACTTTGAAAGGCCGACGTCGCCCAGCTTGATCGAGCCCTGATCCCAGAAGATGTTCCCCGGCTTCACGTCGCGATGGACGATGCCGCGGTCATGCAGGTACCCCAGTCCCGCCGCCAGGCCCACCAGCCAGCGCTCGATTTGATCGAGCGGCAGCGGCCCCTTGTGCGTCTGCAGGACCTGTTCCAGTGTCTGACCGCTGATGTACTCCATCACGACCCAATGGTCGCCGTCACCGTCTGTCTTCACATCAAAGATCGAGACCAGATTGGGGTGGCGCAGGTTGAGACATTGCTGGACCCCGCGCAGTTCAATATCCAGATTGTGCTGCAGCAGTTTGACGGCGACTTCTTTACCGGCATCACTGAGCGCATAGTAAACTTCACCGAAGCCGCCACGCGCGATCCCGCGCTTCAGCGTGTAGCCGGCAAGCGGTCGGGATTCGGGCTGGAAGGTGAATTTCATGGTATTGATCACTTGTAGTGCTGAGTCAACGTTAGATTTCAGGCCTGGGTGCCAATGGCTCTGTCAGTGCCGGCCGTCGTGTGACTCGCAAAAAGCACTGGCTGAGCCCGTGGCACCCCATCTCTAAGCTTTAACAAAGCCCCGTCCGGCATCGGTTGCCTTCACAAGTGGCTCAGCAGACTCTGAATACTGACGAAATCACCTGCCGGACGTGATTCATTCCAATCGCAGACACCAGCCGTTCCCCGCGTAGACCGGACCTGCCTCCAACGCGACTTCTGTTCCGCGATCGAGACCCGCAACCTGAATTCCGGCCGCTGCTTTACACCACAGTCCTGTCGGGCGGCGAATCAACAACACCTGGTCGCTCCCCGCGGGACTCGCAATGTGTGCCTGTGCCCCTGATCCCATAACGCAGGTTTCGGCAAACAGGATCACACCATCGCACGCCGGTTGTGTTTGATGTCCACTTTCCAGATCGAGGCGGGCCGTACCACTTAATGGTGACGGCAACCGAAACCGTAACTCGACGCTCTCCCCCAATCGGAGCAGATCCCCGTCCTGCAACAGCCGATGCTGCGTAGCCGGCACTCCATTGACGCTCGTCGGCCCCAACGGATCCAGCACCCACATTTCCCCGCTGCGCACCAGGCGTGCATGGCAGCGCGACAAATTCGACATCAAGGCAATTTCCGCACCCTCTGCCGAGAATCTCGCCGGCCCGCCAATCCGGACCTGTGCTCCCAGGCAAACCAGGAACGCCCCGACCGCATCCACCCACAAACGGTGCGTCGTGGGCGCTGGCGTACCCGCTGCCTCCGAGTTCCCTAAACCTGTTGCTGAGATTGGTCTAACCCCTTACGAATCCTG